>DATBLL010000267.1:0-4237 GCA_036555425.1 Alphaproteobacteria bacterium | reverse complement strand
GATCGCGGCCGACGCGCGGTCGGCGGCGGCCAGGAACTCGCGCTCGAAGATCGTCTTCTCGTCGGCGGAGAGCCGCTTCCAGAGCGGCGAGCCCACGACCGTCACCAGCGCCTCGAAGATGTGGCCGGTGAGATTGATGTGCGTCTGCACCTCGTAGAACTTCTTGGCCTGGATCGTCGGCAGCGGGTTCTCCTGCCCGTCGACGGTCTTGTTCTGGAGCGCGAGGTACACCTCGGCGAACGCGATCGGCGTGGCGTTGGCGCCGACCGACTTCGTGAACATCAGGAACAGCGGCGCCTGCGGCACGCGCAGCTTCATGCCTTTCATGTCGTCGGGCGCGTTGATCGCCTTGTTGGCCGTGGTATGCCGCGCGCCGTAATAGGTGAGCGCCACCACCTTGTGGCCGGTGGCCTTGCCGTAGCCCTCGGCCAGCTCCTTGAAGAGCGCGCTCTTCGCGTATTTCGACCAGTGATCGAAATCGCGGAACATGTAGGGCGCGTTGCCGATCGCGATCGGCTTGTAGGAGGCGCCGGCGAAGGCGGTGCCGGTGTAGATGATGTCGATCGTGCCGAGCGGCAGCGCCTGGTTGATCTGCTGCTCGTTGCCGAGCGCCGAGGCCGGGAACACCTGGATCTCGAACTTGCCCTTGGTCGCGGCCTTGATCGCCTCGGCGGCCTTCACGATCTCGGTGTGGTAGGGCTCGCTCGTTTCGTAGACGTGCGCGAATTTGAGCTTCTGCTGGGCCGCGGCCCCTCCGGCGGCGGAGATGGCGGCGGCGAACACGAGCGCGGCGGCGAGCGGCCCCGCATGTCGCAAACTCATGGGTCTTCCTCCCGAACAGAAATTAGGGTGGCAGGCCTCTCGCGCGAGGCTCTTGACGCGGTCGGCGCGCGAACGAAACAGGATCGCAGCCGCCGACTTGTCAGACATCATGTGACATGAATACTTGGCCGCGCAAAACAGATGCCGGGAAGGACCCCACCGTGACGCGCATCCGCAGCATCGAGATCCGGCAGGTCGACCTGACGCCGCCGGTCGTCCGCACCGACGCGATCCAGAGCTTCGTCAAGCAGGAGACGCCGCTCGTCCGCATCCTGGCCGACGACGGCGCCGAGGGCACCGGCTACGCCTACACCATCGGCACCGGCGGCTCCTCGGTCGTGGCCCTCCTCCGCGATCATTTCGGCCCGTTCCTCCTGGGCCGCGATCCGGCGATGGTCGAGGAAATCTGGAACGCGATGCTGTTCCACTCGCACGCGACCACGGTTGGCGCCATCACCGCCCTCGCCATGGCCGCGGTCGACACGGCGCTCTGGGACATGCGCTGCCGCCGCGCCGGCCTGCCGCTCCACGTGATGGCCGGCGGCGCCCGCCCGCGAATCCCGGTCTACACCACCGAAGGCGGCTGGCTGCACATTCCGCCGGAAAAGCTCGTCGAGGAGACGCTCGCGGCGAAGGCCGCTGGCTTCAAGGGCGCCAAGATCAAGGTCGGCAAGCCCTCGGGCGCCGAGGATGCGAGCCGCCTCGCCGCCGTGCGCGCGGCGGTGGGCGAGGATTTCGCGCTCATGGTCGACGCCAACCAGCGCTTCTCGGCTGCGGAAGCCGTGCGCCGCGCCCAGCGCTGGGCGCCGTTCGATCTCGAATGGTTCGAGGAGCCCCTCCCCGCCGACGACATCGACGGGCACGCCAAGGTCGCGGCGGCATCGGCGACGCCGATCGCGGTCGGCGAATCGCTCTACAGCCCCGGCCACTTCGCCGAGTATCTGAAGCGCGGCGCCTGCGGCATCGTGCAGGTGGATGTGGCGCGCGTCGGCGGGATCACGCCGTGGCTCAAGACGGCACACATGGCCGAGGCCTGCAACGTGCCGGTGGCGCCCCACTTCCTCATGGAGCTGCACGCGGCGCTCTGCTGCGCCGTGCCGAACGCGCAATGGCTCGAATACATCCCGCAGCTCGACCCGATCACCACGTCGCGCCTCCGGATCGAAGACGGCTTCGCCTACGCCGCCAGCGCGCCCGGCCTCGGCATCGCCTGGGATTGGAAGGCGATCGAGGCGATGACCATCGCGGGCTCATCTGCGATCATCAAGTGAGGCATTGCACGCGGAGGACGCGGAGAGCGCGGAGGCCAGCGTCTTCTCCGCGTCCTGCGCGCCCTCGGCCGTGAGCATCATCTGAAATAGACTGTCACCAAAGGTGACTTTGATCGCCGGGCACGGCTGTGGCACAGTCCGCGCGCCTCCGCATGGGAGGCATCGCACCCGGGATTCCGTCCGTCGTTTCAATGGTTTCGAAGAAAGATTCGAGCATCGCCGCGATCGTCCTCGCCGCCGGCAAGGGGACGCGCATGAAGTCGGCCCTGCCCAAGGTGATGCACGAGGTGGCGGGCCGGCCGATGGTGCTGCACGTGCTCGACGCGGTCAAAGCGATCGGCGCCGGGCGCGCGGTGGTCGTGATCGGCCCCGACATGCCCGAGGTCGGCGAGACCGTGAAGCCGTTCGAGACCGCGGTCCAGCCGCGCCAGCGCGGCACCGGCGACGCGGTCAAGGCCGCCAAGGCCGCGCTCAATGATTTCCGCGGCACCGTCTTCATCCTCTACGGCGACACGCCGCTGATCACGCCCGAGACGCTCAACCACATGCTGGCGGCGCGGGAGCGCACCAAGCCGCAAGCGGCGATCGTCGTCCTCGGCTTCCGGCCGGCGGTGCCCGGCGCCTACGGGCGGCTCATCGTCGACCGCGCCGGTGCGCTCACCGGCATCGTCGAGGCCAAGGATGCCTCGCCCGCCGAGCTTAAGATCGATCTCTGCAATTCGGGCGTCATGGCGGTCGACGGCGCGCTGCTCTGGGAGCTGCTCGACAAGGTCGACAACAAGAACGCCAAGGGCGAGTACTACCTCACCGACATCGTCGGCCTCGCGCGCAAGAAGAAGCTGCGCTGCGTATACATCGAGGCGCCCGAGGAGGAACTGCTCGGCGTCAACGACCGCGTCGATCTCGCCAAGGCCGAAGCCGCGATGCAGGACCGCCTGCGCCGTGCGGCGATGGCCAGCGGCGTGACGATGGTCGATCCCGGCTCGGTCTTCCTCTCCTGGGATACGCGGCTCGGGCGCGACGTCTTCATCGGGCCCAACGTCGTCTTCGGGCCCGACGTCGTCGTCCACGACGGCGCCGAGATCCGCGCCTTCTGCCACCTGCACGGCGCCGAGGTGGGCGCGGGCGCCCTCGTCGGCCCCTACGCGCGGCTCCGCCCCGGCACCCGTCTCGGGCCCAACGTGCACATCGGCAATTTCGTCGAGTGCAAGGCGGCGCTGATGGGCGAAGGCGCCAAGGCCAATCATCTCGCCTATGTCGGCGACGCCGAAGTGGGCGCCAAAGTCAACATCGGCGCCGGCACCATCACCGCCAATTTCGACGGCTTCTTCAAGCACAAGACGGTCATCGGCAAGGGCGCCTCGATCGGCTCCAACACGGTGCTGGTGGCGCCGGTGCGCGTCGGCGAGGGCGCCATGGTCGGCGCCAACAGCACGATCACGCGCGAGGTCGCGCCCGACGCGCTGGCGGTGACGCGCGCCGAGCAGAGGGAAATTCCCGGCGCGGCCAAGCGCTATCGCGAGCGGAAGCTCGCGGAGAAGGCGGCCAAGGGCAAAGCGAAAGACGGATAGGGAAGCGATCCATGTGCGGCATCGTCGGCATCATCGCCAAGCGCGAAGTGAGCCCGCTCCTCGTCGAGGGGCTGAAGCGCCTCGAATATCGCGGCTACGACTCGGCCGGCATCGCGACGCTCGCCAACGGCCACATCAAACGCCGCCGCGCGCAGGGCAAGATCGCCAACCTCGAGGCCAAGCTCGCCGAGCGGCCGCTCAGCGGCACGGTCGGCATCGCGCACACGCGCTGGGCCACGCACGGCGTGCCGAATGAAGTAAACGCCCATCCGCACGCCACCGACCGCGTCGCCATCGTCCATAACGGCATCATCGAGAATTTCCAGGAGCTCAAGAACGAGCTGCTCGCCGAGGGCCACAAATTCGAGAGCCAGACCGACAGCGAGATCGTGGCCCATCTCGTCACGCACTATCTCGACAAGCAGATGAAGCCCAAGGAAGCGGTGGCGGCGACCTTGAAGCGCCTGCATGGCGCGTTTGCGCTGGCGCTGCTGTTCGCGGGCGAGCACGACCTGCTGATCGGCGCGCGGCGCGGGCCGCCGCTCGCGGTCGGCTACGGCGACGGCGAGATGT
>DATBLL010000231.1:0-30032 GCA_036555425.1 Alphaproteobacteria bacterium | reverse complement strand
TCTTCGCCCGGGGTTAGCGATCGGCCGTCGTGCGGTAGCGGTCGTAGCCGCCCACCTCTTCGTTGCTATAGCTGTTCCAGCCCCCGTAAAACGGCGCGTAGGTTCCGACCGGCGTCTGGAGCGAAAGGCCGGGCGGCACATAGCCATAGGGCGCCGGCGTGGCCGCATAGGCGCCAGCGGACGGCGCATAGTGATCGTGGTTGGAGGGCGCGAAGTAATAGGTGGTGTGCGCGGGCATGGTGTAGACCGGCGCGCTCTCGTAATACGTCCGCGGCGCCGGCGTCACGATTACGGGCTCGCTGTAATAATAGACCCGCGGCGCCGCCGTGTAGCCGTAGGCGAGGCTCGGCGGATCGTCGTAATAATAAACCACGCCATTCGCCTTGGCTGCGCCGGCGGTGGCGGCGCCGGCCACCAGGGCCAAGCCGGCGGCGAGCGCGCGAGACATTCTCATCATCGTCATCTCCTTCGATCGAGGGCGGTGCTTCCCGCGACTCAGGAACGCGCGAGCGGCGCCCGCGGCCAGCGGCTCACCGACAATTGAACCGCCGGCGCGAAACCCGGCGCGCCTCTCCTCGCGCGCGCGGGCCGCGCTTGGCAGCGGCGCCGGTGGCCGTCCCTCAGCGCCGCGCTATGCGCGGCCGCTTGCGGAAGAAGCGGACCTTCGCGGCCTCGGTTGCCGCAACATAAGCCACGACGATCAGCACCATTGCGCCGAGGAGCCCGCCCGACATGGGCACGAAGCCGAACAGGGCGGCCAGCGGCGGCATGTAGGGTATCGCCAAGGTGAGCGCCGCGACGGCGACCGTCGTCCACAGCAGGAGGCGGCTCGGCGCGCTCTGGAACGCCGGCCCGCGCGTGCGCAGCACCAGCACCACGGCGAGCTCAGTCAGCAGCGAAACCACGAACCACGCGGTCTGGAACACGGGCTGGGTCGCGCCGAACAGGAGCAGCAGCACCGCGAAGGTGAGGAGATCGAAGGCGGTGCTGATGAGGCCGAACACGATCATGAAGCGCTGCACTTCGCGCAGGCGCCAGCCCTCGGCGCGCGCCGTGCGTTCGGCATCGACCTTGTCGGTCGAAATGGCGATCGAGGGCAGGTCGGACAGGAAATTGTTGAGCAGGATCTGCTTCGCGGCCAGCGGCAGGAACGGCAGCAGCGGCGCGGCCAGCGCCATGCTCAACATGTTGCCGAAATTGGCGCTGGTGGTGATCGAGATGTATTTCAGCGTGTTGGCGAAGGTGCGGCGCCCGTCGACGACGCCCTGGCGCAGGATGTCGAGGTCGGGCCTGAGCAGGACCACGTCGGCGCTCTCGCGCGCCACGTCCACCGCCCGATCGACCGAGACGCCGACATCGGCGGCGTGGAGCGCCGGCGCGTCGTTGATGCCGTCGCCGAGATAGCCGACGGCGTGGCCGGCGCGCTGCAGCGCGCGCACGAGGCGCTCCTTCTGCTGCGGATCGACCTCGGCGAAAACGTCGGTGTGCCGGCTCTTGCGCCAGAGCGCGTCGTCGCGCAGCCGTGCGATGTCTTCGCCGGTCAAGAGCGCGCGCGGATCGAGGCCCATGCCCTCGGCGACATGGGCGGTGACGTAGCGATTGTCGCCGCTGACGATCTTGACCTTGATGCCGAGCGCGGCGAGGTCGCGGACGGCCTTGACGGCCGCCGGCTTGGGCGGGTCGAAAAAAAGCAGGAAGCCGGCCAGCGCCATCTCGCGCTCGTCCTCGTGGCCGTAGCGCTCGCGCGCCGGCACGCTCTTGACCGCAAGCGCGAGCACGCGGAAGCCCTCGGCGCTCTTGGCGCGGAAATATTCGTCGAGCCGCGCGCGCAGCGCCGCGTCGAGCGGCGCGCCCGCCTCCGCCCGCCGCACCGTCGTGCAATCGGCCAGCACATTGGCGTAGGCGCCCTTGGTCACGATCCAATGCTTGCCCGCCTCGCCCGCGCGCGCGACGACGATGGTCAGGCGCTTGCGCATGAAGTCGTAGGGGATCTCGTCGATCTTGGCGTGGCCCGCGACCGTGAGACCCTCCTGGTTCCCCGCGGCGACGATCGCGGCGTCGAGCGGATTGGCGATGCCGGTCTCGAAGGCGGCGTTGAGGAAGGCGAAGCGCCGCACGTCGTCCGAAGCTTTTCCCTCGACGTCCACGGTCGCGCTGAGCGCGACGACGCCCTCGGTCAGCGTTCCGGTCTTGTCGGTGCAGAAGACATCGATGCTGCCGAGATTCTCGATCGCCTCGAGCCGGCGCACGATGACGCCGCGGCGGGCCATGGCGCGCGCGCCGGCCGAGAGCGTGACGCTGACGATCGCCGGCAGCAGCTCGGGCGAGAGCCCGACCGCGAGCGCCACGGCGAAGAGCAGCGATTCGATGAAGGGCCGGCCCATCAGCTGGTTGACGGTGAGCACGAACAGCACCAGCACGACCATGACGCGGATCAGCAGGTAGCCGAACTGGCGCACGCCGCGCTCGAAATCGGTTTCCGGCGCGGGCGCCTTCAAATCGGCGGCCACCGCGCCGAAGGCGGTCCGGCGGCCGGTTTCGATCACGAGCATCCGCGCGGCGCCGCTGCGCACCGAGGTGCCGAGGAACACGCAGTTGGTGCGCTTGGCGAGCGGCGCCGACGCCGACAGCGTTCCCGGCTGTTTCTCGACCGGGAAGGATTCGCCGGTGAGGCTCGCTTCGCTGACGAGGAAATCGCGCGCCTCGAGCACGACGCCGTCGCCGGGAACGAGATCGCCGGCCGACAGCAGCACGATGTCGCCGGGGACGATGGCGGCGGCCGGCACGGTCGCGACGGCGCCGTCGCGCATGACCTCGGCGGTGAGTGCCAACCGGCGGCGCAGCGCGGCCACGGCGGCCGAGGCGCGGTATTCCTGGGCGAAGCCGAGCAGGGTGCTGCCCAGCACGATGACGAGGATGATCGAGGCATCGACGAATTCGCGCACGACGAGCGAGACGACCGCGCCGAAGACGAGGATGAGGACGAGCGGGCTTTCGAACTGCCGCAGCAGCAGCTTCGCCGTGCGCGCCTCGCGCTGGTCTTCGACCGTGTTGGGCCCATGGCGCCTCAACCGGGCCGCGGCTTCGCGCGCCGAAAGCCCGCCCGCGGATGAAGAGAGCGCGGACAAGAGCTCGTCCGGCGCGCGGCTCCAATAGGCTTGCGCTTGCGCCGAGGTCTGCACCGGGCCTCCGGACCCCTAGCCCATCGTCTTCCTGAGCGCGGCCCTGGCCTCGGCGGCGCTGCGCGAATTGAGGAGATCGCCGGCCTCGAGCCAGCCGCGGCGCGCGGTCGCCACGCCCCAGCGCAGATTGGCGAACTCGGCGCCGCTCCGCGCGTCCGAGCCGAGCGCTATGCCGGCGCCGGCCTCCTTGGCCGCCCGGCAGGCGATATCGGAGAGATCGAGCCGCTCCGGCCGAGCATTGAGCTCGAGATAGCAGCCGCGCGCCCTGGCCGCGGCGATCACGCGCTCGAGGCTGAAGCTCATCGCCGCGCGCTGCGGAAACACGCGATTCAGCGGATGCGCGAGGATACCGATGCGCTTCGCGTCGAGCGCGCGCAGCAGCCGCGCCGTCTGCTTCTCCGCCGGCAGCGCGAACTGGTCGACGACGGCGGCCACGACGAGATCGAGGCCGGCCAAGGCCTCGTCGGGAAGATCGAGGCTGCCATCCTCGCGGATGGCCACTTCGACGCCTTTCAGCACCAGCACGTCCTTCTGCGCCGCGTTGATGCGATCGATGGCGGCACCCTGGCGCGCCAAGCCGTTGAGATCGAGGCGGTTGGCCGAAGCGATGCGGCGGCAGGGATCGGCGATGGCGATGTAGGCGAGCTTGCGCTTCTTCGCCGCCGCCACCAGCGCTTCCAAGCTGTCGCGCCCATCGCTGGCGTCGCTGCGGCAATGGAAGTCGCCCCGGATGTCGCCGGCCTCGACGAGCTTCGGAAGCTTTCCCGCCCGCGCCGCATCGATCTCGCCGCGGTCCTCGCGCAGCTCGGGCGGGATGTAGGGCAGATCGGCGGCGGCGAAGACCGATTCTTCGGTTTCGCCCGCGATGCGCTTCTCGCCGCGGAAGACGCCGTATTCGTTGATCTTGAGCTTCTTCTTCACGGCGATGGCGCGCACCGCGATGTTGTGCGCCTTGCTGCCGGTGAAATAGTAGAGCGCCGCGCCGAATTCCGGACGCGCCACCACGCGCAGATCGACCTGCAGCCCGCCCTTCAAGCGGATGGCGGCGCGCGTTCCGCCTTCCGCCAGCACGGCCTCGGCGCGCTCATAGGCGACGAAGCGCTGCACCGCCTTGCTGCCCTTGGCCACCGCGGCGAGGATGTCGATGTCGCCCACGGTTTCGCGCCCGCGCCGGTAGCTGCCGGCGATCTCGACGCGCTCGACGCCGGACACTTTCCGGAGATAGGCCGCGAGCGGCTCGGCCTCGGCCGCGGCTTCGGCGAGCGTGTAGCGGCGCGCCGGCGCCGCCGCGGGCGCCACCGCCTCGGTCAGGGACGCGACAAGCTTCGGCCCGAAGCCGGCGAGCTTCGCGAGCTTGCCGGCATCGACCGCGGCCCTGAGACCCGCGAGGTCGCTGATGCGCAGCTTCTTGTGCAGCAGCGCCACGCGCTTGGGCCCCAGCGCCGGAACGCGCAGCAGCTCGACGAGGCCGGGCGGGAATTGCTTCTTGAGCTTCTCGAGCAGCTCGGTCGTGCCCGTCGTGGCGAGATCGGCGATCTTGCCCGCGAGATCCTCGCCGATGCCGGGAAATTCGCTCAAATCCTTCCCCTGCGCGACCAGCGCGGCGGCCTCGTTCGGCAGCCCGGTGACGGTGCGCGCCGCATTGCGATAGGCGCGGATGCGGAACGGGTTTTCGCCCTGGATCTCGAGGAGATCGGCAATATCCTCGAAGGATTGCGCGATCTCTTCGTTGGCCATTTGCCGGCCGCCGGCCGGCGGCGGCGCCGCTTTGCGTTTGACCGGCACCGGCTTTGCTTGCGCACGCTTCGCAGCCATTGTCACCGCCCTGGCGCGAGGACGAACGCGCCTTCGATTTCGCCGCGGCGGAGACGCGCCAGCGCCGCGTCGGCGGCGGCGAGCGGCAGCGTTTCCACCACGGGCGCGATCTTGGCCGCTTCCGCCGTCGCGAAAAAGCCCTCGCCGTCGGCGCGCGTGAGATTGGCGACCGAGACGATCTCGCGCTCGCGCCACAGGATCTCGTAAGGGAAGCTCGGGATGTCGCTCATGTGGATGCCCGCGCAGACGACGCGCCCGCCCGGCGCCACCGCGCGCAGCGCCGCCGGCACCAGCGCGCCCACCGGCGCGAAGATGATGGCGGCGTCGAGCGCGGCCGGCGGCGCCTGATCCGAGCCCCCGGCCCAGGCGGCGCCGCGCTTGCGCGCGAAATCCTGGCCGCGCGTATCGCCCGGCCGCGTGAAGGCGAAGATTTCGGCGCCGCGGTGGATCGCAAGCTGCGCCACGATATGCGCGGCGGCACCGAAACCGTAGAGCCCGAGCCGCGCCGCCGGCCCCGCTTTCGTCAGCGCACGGTAGCCGATGAGCCCGGCGCAGAGCAGCGGCGCCGCGTCCGCGTCGGCGAAGGCGGACGGGATCGCGAAGCAATAGCGCTCGTCGGCGAGCGTGAATTCGGCATAGCCGCCGTCGCGCGTATAGCCGGTGAAGCCTGCGCGCTCGCACAGATTCTCGCGCCCGCTGCGGCAGAAGCGGCAGGCGCCGCAGGTCCAGCCGAGCCACGGGATGCCGACACGCGCGCCCGGCGCGAACCGTTCGGCGCCGGGCCCGCGCGCCGCGACGGTCCCGACGATCTCGTGTCCCAGCACCAGCGGCAGCTTCGGATGCGGCAGCTCGCCGTCATAGACATGGAGGTCGGTGCGGCAGACGCCGCAGGCGTGGACGGCGACGAGAATTTCGCCCGGCCCCGGCTCGGGTCGCGCGATGCGCCGCCGCGCGAGCGTCTTCCCGGCGCGCTCCAGCAGCATCGCGTCCATCACGGCTTGGCCGGTCATCGCCCGCTCCGCCTCTCGCCCGTACTCTTGCCTCACAACGCCCAGAGTCAAACATGATCCGGATCAAGCCATCGGGCGTTGCCGGCAAAATAATTGATATGTTAATCAACCCGGATTCGCCCGCGAAGACCCCGACCTGCCGGAGGACCGCAAGATGACCGCGCGCAGCGCGCCCCCGTTTCACGCCGACCATGTCGGCAGCCTGCTCCGGCCCAAGGAGCTGCTCGAGGCGCGCCAGCGCGTCGCCAACGGCGTCATGGGCCGCGCGGAGCTTGCCGCGGTCGAAGACAAGTGCATCCGCGCGGCGGCGGCGATGCAGGAAGGCCTTGGCCTCAAGGCCGTCACCGACGGCGAGTTCCGCCGCACCTATTGGCACGTCGATTTCCTCGTCCAGATCGACGGTATCCGCGAGAAGCGGGAGCCGGGCGAGCAGGCGCGCTTCAAGGTGAGCGGCTGGCGCCCGCCCGTGCTGGAGATCGCGGGCAAGGTCAAGCACACGAAGCCGATCATGGGCCCCGGCTTCGACTATCTGAAATCGGTGACCAAGGTACTGCCGAAAGTCTGCATCCCGGCGCCCGGCGTCGCGCACTTCCGCGGCGGGCGCGCGGCCGTCGACGCGAAGGCCTATCCGGAGATGGGCGCCTTCTGGGACGATCTTTCGGCGGCCTATCGCGCCGAGGTGGCCGATCTCGCGCAGCGCGGCTGCCGCTATCTGCAATTCGACGAGGTGTTCTTCGCCTATCTCTGCGACCCGAAGCTGCGCGAGCAGGTCAAGGCCCGCGGCGAGGACCCCGACGCGCTGGCGCGCACCTATGCCAAGGCGATCAACGATTCGATCCGCGACAAGCCGAGGGACATGACCGTGACGATGCATGTCTGCCGCGGCAATTTCAAAGGCACCTGGGTGGCCGAGGGCGGCTATGGCGCGGTGGCCGAGGCGATGTTCTCGACCAAGGTCGACGGATTTTTCCTCGAATACGACGACGAGCGGTCGGGCGGCTTCGAGCCGTTGAAGCTCGTGCCCCAGGGCAAGATGGTGGTGCTCGGCCTCGTCACCTCGAAGCGACCCGCGATGGAAGCCAAGGGCGAACTGAAGCGCCGCATCGACGAGGCCGCGAAATACGTGCCGCTCGAATATCTCGCGCTCAGCCCGCAATGCGGCTTTTCGAGCACGGTCGAAGGCAATCCGCTGACGCAGGAGCAGCAGTCGGCGAAGCTCAAACTTTGCGTCGAGGTCGCGCGCGAGGTGTGGGGCAGCCTGTAAGCGACGCCACTCGAACGACAATTCTATTTGAGGCCCACGATCTCCAGCGCCGCCTCTTTGCAGGCGCGCCAGGCGGGATCGCCGGGATCGATGACCTCGAAGTGCCCGGTGCCGGGCAGGCGCACGAGGCGCGCGGGATCGCCGGCGGCGCGGGCGGCGGCGACATAGCGCTCGCTCTGGCGGATCGGCACGGTGTCGTCGGCCTCGCCATGCACGCAGATGACCGGCACGCCCGCCGGCAGCAGCGCGATCGGCGAGGCGACCGCGTAGCGCGCCGCGACCGCCTCGGGCTTGCCGCCCATAAACGCATCGACGGCGCCGGCGCCAAGGCCCTGCGCCGAGCCATCGGCGAGGTCGAGCACGCCGGCCTGGGGCACCGCCCCCTTCAAGCGCACGCGCGGCTTGGCGCCCGGCGCATTGGCCGGCAGGCGGTGGCGCGCGCCAAGCCAGCCGACGAGATGCCCGCCGGCCGAGTGGCCGACTGCGGCGACGCGCGCGAGATCGAGCCGCCCACCCGCCGCCTCCTGCGCCGCCCCGGCCAGCGCATCGACGGCTGACGCCACGTCTTCGAGTGTCGCCGGGAATCCGCCGCCGCCGCCGACGCGCCGGTATTCGATGTTCCACGCCGCCACCGCATGATCGGCGACCAGATCGAGCGCCAGCGGCTTGCCGAGATCGGCGCCGTAGCGCTGGCGCCAGAAGCCGCCATGCACGATGACGACGACGGGCACCCTCGCCTCGCCGCGCGGCAGGTAGAGCTCGCCCCATTGGCTCTCATGCGCGCCATAGGCGATGCGCTGGGCGGGACGCGGCGGCAACGCAGCGAGGGCGCGCGCGGGCACGCTCGCGGCGGCGGCGGCGGCGGCGGCGGTCATGCGGGCGAGGACCGAACGGCGCGGCATCATCTCCTGACTACCCGGATTTCGCGTTCCTGCCTACGGCCCGGCTTGCGGGACCGAAGTCACACCACCAAGGCACCAAGCAGAGTTCTTTTGGCCGGCCTGCGGCCGACCAGTCCGATTCTTGGTGTCTTGGCGTCTTGGTCGTTTGGCTTCAGCCCCATCGACGCGGCGTTGGGCAGTTGAGTGGGCATGGCAGTGCAGAATAAGGGACCAGACGCACCGCGCGGCAATGCTGTCCTTGCATCGCACGCGACGCGGGTCCTAAATCGCGCCAACGAGAAAACGCCTTGCTTGGGAGAAGCGCCATGTCTGCACGCAGCAAACCGCCGTTCCGCGCCGATCATGTCGGCAGCCTGCTCCGCCCGAAGGAAATCCTCGAGGGGCGCGACAAGGTGGCCAAGGGCACGATGACCAAGGCCGAGCTGCGCAAGATCGAGGACAAGCACATCAAGGATGCCGTCGCGTTCCAGGAGGGCGTGGGCCTGCGCGCGGTTACCGACGGCGAATACCGCCGCTACATGTGGCATCTCGATTTCCTGGAGCAGATCGAGGGCGTCGAGCTGCGCGAGGGCACGACGACGATGAAGTTCCAGGGCGTCGAATTCCGCCCGCCGACGCCGCACGTGGTCAAGAAGGTGCGTCACCCGAAATCGATCATGGGGCCGGATTTCGCCTATCTCAAATCGGTCGCGAAGGTGACGCCGAAGGTCTGCTACCCCTCGCCTTCGCTGCTGCATTTCCGCGGCGGGCGCGGCGCCATCTCGAAGGAGGCCTATCCCGACTTGGAGCCGTTCTGGGCCGATCTCGCCAAAGTCTACAACGACGAGATGATGAGCCTCGCCAAGCTGAGCTGCCGCTACATCCAGATCGACGAGACCGACTTCGCCTACCTCTGCGATCCCAAGTTCCGCGACATGGCGAAGAAGCTCGGCGAGGACCCCGACAAGCTGCCGCACACTTACGCCAAGCTCATCAACGCATCGATCAAGGGCCGCCCCGCCGACATGGCGGTGTGCATCCACATCTGCCGCGGCAATTTCGCCGGCACCTGGCTCGCGCAGGGCGGCTACGAGCCGGTGGCCGATGCGCTCTTCAACGAGATCGACGTCGACGGCTATTTCCTCGAATACGACGACGCGCGCTCGGGCGGCTTCGAGCCGCTGCGCTTCGTGCCGAAGGGCAAGAAGGTGGTGGTGCTGGGCCTCATCACCACCAAGCGGCCGCTGCTCGAATCCAAGGACGAGTTGAAGGCGCGCATCAAGGACGCGTCCAAATACGTGCCGCTCGAGCAGCTCGCCTTGAGCCCGCAATGCGGCTTCGCAAGCTCGACCCACGGCAATCCGCTGACGCCCGACGACCAGAAGCGCAAGCTCGAGCTCGTCGTCAGCGTCGCGCGCGAGGTGTGGGGCGGGGTGTAGTTTTCCCTCCCCCGCGCCGCGGGGGAGGCCAGGTGGGCGTCGGGCCGCGCTACATCGCTTGGATGTGAAGCACGGCGGTTGCGCAACGGCTGCCCCGCGCAGAATGCTGCTGCGTCCGAGCCCCCTCCCCAGCCCTCCTCCGCCGTCGCGGGGGAGGGAGATGCCGCCTACTTCTTCTCTTCCACGCCCAGCGCCGCGAGGCGCTTCTGGATCAGCTCGCGGATCGGCGCGTCGGGCGGCAGGCGCTCCAGGAGTTTCTTCCAATGCGCGGCGGCTTCGGCCTTGTTGCCGGCTTCGGCTTCGGCGAGGCCGAGATAGAACAGGGCCAACGCGTTGTTGGCGTCCTTCGCCAGCAGCTTGCGCAGCACCGCGACCGCTTCGGGCGTCATCTCCTTGCCCTGCGTCTGGGCGCGGATGAGGGCCGCGGCGTAGTCGCCCATCACCTGGGCGTCGTCGGGCGCCAGCTCGTGCGCGTGGCGATAGGCCTCGGCCGCCTTGGCATGCTCGTTCAGGACCGAGCGTGCGCGGCCGAGGCGCTTCCAGCCCTCGAGGTCCTTCGGATTGTCTTTGAGCCGCGCCTCCAAGTTCGCGACCATGCCGCGGATCATCCGCATGCGCTCTTCGGGCGAGAGCTTCTCGGCCTCCTCGATGTCGCGCGCGGTCGGCCCCTTCGGCGCGCCGCCGATGTTGAGCTCGCGCCGCAGCGCGGCAATGTCGATCGCCGCCTCGCGGGCGACGCGCTGCATCTCCTGGCGCAAGGTCCGCAGCCACGAGGCGCCGGCCGGCGAATCGGCTTCGAGCCGGAGCCAGCGCTCCAATGCCGCGCGCGCATTGCCGGCCTGCGATTCCGCGAGGCCCATGAAGAAGCGCGCGCGCGGATCCTTGGGCTCGGCGGCGAGCGCCTGCTCGAAAGCCTTGCGCGCCGGCTCAGTGACGATGCCGCCGGCGCCGCGCGTCAGCGCCTCGCCATAGAGCGCCGCGATGTCGCCGCGCCCCTTCGCCAGCGCGAGCGCGATGCGATACGAGTCGGCGGCCGAGTGGAAGCGGCGATTCTCGAAATGGAAATCCGCCAGCGCCAGGCGGTCCTCGAGGCTGGTCGGGTTCTGGCGCGCCTTGGCTTCGAGTTCGGCCATCTTCCGCGCCAGCGCCGGATCGCTGGGCGGGGCGTCGCGCACCGCCGACTGGCTCGGCAGGCCGGGGTGGCCGAGGCCCAAATAGAGAGCGCCGCCGGCAAAGGGTAAACCGAGCGCGAGCGCGAGAATCAACGCGAGCGCCGGCCGCGGCCGGGCTGCCGGCGTGGCCGGCGTGTCATTGGCCGCGGCGAGGATACGGCGTTGGATCTCGAGCCGCGCGGCGGCCGCTTCGGCCAGGCCGATCAGGCCGCGCGCCGCGTCGCGCTCGAGTTCGGCGAGCTGGTCCTTGTAGACTTCGAGGTCGTAGTCGAGCCGCCGCGCGGCGCCCGCGCCGGGGCGCAGCAGCGGGCCGATCAAGAGGGCCAGCACGATCAGCGTCAACGCGCCGCCAAGGAGCCAGAATGTCATGGCGCGGCCTGCGGGCGCGGCGGGGCCTGCGGGCGCGGCGTTTCGCCCACGAGCGCGGAGAGCTTCTTCTGTTCCTCGGGATCGAGCGGCGCCGGGGCTGCGGGTGCTCCTTTCCGGCGGCGGACGCGCAGCCAGAGGAACACAGCGCCGCCGAGGAGGATCGCCGCCGGACCGAACCAGAGCACCCAGGTCGTGGCCTTGATCGGCGGCCGCAGCAGCACGAAATCGCCGTAGCGCGCCACGACATAGGCGATCGCGGCCGCGTCGCTGTCGCCTGCCTTCAAGCGCTCGCGCACCAGGATGCGGAGGTCGCGCGCGAGGGGCGCGTTCGAATCGTCGATCGACTGGTTCTGGCAGACGAGGCAGCGCAACTGCTTGGTGATGCCGCGCGCCCGCGCCTCGAGCGCCGGATCGGGCAGAATCTCGTCGGGCGCGATCGCCGCCTGCGCCGGCAGCGCCGCGAGAACGAGGAGCAATGCGAGGGCGACGCGGCGGATCATTTCCGGAGCTTCGCCAGCAGCGGGCGGATTTCGTCGCGCAGGATCTCCTTGGTCAGCGGCCCCACATGGCGGTGCACGATCCTGGCATCGCGGTCGAGGATGTAGGTTTCGGGCGCGCCGTAGACGCCCCAATCGATGCCGACGCGGCCGCTGCGGTCGGCGCCGATGCGCGCGAACGGGTTGCCGTCCTCCTTGAGCCAAGCGGCAAGCTTGTCGTCCTTGTCCTTCCAGTTGAGGCCGACGACCTGGAAGCCCTCTTCCTTCGCCAGCTCGAGCAGCAGCGGGTGCTCGACGCGGCAGGGCGGGCACCAAGACGCAAAGACGTTCAAGACCGTGACCTTGCCCTTGAGGTCGGCGGTCGAGAGCCCCTGCGCAAAACCCTCGGGCGCCGGCAGTGCGAATTCCGGCGCCGGCTTGCCGAGCAGCGCCGAGGGCACCGTTCCGGGGTCCTTCCTGCCGGATTGGATCGCGACCAGCGCATAGACGAAGCCCGCGCCGAGCAACACGAACAGGATGGCCGGGATGACGAAGCGCAGGCGCATGGATCTCAGGCGGCCGCGGCCGGCGCCGGCGCTGCGCTGCGCCTGGGCGCGCCGACGCGATGGCGGCGATCCGAGAGCGAGACGAGGCCGCCGAAGAACATCACGATGGCACCGCCCCAGATCCAGGGCACGAGCGGATTGTGATAGGCGCGGACGACCCAGCCGCCTTTCTCGTCGGGATCGCCGAGCACGACATAGAGATCGGCCAACCAGGTCGTGTGGATCGCGGCCTCGGTGGTGGAATTGCCCTCGACCGGATAGCGGCGCTTCTCGGGCTCGAGCACGACGAGGGGCTTCACCTCGCCGGCCGGCGCCGCCCCGCGCACGACATCGACGCGCGCCTGCTGCGCGACGTAGTTCGGCCCGCGCACCTCGCGCACGTCGCGCAGACGCAGCGAATAGCCGGCGACCGCGATCGATTCGCCCGGCCGCACGACCTTGATCACCTCGGTCTGCCACGCCGAGGAGGCGGTGATGCCGAGGACGACGATGCCGAGTGCCGCATGCGCGATGCTCATACCGTAGAAGCTGCGCGGCAGGCCGAGCGCGCGGCCGACGCTGTCGCCGAGAGGCGCGCGGAAGAGCTGGATGCGCCCGGCCCATTCGACGATGGCGCCGGCGATCACCCACGCGCCAAGGCCGAGGCCGAGCGCGGCCAGCGCGCTCTTCCAATCGGCGAGCCAGAGCCCGGCGAGGGCTGCGATCAGCGCCGCAGCGAACGCGGCGTAGAGCCGGCCGAGCACGCCGGGAAGATCGCCGCGCTTCCAGGCCAGCATCGGACCGATGGCGACGGCCGCGAGCAGCGGCAGCATCAGCGGCACGAAGGTGGCATTGAAATAGGGCGCGCCCACCGAGATCTTGCCGCCGCCGACGATGTCGAGGAACAGCGGATAGAGCGTGCCGAGGAACACCGTCGCCGCCGCCACCGAAAGCAAGAGGTTGTTGAGCACCATCGCCCCTTCGCGGCTGACTGGCTTGAAGAGACCGGCGCCAGCGGAGCGGAGCGCGGGCGCACGCCACGCATAGAGTGCGAGCGAGCCGCCGATCATGAGCAACAGCAAAGCGAGGACAAAGATGCCGCGCTCGGGATCGACCGCGAAGGCATGCACCGAGGTGAGCACGCCCGAGCGCACCAGGAAGGTGCCGATCAGCGAGAGGCCGAAGGTGAGGATCGCGAGCAGGATCGTCCAGCTCTTGAGCGCGTCGCGCTTCTCGACCACGACGGCGGAATGCAGCAGGGCCGTGCCGACGAGCCAGGGCATGAAGCTCGCATTCTCGACCGGGTCCCAGAACCAGAAGCCGCCCCAGCCCAGCTCGTAATAGGCCCACCACGAACCGAGCGCGATGCCGACGGTCAAGAATCCCCAGGCCGCGAGCGTCCAGGGCCGCACCCAGCGCGCCCAGGCGGCGTCGACGCGGCCCTCGATCAGCGCCGCCACGGCGAAGGAGAAGGCCATCGAGAAGCCGACATACCCCAAGTAGAGAAACGGCGGATGGAACGCGAGGCCGGGATCCTGCAGCAGCGGATTCAAGCCGCGGCCATCCGGCGGCGCCGGGTCGAGGCGCAGGAACGGGTTCGAGGTGAACAGCATGAAGGCGAGGAATCCCGCGCCGATCATGCCCTGCACCGAAAGCACGCGCGCCCGCAGGGCCGGCGGCAGGTTGGCGCCGAAGGTCGCGACCGCGGCGCCGAACAGCGTCAGGATCAGGACCCAGAGCAGCAGCGAGCCCTCGTGGTTCCCCCAGACGCCGGTGATCTTGTAGAGCATCGGCTTGGCGCTGTGCGAATTCGCGGCGACGTTGGCGACGGTGAAGTCCGACGTCACATAGCAATAGGTGAGCGCGGCGAAGGCCGTGGCGACGAGGATGAACTGGCTCTGCGCGGCGGGCACGGCCGTGGCCATGACGAGGCTGTCGCCGCGCGCAGCGGCCATGAGCGGCGCCAGGCTCTGATAGGCCGCGACGAGCAGCGCCAGCACCAGCGCGTAATGGCCGAGCTCGGGGATCATGCGCCGGCCCTCACTTCCCGTTTGCCGCGCGAAGCGCGCAGCAATTGGGCCCCTTCTCTCCCACTTCATGGGAGAGAGAAGAAATCGGCGCGCCTTGGCTTTTCTCTCCCGCGCAGCGGGAGAGAAGGGGCCCAGGCAACGCCTCTTGGCGTTGCTTGGGAAGTGAGGGCAGGCGACGCGAAATCATTTCGCCGGCTTCGTCTTATCGTGCTGCCAGAGGCCCTGCTTCTTGAGCTCGTCGGCGAGCTCTTTCGGCACGTAGTTTTCGTCGTGCTTGGCGAGCACGGTGGTGGCGGTGAAGGAGCGGTCGGGCTGAAACGCGCCCTGGACGACGACGCCCTGGCCCTCGCGGAAGAGATCGGGCAGCACGCCCTTGTAGCGCACGGTCACCGCCTTGGCGCGATCGGTGACGCGAAATTCGGTGGTGACGCCGTCGGCGAGCTTCTTGATGCTTTTCTCCTCGACCAGGCCGCCCAGGCGCACGCGCTGGCCCGCGGGAATGCTGCGCGCCGCGGCCTGGCTCGGCGTGAAGAAGAACGTGACGGTGTCTTGGAGGGCCACCAGCGCCAGCGCCACCGCGCCGCCCAAGAGCGCAAGCCCGAAGCCCACGAAGAAGAGGCGCCTATGCTTGGCCTTCATCGCCACGTCCGGACTCCGCTTCCAACCGCGCCAATTCGGCCTCGCGCCGCCTGACGCTCTTGAGGCTCGCGATCAGGAGGCCGCCAAGGACCAGGACCGTGAGCCCCAGCGCCGGCCAAACATAGGCAGCGTAGCCGCCCATTGCGAGGAACTTGGCAATCCCGTCCATACGCTCCGTCAACTAGCCGCGCTCTGCGGCAAAAACACGGCGTGACCCTAGATAGTCCCGCGCCATCAAAGCGTTAATGCGGAATAGTGCCGCGACCGGACGGCCTCACTCCGGCTATGGCGCGAGCAGGCGCAACCTCAACGCGCGGGTGCGCAGCGCGGCCAGCTCCGCCCGGGCGCGCAGCAGCCAGACGGCGAAGAAGTAGAACGTGAAGCCGAAGATCATCAGAAAGAGCGGCGCGAGCATGGCCGCGTCGATCGCGGGACCCGAGCGGCGGATGATGCTGGCCGGCTGGTGCAGCGTGTTCCACCAATCGACCGAGAATTTGATGATCGGGATGTTGACGACGCCGACCAGCGCGAGGATCGCGGCGGCGCGCGCGCCGCGGCCCGGATCGTCGAAGGCGTGCGTCAGCGCGATGTGGCCGAGATAGAGGAAGAACAGGATCAGCATCGAGGTGAGCCGCGCGTCCCAGACCCACCATGCGCCCCACATCTTCGCGCCCCAGAGCGAGCCCGTGGCCAAGGCCAGGAGCGTGAAGCAGGCGCCGATGGGCGAGGCGGCGCGCGCGAGCACATGGCCGAGCGGATGGCGCCAGACGAGCGCGCCGGCGCTGACCAGCGCCATGCAGCCATAGACGAACAGCGCCATCCAGGCGGAGGGCACGTGCACATACATGATGCGGACGGTCTCGCCCTGGCCCTCGGGCGGCGTGGCGCCGGGCGGGGCGAAGACCACGCCCCACACCGCGCCGACGCCGATGCAGAGGGCCGCCAGCGCCGCCATCCAGGGCAGGATGCGGCGCGCGAAGCGCGCGAAACGCGCAGGGTTGGCAAGGGCGTGCAGGCGTGCGCTCATGGCACCTCGTTAGGTCACTCGGCCGCCTGGCGCAATGCGACAGCGGCGACGAACGGGGCCAGCGCCAGCGCGCCCAGGAGGAACGCGCCGAGCAGCAGCAGATGGGCGCGGAAGCCCTGCCCCGCCGCCGCCGCCTCGACCGCGCCGACGCCGAAGATCAGCACGGGAATATAGAGCGGCAGAATGAGCAAGGAGAGAAGCACGCCGCCGCGCCGCGCGCCCAAGACGAGCGCCGCGCCGATGGCGCCGATGAGGGTGAGCACCGGCGTTCCCAGCGCCAGGCCCGCGACGAGCGCGGGATAGGCGGCACTCGGCAGGTTGAGCAGCAGCCCCAGGAGCGGCGAGAGCAGCACCAGCGGCAGGCCGGTGGTCAGCCAATGGGCGAGGCATTTGGCGATCACGAGCAGGCTCGGCGCCGCCGGTGCGCTGAGCAGGTAGTCGAGCGTGCCGTCCTCGTAATCGGCCTGGAACAGCCGGTCGAGCGAGAGGAGGGCCGCCAGCAGCGCCGCCACCCAGAGGATGCCGGCGCCGATGGCGGAGAGCGTCTGCGGCTCGGGGCCGACGCCGAACGGAAACAGCGAGACGACGATGAGGAAGAAGGCGAGGACGGTCGCGGTGTCGCTGCCCTGGCGCAGCGCCAGGCGCAGATCGCGCCGCAGCAGCGCGCCGAAGCCGCTCATGCCGCCTGCTGTCCCGAAGCGCCGGTCAGCGCCAGCGCGGCAGCGCCGGGCAGCTTCAAGGCGAGATGGGTCGAAACGACGGCGAGGCCGCCGGCCGCGCAATGCTCGGCCACCAGCGCCTCGAGCGTCGCCACATTGGCGTCGTCGAGGCCCGTCGTGGGCTCGTCAAGCAGCCATAGCGCCGCCGGGATGGCGGCGAAGCGCGCCAAGGCAAGCCGGCGCCGCTGCCCCTGCGAAAGGAAGCGCGCTGGCAGCTCGGCCTGCGCAGTCAGCGCGAAATGCGCCAGCGCCGGCGCGATTCGATCAGGCTGCGCACCGTGCAGCGCCGCCCAAAATGATAGATTCTCGCGCACGGTGAGCCAGGGTTTTACCGCATCCTGATGGCCGAGAAAGAGCAGGCGCCGGCGATGCGCATCGGGATCGTCGAAGATGGAAGCGCCGCTCCAAGCGATCATGCCGGCGGCCGGGCGCCCGAGGCCGGTGAGGAGGCGCAGCAGGCTCGACTTGCCGCTGCCGTTGGGCCCGGTGAGGCGTAGCGCCTCGCCGGCGCCCAACGCGAACGAGACGCCCTTGAACACCAGCCGCTCGCCGCGCAGGCAGGCAAGATCGCGGCATTCGAGGCGGTCGGCAGATGTCATCGCGCCATCATGGTGACGTCATCCCGAGCGAAGCGCGACGCTGTGGGCGTCGCGCGAAGTCGAGGGATCGCGCGGCCGCTGGCCACGGCGTCCCTCGCGCCGCACGATCCCTCCACTCCGCGAGCCGCAAGCGCGGCTCGCTCCGGTCGGGATGACGAGGTTGGAAAGACAGGCGCCGCCAGATTAACCGCGAGCCCTTGCCTGAACCGCAAAAAAATACGGCGGCCAACGGGAGGGTTTCCGTTGACCGCCAGGGCTCCAGCCCGGGGCGGCTGGAGGAGGCTCGGGGAAGCCTCGGTTCAGAGGGGAGATCTATGGGTTCGTTAGTATGTTCCAGAATGTGGCGGCAGGAGGCTTGGATTGTGGCAAAACCGTGATTTTTCCGCCACAGTGTCAAACGAGCGTTTGATTAGGCAACAAAAGGCAGCTGTGTGGCCGCCCTATCCCACCTTTCGTACGTCCTCGATCACTTTGCCATCATTGGGCAATGTCCCAAGCGCCACAAATTCGACGGCGGCCCGAACCTTGCACACCGCCTGAAATGTCTTGCCCACAGCCTCGGCCAACTCGGTGCTGCCGCTCCCGGTTTCGCAGCGGAAAAATGGCTGATCGAGGCCTTCCTTGGCATCGACGACGAGGCGCGCCTTCTTCAACTCGGGGTGGCGCTTCACCACCTCCGCAACCTGCTCGGGATGCACGAACATGCCGCGCACCTTGGTGGTCTGGTCGGCGCGGCCCATCCAGCCCCTGATGCGCATGTTCGTGCGCCCGCACGGGCTCTGGCCGGGCAGCACCGCGGTGAGGTCGCCGGTCGAGAAGCGCACGAGCGGGAAATCGGGATTGAGCGTCGTCACCACCAGTTCGCCGACCTGGCCGGGCGCGACCGGGTCGCCGGTGCCGGGGGTGACGATCTCGACGATCTTGTTCTCGGACACGATGAGGCCTTCGAGCGCCGGCGATTCGTAAGCGATATTGCCGAGCTCGGCGGTGGCGAAGCTCTGCAGGCACTGAATGCCGCGATCTTTGTAGAACTGGCGGAGCTGCGGGAACAGCGGCCCGCCGCCGACGAGGGCCTTCTTCACCGAGCCGAGCGAGACGCCGAGCTTCTCGGCCGCTTCGATCATGACTTTGAGGAAATCCGGCGTGCCGGCGAAGACCGTGGGCCGGATCTGCGCCATCACCTGCACCTGTTGCTCGGTGTTGCCGACGCCGCCGGGGATGACGGGGCAGCCGAGCGCCCGCGCCGCCGCATGCATGACCCAGGCGCCGGGCGTCAGGTGATACGAGAACGAGTTGTGGACGATGTCGCCCTTCCTGACGCCGGCCGCGTAGAGCGCGCGCGCCGCGTCGTAGAAATCCGGCCGGTCGGTGCAGTATTCGAAGATCGGCCCCGGCGAGGTGAAGATCACCGCCGCTTCGCCGAGCGGCAGCGCGTTCAAGCCGCCCATCGGCGGATTTTCCTTCATCAGGCCGATGAGGTCGTGCTTGCGCGTCACCGGCAGCTTGGCCAGCGCCGCGCGACCGGCGACCGCGCGCGGATCGACCTGCTCGAACAGCTTCGCGTACCAGCCCGTGCGCGCCTTGGCGTTGGCCACCTGCTCGGCCAGCGCCCCCATCAGCGCCTTTTCGCGCACTTCGGGATCACGGGTCTCGAGCGAATCGTAATAGTCGCCTTGGGGCATTGCCTTCCTCCCGGCCGCTGGCCGCCATTCCTCGCCTAGCGTTTCGCGCGCGCCTTGCGTTTCTTTCGCACCGGCGGGCAGACCATGCCTTCGAGCTTCAGACCGTCGGGATCGAGGAAGTAGACGGCATAGTAGCCCCGGCCGTAGTCCGGATAGTCCGCCGGGGAATTGACCACCCGCGCCTTCATAGCCTTGAGCACGTCGTAGAGATCGTCGACGTCGCGGCGTTTGCCGAGCTCGAACGCATAGTGGTGAAAGCCGATATTGCCGATGCGATGCGGATGCCTGCGGCCCTCGGCGTCGGCCTGGCCGATCCAGAACAGCGTCTTGCCGTTGCTCCATCCCGCGTGGTGGTCATAGTCGTATTTGAGCTTGAAGCCGAGAAAGCCCAGCACGCGATCGTAGAAGCGCTTGGATTTGGCGAAATCCGCGACGCGGATCACCAAATGGTCGATGCCGATCACGCGCGCCATCGCTGCACCCGTCCGGTTGATGGGAGCGCACGAATTGCACGAAACGCGCCGGAAACCGTGCGCCCATCGAAAATTCTACCCTTCTTCCGGCCCGCCGCCCATGCGCGCAATCGTGCCCTGGGCCACGGCGGCGAGGATTTCGACGCCGTCTTTGAGCGCGAACACGTCGCAGCGGCAGACCGCCTGGCTCTTGCCGGCGTGCACCACCGTGGCGCGGGCGATGAGGGCCGTGCCCAGCGCCGGGCGCACATAGTTGATCTTGAATTCGGAGGTGACGACGGCCGTGCCCAGCACCGAGCCGCCGGCGAAGGTCAGCGCGTTGTCCGCGACGAACCGCTGCGCGGTTCTTACAGCCAAATCGCGCAACTTGCGCGATTTGGCCGGAAGCGCGGCCCTTGGCCGCGCGTCGCCGCCATGCGCGAAGCCGTGCTGCTGCTTCAGTTCCTGGCGCAGCGGGAGCCGCAATTCGGCCAGCCCTTCACGGAATATCTCGAGCTCGGCGCCGACCATGCGGCTGAAGGGCTGGCTCGACAGCGCCTGGCGGCCGAGGGAGAGGAGATCGTTCATCGGATGATCCTGGTCAAAAAAGCGAGGGGCGGGATATGCGCCCGCCCCTTGCGCCGGCGAGATCCTTCGCGCGTGCCTCCAGCCCGGCGCTCAGGATGACCCACTCGATCCAGGCGGGCTGATCGGCCCGCCTGGATGCTTGCGCGTCACTTGCAGTCCTTCCGCGGCTCGATCTTGTTCTCGGCGGCGTATTTCGTCGCCGACGCTTCCATCATCGGCCGCACCACGTCGCGCATCGGCTCGATCCAGTCGGAGACGATCTTCCACTGCTTGCCATCCCATTGCTGGAACGCGACCGGGCCGTTGCCCTCGTGATCGGCGCAGCTGATCTTCATCGGCCGCATCATGCCGGCGAAGCCCAACGCGGCAATCCGGGCTTCGGTGATGTCGAGGGTCTCGAGCGCTTCGCGGACCTCGGTGCCGGTCACCTTCTTGCCGTGCTTCTTGACCGCGCTGCGCACCGCCTCGGTCCCCATCAGCGCAAAGTGGAGCCCGCGGCTGTAGAACACCTCGCCGACCTTGTCCCACGTGGTGGCGCCTTTGCCCTTGTCGTAGACGAATTTCTTCAAGTCTTCATAGACCTTGAAGTTGCGGCCTGGCGCGGTGAAGGTGGCCGCGATGTAGCCCTTGGCGCCGTCGCCGGCGGGGAGCACATCGGTCTCGGTGCCGGACCACCAATTGCCGATCATGTGGTCCATCTTGAAGCCGATCGCCGCGGCTTCCTTGATGCCGACCTGATTCATGACGCCCCAGCCCGTGAACAGGACCCAATCGGGGCGATATTGGCGAATCTTGAGCCACGTCGCCTTCTGCTCCTGCCCCGGATGATCCACGGCGGCGAGCTCGAGCTCGTAGCCGTATTTCTTGCCCAGCGTCTCGAGCGTCGGGATCATCTCCTTGCCGTAGGGGCTATTGTGATAGACGTAGGCGATCTTCTTGCCCTTGAGCTTTTCCATCCCGCCTTCCTTGGACGCGATGTATTTGATCTGCCCGGTCGCCTGGCTCCAATAAGTGGTCGGCGCGTTGAACACCCAGGGGAAGACCGTGCCGACCGCGGCGTCGGTGCGCCCGTAGCCCGGCGTCACGATCGGGATCTTGTCGATCGCGGCTTTCGGGATGAGGGCATAGGCGATGCCGGTCGAGAGCGGATTGATCAGGAGCGGATTGCGGCTCTTCAGGCGCTCGTAGCATTCGACGCCGATCTTGGTGTCGTATTGCGTCTCGCACTCCTCGATCAGGATCTTGACCCCCTCGATGCCGCCGTCGCGCTCGTTCAGAAGCGTGAAATAGTCCTTGAACGCATTGGCGATCGGGATTCCGCCCGGCGCGTAGGGCCCGGTGCGATAGACGAGCGTGGGTAGGAACAGGCCGTCTTGCGCCGAGGCCGCGGGAATGGCCGCGGCCGCCGTTAGGAGCGCAGCGGCGGCGAGCCCGATGCGCGCAGATGCATTCGTCATGGAAGCCTCCCTGGACGCGGGCCATCTTCTTGACGCGGCGAAGCCGCGGCCCGCATGGCGGCCTCGGGGCGGGGATACTAGCGCAGGCGGCAGAGAGTCGGAAGGCGCGGCGCGGGGCGCGCCGGATACCGGTGCAGACCACCAAGACACCAAGGCACCAAGGTACTAAGGCACTAAGCAGAGAGGAGATCGCGGAGGACGCGTCCGGAAAAACCCTCCCCCGCTTGCGCGGGAAGGTTGGATGGGGCCTCTCCGCGGCACGGTGCGGGGTAGATCGCGCGGTATCGGCGCGGTGCTTTCGCCTCCGCACCCCCACCCTAACCCTCCCCCGCTTCGCGGGAGGAGGGAATGAAGTGCGCGCCTTGGGCGCGCATTCGCTCGTCTTCCTGGTGTCTTGGCGCCTTGGTGGTCGCCGTTGATCGGACCACTCGATCTCCGCCGCGCTACGCCAGCCAGCGCTTCCGGCGCTTGTAGTGCTTGACCTCGCGGTAGCTCTTGCGGCCGGTGGTCGAGAGGCCGAGGTAGAATTCCTTGACGTCCTCGTTCTCGCGCAGCGCCTTGGCCTCGCCGTCCATGACCACGCGGCCGTTCTCGAGGATGTAGCCGTATTTGGCGTAGCGCAGCGCCATGTTGGTGTTCTGCTCGGCCAAGAGGAAGCTCACCTTCTCCTTCTCGTTGAGCGCCTTGGTGATCTCGAAAATCTCCTCGACCAGTTGGGGCGCGAGGCCCATCGAGGGCTCGTCCAGGAGGATCATCTGCGGCTTCGACATCAGCGCGCGGCCGATCGCGACCATCTGCTGCTCGCCGCCGGAGATGTAGCCGGCCTGCGCGTTTTTCCGCTGTTTAAGGCGCGGGAAGTAGGCGTAGACCATGTCGAGATCGTGCGAGACCGGGCCCTGGCCGCCGCGGCGCGTATAGGCGCCGGTGAGCAGGTTCTCCTCGACGGTGAGGTGCGGGAAGCAGTGGCGGCCTTCCATCACCTGGATGACGCCGCGCTTGACGAGATCCGCCGGCGTCATCCCGTCGATGCGCTCGCCCTTGTAGTTGACGCTACCCTTGGTGACCTCGCCGCGCTCGGCGCGCAAGAGGTTTGAGATCGCCTTCAACGTCGTCGACTTGCCGGCGCCGTTGGCGCCCAACAGCGCCGTGATGCCGCCCTCGGGCACCTCGAGCGAGACGCCCTTCAGCACCAGGATGACGTGGTCGTAGATGACCTCGATGTTCTTGACGTTGAGCAGGGCCTCGGCCACCGCAGTCATTCCTTGCCAATCGCTCGGCGCGGACAAAGGCCGCGTCCACATTCGTAGGGGCGGGTTCCGAACCCGCCCCTGTTTCCTCCGCACGTGATCGTCGCGTTCGTCCGTTGTCCGCGAGAGGGGCGGGCCGGAAACCCGCCCCTACGAAGACACGGACGCGAACCGATTTATTTGCAGTCTTTCCTCGGCTCGATCTTGTTCTCGGTCGCGAACTTCGTCGCCGAGGCTTCCATCATCGGGCGCACCACGTCGCGCATCGGCGTGATCCAGTCGGAGACGATCTTCCACTGCTTGCCGTCCCACTGCTGGATCAGGATGGGGCCGTTGCCCTCGTGGTCGTTGCACGAAACCTTGATCGGGTGCGTGAAGCCCTTGCCGAAGCCGAGCTGGTCGAGGCGCTGGGGGGTGAGGTTGATGTTCTCGAAGCCTTCGCGCACCTGCGCGCCGGTCGGCTTCTTGCCGTATTTCTTGATCGCGTAGCGGACCGCTTCGGTCGTGATCATCGCGTTGACGAGCGTGCGGTTGTAGAGCACCTCGCCGACCTTCTCCCACGTCGTGGCGCCCTTGCCCTTGTCGTAGACGTACTTCTTCAGATCCTCGTGGATCTTGTAGCCCTTGCCGGGGGCATGGAACGTGGCCGAGAGATAGCCCTTGGCGGCATTGCCCGCGGGCACCACGTCGGTCTCCGTCCCGGACCACCACACGCCAATCATGCGGTCCATCTTGAAGCCGATGGCGGCGGCTTCCTTGACCGAAACCTGGTTCATGACGCCCCAGCCCCAGAGGAAGATCCAATCGGGCTTGTATTGGCGGATCTTGAGCCACGTCGCCTTCTGCTCCTGGCCGGGATGGTCGACGGCCAACAGCTCGAGCTCGTAGCCGTATTTCTTCGACAGCTCGGTCAGCGTCGGGATCGGCTCCTTGCCGTAGGGGCTGTTGTGATAGACGAGGGCGAGCTTCTTGCCCTTCAGCTTCTCGAATCCGCCTTCCTTCGCCGCCACGTATTTGATCTTGGCGGAGGCCTGGCTCCAATAGCTCGTGGGCATGTTGAACACCCACGGGAAGACCGAGCCCACCGCCGCGTCGGTGCGCCCGTAGCCCATCGACAGGATCGGAATCTTGTCGACCGAGGCCTTCGGGATGAGCGCGTAGGTGATGCCGGTCGAGAAGGGGTTGATCGCGAGCGGGTTCTTGCTCTTCAGGCGCTCGTAGCACTCGACGCCCTGCTTGGTGTCGTATTGCGTCTCGCACTCTTCGTGGATGATCTTGACGCCTTCGATGCCGCCGTCGCGCTCGTTCAACAGCGCGAAATAGTCCTTGAAGCCGTCGGCCGAGGGAATTCCGTTGGGCGCATAGGGCCCGGTGCGGTAGACGAGCGTCGGAATGAAGACGCCGTCCTGCGCCGAGGCCGCCGTCACGGCCCACGGGCCGGCGAGGGCTGCAGCGGACAGCAGTCCGATCGTCGCAATCCTAACGGTCATGATCGTCCTCCCTAATGGGTTGTCATCCCTTAAGCGTTTGATTGATCCGGCAAAACTCTACCGAACGATGGGCACGCTACCATGCCGGTATCGGCAGCGCAAACCACACCAGTGCCGATGGAGTTGGGTGCGGCCATCAATGCGGGAAAGGCCATAGACGCAGCTTCTCCTTGGCGATCTGCCAGAGCCGCGCGAGGCCGTGCGGCTCGACGATCAAGAAGAAGATCATGAGCCCGCCGAACAGCATCTGCTCGATGTGCTTCTGCGTGGCGGTATCGAGCGGCAGGCCGATCGAGGGCAGGAAATTGGTCAGGAACACCGGCATCAGCACGATGAAGGCCGCGCCCATGAACGAGCCCATGACGCTGCCGAGCCCGCCGATGATGACCATGAACAGCACGTCGAAGGAGATGTTGATGCCGAAGGCCAGCGTCTCGGCGCTGTTGAGATAAAGGTTCAGCAGCATCGCGCCGGCGACGCCGCAGTAGAATGAGCTCACTGCGAAGGCCAAGAGCTTGGTCTGCATCGGGCGGATGCCGATGAGCTCGGCGGCGATGTCCATGTCGCGGATCGCCATCCACGACCGCCCTACCCGGCCGCGCACGAGGTTCTTGGCGACGAGGGCGAACGCAACGACGAGGCCGAGGCCGAACAGATACTTGGTCAAGGGATCGGCGCGCGGGCTCGTCACCAGCGGATTGAGCGCCGCGAGGAAGTCGAGCGCGCCGCCCTCTTCCGCGATGGCGCCGAAGAGGGTCCGGGGCGGCGACTCGATCGTGCCGTTGGCGTTGAAGTTGTAGAACCACGGCACCTTGTTGAAGAGCCAGGTGAGGAAGAACTGCGCCGCCAATGTCGCCACGGCCAGATAGAAGCCCTTGATCCTGAGGCTCGGCAGGCCGAACAGCACGCCCACCGCGGCCGCGATGACGCCGGAGAGCAAAAAGACGAAGAGCATCCCGAGATCGGGGAAGAACACGGTCGTGAGCTTGTAGCTCGCATAGGCGCCGACCGCCATGAAGCCGCCGGTGCCGAGCGAGATCTGGCCGCAATAGCCGACGAGGATGTTGAGGCCCAGCGCCGCCATGCAGAAGATCATCAGCGGGATCAGCACGGCGTTGAACCAGTAGGTGCCGGGCAGCACGAACGGCACCGCCACCGCGACCACGAGCAGGAAGAGCACGAAGGTGCGGTCCTGCGCGATCGGGAAGATCGCCTGGTCGGCGGCGTAGCTGGATTTGAACTGGCCGGCCTCGCGATAGAACATCGGACTAGACCCGCTCGATGATCTTCTCGCCGAACAGGCCCTGCGGCCGGAACAGCAGGAAGGCCAGCGCCAGCACGTAGGCGAACCAGTTCTCGATGGCGCCGCCGATCGCCGGGCTCCAATAGACCTCGGCCACCTTCTCGCCGACGCCGATGATGAGGCCGCCGACGATGGCGCCCGGCACCGAGGTGAAGCCGCCCAGGATCAGCACCGGCAGCGCTTTGAGCGCGATCAGCGAGAGGCTGAACTGCACGCCGCTCTTGCCGCCCCAGATGATGCCGGCGGCGAGCGCCACGATCCCGGCCACAGCCCAGACGATGACCCAGATGCCGCGCAGCGAGATGCCGACCGAGAGTGCCGCGGCGTGATCGTCGGCGACGGCGCGCAGCGCGCGGCCGACGCGCGTCTTCTGGAAGAAGACCGCGAGGATGATGACGAGAACGGCGGCCATGACGGCGGCGAACAGCTCGAAGCCGTTGATGAGGATGTCGTTGCGCGCCGCCCAGACGACGCCGGCGGCCGCGGCGACGGTTCCGGCGGCGCCGAGCGCCACGAACCAGCCGTAGTGGAGCGGCGCCACGTCGGCGCCGTGATCCTCGGCCGCCTGCCGCCGCCCGAGCCAGGTTGCCGCGGTGAGGAGCGCGACCAGCGCCGCGGCGCCGAGCCCGAACCACGAGAGGTTGGTGAAGAACGACGCCGTGGACGACGCCTTGCCGCCGATGAATGCGGCCTCGGGCCCGACGAAGAAGCGCGCGGCGAAGCAGACGAGGCCGAACAGGCCGAAGCCGATCGTGCCCGGGCCGATCAGCGGCGGCTGCACTAGGCCCTTGCTGGTGTCGATGGCGCTCCGGACCGCGCGGGCGCGCCAGACGAACATGAGCGCGAAGCTCGCCGCCGTCGCGGCGGCAAAGATGCCGGCGAGGGCCGCGTGCGAGATCGCGAAATGGGAGACGTCGAGCTTCGCGTCGGGGATGCCGATGTCGAGCTTCTTGACGTTGGAGCCCCAGACCGTCTCGCCGAAGCCTTCGAGGAAGAAGGTGAGGCCGATCGTGGCCATGAACAGGATGATCTGCTCCTGATTCACCATGTAGCGGAGGATCACCCGTTCGATGACGAGCGCCAGCGCGAGCATGATGGCGGCGGTGAGCAGGATCGCCGGGAGCAGCGGGATGCCGCGCTCCATGAGGCCCACGAGCGAGAGCGCCGCGAACAGCACCATCACGCCCTGGGCGAAATTGAAGACGCCCGAGGCCTTGTAGATGAGCACGAAGCCCAAGGCCACCAGCGAGTACATGACGCCGGCAAGCACGCCGCCGATCACGACCTCGCCGAAGAAAAGCGGCCCGGTCAGGATCTCGATCCAGGGCGCGACGACCAGCTTGTATGCGAATTCCATCGCCGCCCGCCCCGCTCAGTGCGCTTCGCCGAGATAGGCCTTGATCACGTCGGGATTGCGCCGCACGTCGTCGGGCTTTCCGTCGGCGATCTTGCGGCCGTAGTCGAGCACCACGACGCGGTCCGAGATGTCCATGACCACGCCCATGTCGTGCTCGATGAGCGCGATCGTGGTGCCGAACTCGTCGTTGACGTCGAGGACGAAGCGCGACATGTCCTCCTTCTCCTCGACGTTCATGCCGGCCATGGGCTCGTCGAGCAGCAGCAGATCGGGCTCCATCGCCAGCGCGCGGCCGAGCTCGACCCGCTTCTGGAGGCCGTAGGGGAGGCGCCCCACCGGCGTCTTGCGGATCGCCTGGATCTCGAGGAAATCGATGATGCGCTCCACCACGGCGCGGTGGCGGATCTCCTCCTGCTGCGCCGGCCCCCAGAAGGCCATGTCGGCCACGAAATCGATGCCGGCCGCGAGCGGGCGCAAGAGAACGCCGAGCGTGCCCATGCGGTAGGCGATGCGCACCGCCGGCCCGTGCATCTTCAGGAGCCGGCCGGTCATGATGTTGTCGAGCGTCGTCATGCCGCGGAAGAGCGCCACGTTCTGGAAGGTGCGCGCGATGCCGGTGGAGGCGGCGTGGTGCGGGCGCATCCTCCGGCGCACCGTGCCCTTGTAGGTGATCGTGCCTTCCTGCGGGTGATAGAAGCCGTTGATGACGTTCAGCATCGACGTCTTGCCGGCGCCGTTGGGGCCGATGATCGAGAAGATCTCGCCCTGCTTGATGTCGAAGCTCACCCCGGTGATCGCGCGCACGCCGCCGAAGCGGAGCGAGATGTTGTCCACCTTCAGAACGGTGTCGCCGATGCGGCGGTGATGCGCCTCGTTCATGCCGCCAGTGCGCGCGCCGGCTGCGCCTCCGCGACGGCGGCGTCGGCGATCTTCAAATCGGCCTTGACCATGCCGGTGCGCCCGTCCTCGAAGCTCACCTTGGCTTCGACGTGGACGCTGGCCTTGCCGCCGTAGAGCGCCGCGACGATGTCGGCGTACTTGTCGGCGACGAAGCGGCGGCGCACCTTCCGCGTGCGCGTGAGCTCCCCGTCGTCGGCGTCGAGCTCCTTGTGCAGCAGCACGAAGCGCTTGATCTGCGAGCCGGCGAGCTCGCGGTCCTGGGCGATGTCGCGGTTGACCTGCTCGATGTTGCCCTTGATCAGCTCGTAGACCTCGGGCTTGGCCGCCAGCTCCTGATAGCTCGAATAGGGCAGGTTGCGCTTCTCGGCCCAGCTGCCGACCGCGTCGAGGTTGATCGAGATCATCGCCGTCGCGAAGTCGCGCTCGGCGCCGAAGGTCACCGCCTCCTTGATCGAGGGGAAGAACTTCAGCTTGTTCTCGAGGTATTTCGGCGCGAACAGCGCGCCGTTCCTCAAGCGCCCCACGTCCTTGGCGCGGTCGATGATCTTCAGGTGCCCGTCGCGGTCGAGGATGCCGGCGTCGCCGGTGTGCACCCAGCCGTCGGCGGTCTTGGTCTCGGCGGTGGCCTCGGGGTTCTTGTAGTATTCCTTGAAGACGCCGGCGCTGCGGTAGAGCACCTCGCCGTTGCTGTCGAGCTTCAGCTCGACGCCGGGGCACGGCACGCCGACCGTGTCGAGCCGCACCTGGTCGTTGGGCTGCACGGTGACGAACACCGTGGCCTCGGTCTGGCCGTAGAGCTGCTTCATCGGCACGCCGATGGAGCGGAAGAAGTTGAAGATATCGGGGCCGATCGCCTCGCCCGCCGTGTAGACAAGGCGCATCCTCGAAAAGCCGAGCGTGTTCTTGAGCGGCCCGAAGACCAGGACCTCGCCGAGCCAATAGAGCAAGCGCAGGGAAAACGGCACCGGATTCTTGGTGAGGATGTCGCTGCCGACGCGGCGCGCGATCTTCATGAAGAAGTGGAACAGGCGCCGCTTGATCCAGCTCGCGTCCTCGATGCGGATCATCACCTGGGTCAGGATGTTCTGGAAGATGGGCGGCGGCGCGAAGAAGTAGGTGGGCCCGATCTCGCGCAGATCCTGCATCACCGTGGCGCTCGATTCCGGGCAATTGATGCAGAAGCCCGCGGCGTAGGTCTGGCCAAGCGAGAACATATTGTCGCCGACCCAGGCCATCGGCAGATAGGAAAGCGTCTCGTCCTTGTCGGTGAGCCCTTCGAGCTCCACCGACATGCGCGCCATCTTGATGACATTGTCGAAGGTGAGCACGACGCCCTTGGGCTGGCCGGTGGTGCCCGAGGTGTAGAGCATGATGGCGGTATCGCCGCCCTTCGCCTTCGCCGCCTCCTCGTCGTAGAACTCCGGGTGCTCCTTCACGTGCTCGCGGCCCATCGCGTCGACCGCGGCGAGGCTGTGGAGGAAGGGCTGCGTGTAGTGACGGAGGCCCCGCGGGTCGCGGTAGACGATGGCTTCGAGCCTGGGGCAGCGCGCCTTGATCTCGAGCAGCTTGTCGACCTGCTCCTGATCCTCGACCACGGCGAAGCGCGCCTCGGCGTGCTCGAGCACGAATTGCATCTCGTTGGCGGCGGCGTCCTGGTAGACCGGCACCGGGACGGCGCCCAGCGCCTGCGCCGCGACCATCGCCCAATAGAGCTGCGGGCGGTTGTCGCCGATGATCACGAGCTTGTCGCCGCGCTTCAATCCGAGCGCCGCGAAGCCCGAGGCCATCACGCGGACCTCGTCGCGGACCTGCTTCCAGGTCCAGGTCTGCCAGATGCCCAAATCCTTCTCGCGGATGGCGGGCCGGCCGCCGCGGATGCGCGCGTTGAGCTCGAGCAGCGCGGGGAAGGTCTCGGTGGACGCGGCCGCGGCGGGGGTCATGGCGCTCATCCTTCCCGGGGCCGCGCGAACGCCGCCGGCTGCGCCCGCGGCGCGGTCGGCCGGGCGCGCCTCGGCGCCGTCAAACGGTCAGTTGAACGGGGCGGGCGCGGATGCGGTCCCTTGCCCACGGTGGTCCTCCCAGTGATCCCAGGCGGAATTTTTTTGTTTTTAATCCCGCACTTGGCCTAGTAGCCAAAGTGCCTGGGGGGGTCAAGCCCGCATGCCGTCACAATAGAGCGCGCAGGAGCCGGCGGCGGCGGCGCGCCGTCACGCCGCGGCATCGAGGGTCTGGCGGACGGTCATGGCGAGGTCGCGCGACTTGTAGGGCTTGCGCAGCAAGGCCACGCCGCGGCGCGCCTGCCGCAGCGCCGGCAATTCGCCAAAGCCTGTGGTGAACAGCACCTTCAACCCGGGAATTTCCCGCTCGGCCTCGGCCGCCAATTGCGCGC
>DATBLL010000225.1:0-35459 GCA_036555425.1 Alphaproteobacteria bacterium | reverse complement strand
CGCGCCTCAAAGGATGGACGCGTGCGAGGCTCAGCGCCGAGTGCCTAGAGCCGGTCGCGCTTGTAGATGTCCTTGCGGAATTGCACGCGGCCCTTCAAGTCCGTCCAGGCGGTGAAATAGGTGATGTGCACGTTCACCGGCTGCTTGAACTGGATCTTGTAGGGCTCGTTCGTGGTGACGATCTGATTGATGCGGTCCTCGGTCCAAGAACCATCGTCCTGATTGCGCAGCAGCAGCATCGCCATGTAGACGGCCGAATCGACGCGGATGCAGCCGCTGCTGAAATAGCGCACGTCGTCCTCGAACAGCTCGGGCGCCGCGGTGTCGTGCAGGAAGACGTTGAACTTGCTGCCGAACCAGAACACGACGCGGCCCAGCACGTTCTTCTTTCCCGGCTTCTGGCGCACCTGCCAGCGGAAGTTGTTGGCCGAGATCTTGTCCCAGTTGATCGAGCCGGGGTCGACGGCGCTCTTGTTGTCGCCGGCGCGCGTCAGCAGCAGGTAGTCGTTCTCGGCGATGTAGCTCGGCTCGCTCTTGAACTTCGGGATGAGGATGCGCTTGACGATGCTGGTCGGCGCGTTCCACCACGGGTTCAGCTCGATGTGCGTGATTACGCTGTTGAGCTCGGGCGTGGCGTGCGCCATCTCGCCGAGAACGACGCGCGCGGTGTGCAGCGTGCGCCCGCTCTCGACGACCTTCAAATGCGCGTCGGGGATGTTGATGTGGATGTAGCGCGCGCCGAGGTCGCGCGGAATGTGGCGGCTGCGTTCGAGGTTGCGCGTGAGCTGCGCGATGCGCCACTGCACCGGCACGTTGAGCTCGTCCACCGTTTCGGCGTCGAGCCAGCCGGTGGCCTGGAGGCCGTGCCGTGCCTGGAACCGCTGCACCGCCGCCATGAGCGTCTGGTCGTAGAGATCCGCGGGGCCGCCGACCGTCGCCTCTTCTTCGCTGTAGTCTTCGCCGCCGTAGTCGCCGGTGATGGCCAGGCGCCGCTTCAGGTCGGCGACGCGCGCATCGCGCATGCCCGGCCGCAGGCTCGTGCCGTCGGTAATCTGGGGCCAGCCGCCCCGGCGTTCGATCTCGCGATATTTCGTGAGGGCCGCCTCGAGGCCCTGCGCGACCTCGCCGAGCGGCGTGCGGTCGTCGATGCGCTCGTCGGCGCGGACGAAGGTGGACGCCGAAGCCAATGCCACGGCGACGAAGGATCCAAAAAGGCGGCGGGACAGCATAATCCGATTCATGGGGCAGGCGATCCGGTCAGGCTAAGCACAAACCTATTTACGTGCAATGAAGCGCGTCTGTTCCATCGCGCGCGGCGACAACGAGCACATTGCGGGCGGGGGGCGCAACCCGTGGCGCGAACACGGTTGATCACGGGCGCGCCAGTGGGGGCCCGTGCTCCTGCGCCGCGCCGCCGATCCAGGTTGCGACCGCGGCGAGACGCTCGTCGAGCAAGACGAGATCGGCGCGGTAGCCGGGCGCGATGCGGCCCCGCTCGCGGTCGAGCCCGAGGAAGCCGGCCGGGGCCAGCGACGCCATGCGCAGCGCGTCCTCGATCCGGACGCCGACACGCCCCACGGCATTGCGCACGGCCGTGGCCATATCGAGATCGGAGCCGGCGAGCGTGCCGTCGGCCGTGGTCAATTTTCCGTTTGCGCGATGCACGGTCTGCCCGAGCAGATCGAAGCGGGCGAGATCGGTGCCGACCGTCGGCATCGCGTCGGTGACCAGCATCATGCGGTCGGGGCCCCGCGCTGCCAGCGCGACCCGAAACGTTGCCGGAGCCACATGGTGGAGATCGGCGATGATCCCGCAATAGCTCTCCCGGTCTTCGAGCGCGGCCGCGACCGGGCCGGGCGCGCGGCCCGTAAGCGGCGGCATGGCATTGAAGAGATGGGTGAAGCCGGTGACGCCGTGCCTTCGCGCTTCCTTGACGGTTTCATACGGCGCCGCCGTGTGCCCGGCCGCGAGGACGACGCCGGCGGCGGCGAGGCGCGCGATCGCCTCCATCGGCACCATTTCAGGCGCGAGGGTCACGAGCGTGCGGCCGCGGCCGAGCGAAGCGAGGAGCGCGATATCGTCGTCGCCGATCGGGCGCATCGCGCCCGCATCGTGCACGCCCTTGCGCGCGGGATTGAGGAAGGGTCCTTCGAGGTGGATGCCGAGCACGCCCGGGACCTCCGCCTCGAGCGCCGCGCGCACGGCGCCGATCGCGGCCGCCATTTTCTCGCGCGCGTCGGTGATGAAGGTGGGGAGGAACCCGGCCGTGCCGAAGCGCCGGTGCGCGGCGCCGATCGCGCGGATCGCCGCGACGCTGGGGTCGGCGTTGAACAGCACGCCGCCGCCGCCGTTCACCTGCACGTCGACGAAACCCGGCGCGAGCAGCCCTTCGATGCGCCGGCGCTCGATATTCCGCGGCAGCTCGGCCTCGCGGCCGATAGCGGCGATATGGCGCCCTTCGAGGACGACCGCCGTGTCTTCGCGGATGCGCTCGCCGTCGAAGACGCGGGCACCGACAAGGGCAATCCCCATCACAACGTCTCCGTCACCTTGCTGAGGTGCGGCGGGCGGTCGGGATCGCGCCCGCGCGCGCGGGCGATGGCGTCGGCGAGCGGATAGAAGCTCTGGATCAGCGCCACCGGCGCCGTCTGCGCATTCATGGCCGGCGATACCGGCAGCACCGGCACGCCGGCGAGGGGCCGGCGCGCGGCCAAGATGACGGGGATGTTCCGCCCGCGCAGTTGCTGCACCAGTTCGAGCAGGCCCGCTTCCGCTTCATCGGGCTGCGCAAAGACGAGGACCGGAAAATCCGCGCCCGCGAGCGCGAGCGGGCCGTGCATCAGCTCGGCCGCCGATACGGCTTCGGCGTGGATGCCGGCCGCCTCCTTCAGCTTCAGTGCCGCTTCCTGCGCCACGGCCAGCCCGACACCGCGCCCCACGACGTAGAGGTGTTCGGCGCGCGCGAGCAGGGCCAGGGCAGCGCTCCAATCCGCGTGCGCGGCAGCCTCGAGGTCGTCCGGCAGCCGATCGAGCGCGCGCAGCAAATCCCCGTCGCCGCGCCAATGCGCGTAAAGCTGCAGCACCGCGGCCAGCGCCGCAATGAAGGATTTCGTGGCGGCGACGCTGCGTTCGCTGCCGGCGCGGAGCGGAAGTACGCTTTCGCAGATTTCGCCGAGCGGCGAGGCGGCATCGTTGACGACCGCGACCGTGACGGCGCCGACCTCGCGCGCCGCTTGCGCAAGCTGGAGCAGATCCGGGCTGCGGCCGGACTGCGAAATCGCGAGGAACAGCGCGCCGCGCATGTTGGGCGCCGCGGCGTAGACGGAGCGGATCGACGGGCCCATCGACGACGTGACGAGGCCGAGACGCAGCTCGAACAGATATTTGGCGAAGGTCGCCGCGTTGTCGGAGCTGCCGCGCGCGCAGGTGACGGCGAAGGGCGGCGGCGCCGCGCGCAGCCGTTCGGCCAGACCGCGGCACGCGCCGGTATTCGCGGCCAAGGTGCGCGCGACGGCGGCGGGCGCCTCGCGCGCTTCGCGCAGCATCAGCGATTCGCCGGCACTGGCGCCGGACTGCGCTGCGCTTCGATCCGGATTGGCTTTGCCGCCGGTGCGAGGGCTCATGCGCGTTTTCTCTTGCCGGCTTCGCGCGCCGCCCCCCGGGCCCGCTGAGCGAGCATGATGGCCCCGTCCATGGCGTCGGCGAGTGGGGGGACCATCCGCGCGGAGAGGTCGGGCGGCAGCCAGGGTCGGATGGGCTCGGCGAGGCCGCCGATGATCGCCAGTGGCGGCGCGCCAAGCTCGAGCAAGCGCCGGCCGATGCGCGCGATCTCGGCCGCGGCGGCCTCGATCAACACGACGGCGAGGGGATCGCCGCGGCCCGCGTGCTCGAACACGAGCGGGGCCAGGCGCGCATAGTCGGCGGGCTTGGCCGTGCGCGCCCAATCGACGACCGATTGGCGGCCGCCGGCGAAACCGGCGAGCACCGCCGCGGCGAGGCCGGACATGGGCGCCCGCCCGTCCTGCGCCCAGAGCGCGCGGCGGACGGCATCGCGGCCGATCGCGGCGCCGCTGCCTTCGTCGGAGATCTCCGCGCCCGAGCCGCCGACATAGGTCCGCTCGCCGCCGACCACGGCGAGGCCGCAGGAACCGGTGCCAACGATGAGGATGCCGCCATCCTTTCCGCCGAAGGCCCCGAGCCAGGCGGCAAAGGCGTCGGTCTCGATGCTGATCGCGGCAAAGGGGTGGGGCTCCGCGAGGAAGCGCGCGACGGCGCTCGGCTGTCCGGCCCCGGCCAGCCCGCAACCGACATGCGCGCGCGCGAGCGCCGAGTCGGGCACGCCGGCGGCCTCGGCGGCGCCGCGCCCGGCCTCGAGGATCGAGCGCATCGCGCCGGCCGGGTCGCGCCAGATATTCGCCGGCCCGCCAAGGCCTTCGCCGAGCGCGGGGCCCGCGCCGTCGCGCAGCCGGGCGCGGCATTTGCTGCCGCCGCCGTCCACGCCGATGAAAAGGTCCACACCCATGAAAAGGCCCTTCATCGGGCTGATTTTGTACGTAAAAGGGCGTTATCAATGCGGCTCGAAGCACCGCGCGGAAGCCTACATGAAAAGAAGTACGGAAACGATTAGCCCCCGCTACCGGGGGCTCGACGTCTGGAAGGACGAGGAGATCCTCGATTCGATGTGGGAGGGCCAGGCCCGCGCCATCGCCGCGGTCCGCCGCGCCTTGCCCTCGATCGCCCTGGCGGTGCGGTCCATGGCCGAGCGCCTCGGCGCGGAGGGGCGCATCATCTATGTCGGCGCCGGCACGTCGGGCCGGCTCGCGGCGCTCGACGGCGTGGAGCTCGCGCCGACCTTCGGCTGGCCCGAGGACCGCACGGTCTTCCTGCTCGCGCAAGGCCCGGTGCTGACGCCCGCCGCCAGCAGCGCCAACGAGGACGACGCGCCGCGGGCGCGCGAGGCGATGCTCGCGCTGGCGCCGCGCGCCGCCGATGCCGTGATCGCCGTGGCCGCGAGCGGGACCACGCCGTATACCCGCGCCGCGGCGCTCGCGGCGTCGGAGCGGGGCGCCCTCGTCATCGCCATCGCCAACAATGCCGATGCGCCGCTGTTCCAGGCCGCCGACGTGGCGATCCTGCTCGACACCGGCGCCGAGATCATCAGCGGCTCGACGCGCATGAACGCCGGCACCGCGCAAAAGGCCGCGTTGGGGCTGCTCTCGAGCCTGCTCATGATCCGCCTCGGGCACGTCTATGACGGGCTCATGGTCAACCTCAACGTCAGCAATGAGAAGCTGCGCCAGCGCGCGGTCGCCATCCTCGTGCGCATCACCGGCTGCACCGGCGAAGCCGCGGCCGACGCGCTCGAACGCTGCCGCGGCCAAGTGAAGCCCGCCGCGCTGGTGATCAAGGGCCTGACGCCGAAGCGGGCCGACGCGGCGCTGGCAAAGGCCGGCGGGAATCTCCGCGCCGCGCTCGCCCGCGTCGGCGGCGGCGCAAAGGGCAAAGCGCCGGCCGCGGCGGGGCGTGCCAAGGCGCGCTCGCGCTGAGGCCGATCCTGGGACGCAGGCAAGCACGAAGCCGCGATAGCCGACGCTTCCGCTTGAACGGACACCGCCCTTGAAGCCGCCGACAGTCACGCCGTTCTTGAAATCGCCGCGTTTGGCGCGCGGATGGGGACGGCAAGGTAAGTGGGCCCGTCGTCGGTTGCGGCATGTGCGGCTTGACGCGTTGACGTTCTTGCGCCGCCGACGGAACGTCCTTTGCTGTCCGTCGCCGCAAGAAACGACGAGCCGAGCGCCATCCGCGGCGATGTAGGCCGAAGCCGTTGAAGTTTGTACCACTGGGTGGTACATAGACACAGGCGCGGAGCCGCTGCATGATCGTGAGCTTCCGGGACAATTGGCTGCGCGCCTTCTTCGTCGAAGATACGCGATCGCGGCACATCCCGTCCGATCTCGAAAGCCGACTCTTCCGCAAGCTCCAGATGATCGACGACGCGACGACCGATCAGGACTTGCGAGTGCCGCCCAGCAATCATTTCGAGAAGCTGCGCGGCAACCTGACAGGCCTTCCTTCGATCCGCGTCAACCAGCAATGGCGGTTGGTCTTCCGCTGGCACGGCAGCCGCGGCGAGGCAGAGGGCGTCTATCTCGACGACCACAGCTACAGATGAGGCGAACCATGCTGACGACGAAGCGTGAGCCGGCCACGGTCGGCGCGATTCTGGTCGAGGAGTTCATGCAGCCGATGGGACTGACGCAGGCCGCGTTGGCCGAGGCGATGGGCGTTCAGCGCAAGCACGTCAACGAACTGTGCAAAAACCGCCGGAACGTGACGGCGGCGACCGCGCTCATCCTCGCGCGCGTGTTCGGCAACAGCCCCGACTTCTGGCTCAACGTGCAGCGGCGCAGCGATCTGTGGGAGGCAATGAACAGTCCCCGCGAGCGCGAGCGGATCGAACGAGCGAAGCCGCTGGGCGCTGCGGCGTGATCTCTGCCGTCGCTCCGGAATCGGCAGGCCCGCGGCGTTCGCAGCTCTGTTCCGAAGTGGCGGATGGGGAGGGATTCGAACCCCCGGAGCACTTGCGCGCCCTCCGGTTTTCAAGACCGGTGCCTTAAACCGCTCGGCCACCCATCCGGCGCAAGCCTTAAATCCCGCGGCTCGGTCCGGCGCAAGGCGGCGGGATAAGCGCGGCACGTGCGCCGGGGGCGCACGTAAAACGGCAATCTTAACCAAATCGAAAGCAAAGATTTGCTTAGCACTGTACTGTATGACATGAGAATAAACCCAGTCTTAGCCAATCAAAGGCTTGGAGCGCATGGCGTCATATTTGGTCACCGGAGGCTGCGGCTTCATCGGCTCGCATCTGGCCGACGCGCTCGCCGCGCGCGGCCATCGGGTGCGCATCCTCGATGACCTTTCGACCGGCAGGCGCGCCTACGCGCCGGCCAAGTCCGAGCTCGTCGTCGCCGATGTCGCCGATCCGGCCGCCGTCCGCCACGCCATGGCGGGGATGAACGGCTGCTTCCACATGGCCGCCATTCCCTCGGTCCAGCGCTCGGTCGAAGCCTGGCTCGACACGCACCGGGTCAATCTCGGCGGAACCATCTGCGTCCTCGATGCGGCGCGCGCCGCCGGCGCCGTCCCGGTCGTCTACGCCTCCTCGGCCGCGGTCTACGGCGACAGCGCCGCGCTGCCGCTCGCCGAAACCGCGCCGCTGACGCCGCTGTCGCCCTATGGCGCCGACAAGGCGGCGAGCGAATTGCAGGCCGCGGCCGCCTTCGCGATCCACCGCGTACCCAGCACGGGCCTGCGCCTCTTCAACGTCTTCGGGCCGCGCCAGGATCCGGCTTCGCCCTATTCGGGCGTGATCTCGATCTTCGCGGAAAACATGATCGCGGACCGGCCGCTCACGATCTTCGGCGACGGCCGGCAATCGCGCGATTTCATCTATGTCGGCGACGTCGTCGGCGCCGTGCTCGCCGCCATGGACCGCCAGGACAAATCGGCGCGGGTGTTCAACGTGGGGCGCGGCGAGCGCACGGACCTGTTGCAGCTCATCGCGACGATGGAGCGCGTGACCGGGCGCAAGGCCGTCGTCCGCTACGCGCCGCCGCGGCCGGGCGACGTCCGCCACTCGCAGGCCGACGCGGCGCGCCTCCGGGCGGGCCTCGGCTTTGCCGCAAAGATAGGCTTAGAGGAGGGATTGGCGGCCCTTATGAGCTGGCTAGAATCCGAGGGGGCCGTACCTGCCCCCTCCGCTTAGGAGCGGGGAGAGGAGCGCAGGAATGCGCGTATGTGTCATCCTGGCCGGCGCGCTGTTCGCGCTGGCAGGCCGCGTCGCACCGGCCTTGGCCGAGGACGAGCGCTGGGTCGTCGTCTATTCCGAGAAGCCGCCTGTCGAGGCGTTCCACGATTTCCGACTCGTCGTCTTCGACAGCGTCCATCATCCGCCGATCCGCCCGCTGCTCGAGCAGAAGAAGACGGTGATCGGCTATATCAGCCTCGGCGAGGTCGAGAGCTATCGCGACTATTTCAAGGACGTCGGGAAGCAGGGGATCCTGCTCGAGAAGAATCCGAATTGGCCCGACAGCCGCTTCGTCGACGTGCGCGACCTGCGCTGGACTAAGCGCGTGGTCGGGGAGCTGGTGCCGCGGCTGCTGCAAAAGGGCTTCCAGGGCATCTTCATCGACACGCTCGACGACCCGCCCGAGCTCGAGCGCCGCGACCCCAAGCGCTTCAAGGGCATGACCGAAGCCGCGGCGAACCTCGTCAAGGCGATCCGCCGCAACTACCCGCAGATCTACATCATGCTCAACCGCGCCTACGACATTCTCCCCGCGGTCGACGGCCAGATCGACGCGGTGCTCGGCGAGTCGGTGTTCACCGAGATCGATTTCGCGAAGCAGGCCTATCGGCTCGCCGAGACGAAGCTCTACCGCCAGCAGGTCGAGTGGCTGCAGGCCGCAAAGCGCCGCCGACCCAAGCTCAAGGTCTACACGCTCGACTACTGGCCGCCCGAAGATGCCGCCGGCATCGCGCGCATCTATGCCGAGCAGAGGAAGAACGGCTTCATCCCCTATGTCTCGATCAAGACTCTCGACCGGGTCGTGAAGGAGCCGGGACAGTGAACCGGCTCCGCCGCACGCTGGCCGGCGTGCTGCTGCTGGCGGCGGCGATCGGCGCGGCCGCAAGCGCCGCGGCGGAAACCGTGGTGCCGCGGGTCGTGATCGGTCTTTACAACGGCGGCGAGGAGGCGACACTGCGCCGGTCGCGCCTGCACCGCCTGGTCGAGATGCCGCTCAACCATCTCGGCCTCGTGCTCATCCCGCACGACGTGCGCAACGGCCTGCCGAGCGAAGAGACGATGCGCGACGCGCGCGGCATCGTCACCTGGTTCACGAACACCGCCTTCGGCGACGCCCAGGCCTATCTGACCTGGCTCGACGTCCAGACCCAGCGCGGGAAGAAGCTCGTCATCTTCGATCACATCGGCGTCGATCCCGGCGAGCTCGAAGGCGTGGTCGCGCGCAAGCTGCTCGATCGCGTGCTCGGGCGGATCGGCCTGCACTGGGAGAACGAGTGGGTCCGGCTCACCTACGCCTCGCGCATCGTCAACAGCGACCCGGCCGTCCTCGATTTCGAGCGTAAGCTGCCGCCGCTGCTGCCGCCCTATCAGCGGCTCAGCCTCATTCCCGGCAAGGCGCGATCTTTCCTTTCGGTGCGCCGGATCGGGCGCAACGAGACCGACCAACTCATCGTCGCGGGCCCCGCCGGCGGATATGCCGGCGAGGACATGAGCGGCACGGCGCCGGTCGACGAATGGACCTGGTTCATCAATCCGTTCGAATTCCTGCGCGCGGCCCTTTCGACCGACGACGTGCCCAAGCTCGACACGACGACGCTGGCCGGCCGCCGCATCTACTACAGCCACGTCGACGGCGACGGCTGGCACAACATCAGCAGCGTCGAGGAGTATCGCGGCAAGAAGGTCACGTCCGCCGAGGTGCTCTACGAGGAGATCGTGCTCAAATACCCCGACTTGCCGGTGACGATCGGGCCGATCACGGGCGATCTCGACCCGGCCTGGTACGGCGACGAATCGGCGCGCAAGCTGGCGCGCAAGATGTTCGCGCTGCCGCGCGTGGAGGCGGGGTCGCACACGCACAGCCATCCCTTCGCCTGGGGCTTCTTCCGCAACCCCGATCCGCGCCGCGAGAAGCCCTTCCTGAAGCTCTACCCGGCGCGCCCGGGGCACACGCAGCGCGATTCGGTGTGGCGTCCCGAGGTGGGCGCGCAGAAGGAAGCGCCGTCGCCCGCCGACGACGACGCGATCAAGCAGTACCAGCGCCCGCGCAGCTACGCGGTGAAGCCCTTCGACATCCGGCTCGAGATCGGCGGCTCCCTCAAGGAGCTGGCCGCGCTGATGCCGCCGGGCAAGCGGGTGGCGATCATGCAATGGTCGGGCGACACCGCGCCGTTCGAGCGCGCGCTGGAGCTCACCGCCGCGGCCGGCGTGCGCAACATCAACGGCGGCGATCCGCGCATGGACGGCGTGTTCCGCAGCTACGGACAAGTCTCGCCGCTCGGCCTGCGCGTCGGCCACCATTGGCAGGTCTACAGCTCGGGCGGCAACGAGAACATCTACACCGAGAACTGGCGCGCGCGGTTCTACGGCTACCGCAGCCTGGTCGAGACGCTGCGCAACGTCGAGACGCCAATTCGCATCAAGCCGATCAATGTCTACTACCACTTCTACAGCGCCGAGCGCGAAGACGCCCTGAACGCGCTGCGCTACGTGCTCGAATACGCGCGCAGTCAGGAGATCGCGCCGATCACGACCAGCCGCTTCGCCTCCATGGTCGACGGTTTCTATGCGGCGCGCGTCGTCGACCTCGGCGGCGAGCGCTGGCGCATCGAGAATCGCGACGGCCTCGAGACGGTGCGCTTCGACCGTGCCGTCGCGAAGAGCGTCGACTTCGCGCGCTCGGAGGGCGTCGTCGGGCAGCGCCATCACCAGGGCAGCCTCTACGTGGCGCTCGACCCCGCGGTCGAGAAGCCGGTGGTGGCGCTCAGGGCCAATGACCGGCCGGATCGCGATCCGGACGCGCCGGTGGCCTACCTCATTTCGGCGCGCTGGCCGGTCGCGGCGGTCGAGCGCGACGGCGGCGGCTGGCGCTTCCGCGCCCAGGGCTTCGGCACCGGCACGTTCGCGTGGAAAACGCCGGCCGGCAGCCGCTTCACCATCGAAGCCAGCGACGGATCCGAAAAGCGGCGGCTCACCGCCGACGCCGACGCCGAGGGACGGCTGGAATTCACCGTGCCCTTGGAAGGCGAGCGCGGCGTCGACGTCGCGGTGCGGCGCGTGGTCGACACACAATGAAACCCAACTACTACCTCGCCACATTGGCCTTGGTCGCGGGCGGGGTGGCGCTCGGCGCCTACCTCGTTCCGAGCGGCGGCGAGCTCGCGACCATGTACTACCGCAGCGGACGGCTCGACGAGGCCCGCCTCATCCTCGAGCGCGAAATGCGCCAGGGCGCGCTCACGCCCTCGAACGTGCACTACGCGACCGAGACCTATCTCCGGCTCGGCGACGTCGACCGCGCGATCGAGCTGATCGAGCGCTACACCGAGGCGCACCGCGAGGACGTAACCGCGCTCCGCATCCTCTCCAACCTCTATCGCGACACCGGCCGGGTGGCTCTCTTTCGGATGAGCCTCGAGCGGCTGGAGGCCATTGCGCCGGCCGCCGAGCAGCGCATCGAGCTGGCGCGCGTCTATCGCGCGGCCGGCCTCTACGACCAGTGGTTCGAAATGCTTGACCGGCTGGTCCGCCAAAATACCGCGCCGGCCGAGGACTACATGACGGTGGCCATGCTGACGGCCGCGCGCGGCAACCGTGAGGGAGCGCTCGAGATCCTGACGCTGCTGGTCGCGCGCCACCCGCGCGCCGCGCGCGTCGCCGCCGACGAGCTGCGCATCAATCTCGAGCTCGACGCCGCGCGGCCCGACCGCGCGCTGGCCGCGGCCGAGGAGGGCATCCGCCGCGTGCCCGACCTCAGCACCGCCGTGACCTTCGCCGAGCTTTTCGCGCGGCGCGACCGCCCGGCGCTCGCGCTTCAGATCCTCGAGCCCTTCGCCGCGCGCGCGCTCGACGACATCGCTTTCGCGCGCACGCTGATCTCGCTCGAGCTCGGCCAGGGCAGGGTGGCCAGCGCGCTGGCGCGCCTCGAAGCGCTCGACGCCGCCGGCAAGCTGACGCCCGGCGACCGCAACTACCTCATCGCCGCGACCCTGGCCGCCGGGAAGTGGGATGCGGCCAAGGCGGCGTTCGAGCGCATCGCGTTGGCGGATCTTTGGCAGAACTCGATCGAGCTGATGGCGCGCGAGGCGATTTCGCGCAACGATCAGGCCGCCCTTCGGGCTATCGCCGCGCGCGCCACGCCGGAATTCCGCGAGGCGTTTCCGATCACCGCGGCCGAGATCGCGCTCGTGCTTGGCGACCGCGCCGCGGCGCGCCGGCTCGCCGACGAGGCGAACCGGCGCGAGTCGCTGTCGGGCGGCGAACGCATCGCGCTGGCGATGGTCTATGCCAAGCTCGATCTGCCGGACCCGGCCAAGCGGCTGCTCGCCTCGCTCACCGGTCAGGCCGGCGTGCCCGACCATCTCGCGGTCGACCTCGCCGTGCTCTACATCCGGCTCGGCCTGGCCGCGGACGGCTTCGCCTACTTCGACAAGGCGGCGCAGGCCGAGGCGGCGGCGCGCCTGCGCGCCGCCCGCGCGCTGCTCGACGCCAAGGTGCGGCCCGAGGCGCGCGATTGGGATCTCTCCTGGACCGAGCCGCCGGCGAGCGACCCGGGCCGCACGCCCGCCGCGATCATGACCTCCGTCTATTTCGCGGCGATGGATGCCGAGGCCTATCCGTTCGCCGCGGAGCTGGCGAAGCGCCTGCTCGGCGAGGCGCCCGCCGTCGAGCTCAAGCTTCGCTACGCGCGCGCGCTGGCGCTGGCCGGCGACGCCGACAACGCGCTGGCGATCGTGCGTCCGCTGCTGAAGGAGAGCGCCGATGCGCGCTCGATCTACGGCGCGGCCCTCATCGCCGCGGTCAAGGCCGGCCGCATGCGCGCCGAAGAGGTGCGCGATTTCATCACCCGGCAACTGAGCGACGAGAGCGTGCCGCAGAGCGAGAAGGCCTCGCTCGTCTACGACCTCATCGCCGTCAAGGCCCACGACGTCGTTCTGCCCGCGCTCGAGGCGCTGGTGCGCCAGGGCCGGCGCGAGTTCGTCGAACTCTATGCGGCGGCGCTGACCGGCGTCCGCGACAAGAAGCAGCTCCGCGCGCTGCTCGAGCGCGAGCTGAAGCAGGCGGACGATCGCGCCACGCTCGCGACCCTCGCCGCCGTGGCGTTCCAGGAGGGCCTGTTCGACCTCGCCGGCCCGGCCTACCAGAGCATCCTCCAGGCCGATCCCAAGAACCTCGACGCCCTGAAGCGCCTCGGCCAGATGGCGCTTTGGCGCGCCGAGCCGGACTCGGGCGCGGCACGGCGCTACTTCGAGGCCTTCGTCGCCAACGGCGGCGACGATTTCCAGGTCGATTTCCAGTTGGGCGAGGCGATCATCCTGTTTCCGGACTGGCGGCGGGCGACGCCGCACTACCAGCGCGCCTTCGCCAAGCTCAGCAAGCTCGAGAATCCCTCGCTCGAGAACGCCATGTTGCGCGCCAAGACCCTCTACCGGCTCGGGCGCTTCGACGAGTCCGTGGCTGCCTACGAGGCGCTCTTGCGGCAATATCCGCGCGACCGCTCGCTGCGCGACGAGTTCTATGACGTGCTGAACGACATGGGCCGCTACGACCGCGCGCGCCAGCTGCGCGGCGGGCGGGCGGAACGCTGAGCATGGCGGACCGGCTCAACCATCTGATGCGCTGGGCGCGCAAGGGCGCGCCGCCGCCCGACGCGGCGGCGTCGTCGACGCGCGACCCCCGGCACCGCACGGGCTTGCTCATGTCGAGCGAGACCTTCGTGCGCAAGTCGGCGCTCGGCATCCGCTTGTCCGCCATCGTCGAGACGATCGCGTTCCTCGGCATCGCCGCCGTCCTCGACTACCTCTACTTCGACGGCAACCGCTTCTGGTCGCTCGAGCCGCACCCGTTTTGGCTCCTGGTGGCGCTGGTCAGCGTCCAATACGGCACCAACGAGGGCGTCTTCGCCGCCGCCGCCAGCTCGATCGTGCTGCTCTCGGGCAAGCTGCCGGTCCAATCGATCGACACCGACTTCTACGCGCACGTGCTCCATCTCGGCGCGCGGCCGCTGCTGTGGTTGCTGAGCGCCGTCGTGCTCGGCGAGCTGCGCAACCGCCACGCCCGCCGCGAGATCGACCTCGAGCAGCATGTGGAGGAATCAAAGAAGCGCGAGCACGGCATCGCGCTCGCCTATCAGGAACTCAAGGCCGCGCACGAGAAGCTCGAGATCAGCGTGGCTTCGGAGCTGCGCACCGTCGTCAGCATCTACCGCGCGGCCAAGACGCTGCAGAATCTGACCGTCAACGAGGTGATGGCGGGGGCCGTGAACCTCGTCTCGGTCGTGCTCGGCCCCGAGAAGTTCTCGCTGTTCACCGTCGAGGGCGGAGCGCTCACGCTCGGCTTGAAGCGCGGCTGGACCGGCGAAGACGCTTTCGAAACCACGATCTGGCCCGACAATCCGCTGTTCCAGACCGTCGTCGTCGGCCAGCGCTACGTCTCCGCCGCCGACGCCGTCGACGAGCGCGTGCTGGGCCGCCAGGGCGTGCTGGCCGGGCCGCTGTTCCAGGGCGAGGGCGGCGACGTCGTCGGCATGCTCAAGATCGAGCGGCTGCGCTTCTCCGACCTCAATCTCACCACGGTCGAGAACTTCAAGGTGGTGTGCGAGCTCCTGAGCAGCGCGCTCGGCAATGCCCGCCGCTACGACGCCGCGGCGGCGCAAAGCATCCTCTCGACCGGGTCGATGCTGCTCTCGGACGCGTTCTACGCGCGCCAGGCGGCCTTCCTGGCCGCGCTCGGCCGGCGCATCGGCTTCCCCATCTCGATCATGCGCATGAGCATCGAGAACCCGGACGACCTCAGCGAGGAGCAGCGCCAGGCGCTGCCCGGCCTCGTGCGCGACGCCACGGTCCAGGTCCTGCGCACGACCGACCTCGCCTTCGAATTCAAGTCCGGCGAGTGGCAATACGTGGTGGTGCTGCCCAACACGCCGATGTCGCAGGTCCAGATCGTGGTGGACAAGTTCCGTATCGCGGTGCTGAAGAAGCTCGCTTCGAACGTGGCGCGGCTCAAGATCGAGTGCGAGCCGCTGGTCGAGCAGAAAGAGGGCGGGACCCACGCGCAGGCGCTGCCCGCGGTCGAGGAATATGCACGCCAGACCAAGTTCCTGCTCTCGCTCGCGCGCCGCGCGCAGTTTCCGCTCTCCGCGATCCGGCTCTCGGTCTCGGTCAACGTGCAGCTTCCGCCGACGCTGCGCACGAAGTTGCCGGCGGCGCTGCTCGCGGCGGTGCGCGAGAACCTCGGCGATTGCGACCTTGCCTTCAACCTCGAGCGCTCGGGCCTCACCATTGCGGTGCTGATGCCCGGCAGCGAGGTCTCGCAGGCGCGCACCAAGGCGCAGGAGCTGCGCACGGCGATCGCGCGCAAGCTCGGTGGCGCGACCGGCCCGGTCTCGGTACAGGCACATGTCGAGGAGCTGGCCGGCGTGGGCGGCGCGCCGTTCATCCGTCCCCCCGGCGCCGATCCGCCGCCGGTTGAGATCGCATACGCCGAGAAAGAGAAGGAGAAGGAGAAGGAGAAAGAGGCACAGGACGCGCCGGGACCGGTGCAGCGATGATGCCCGACGCGCCCAAGGTGGCGACGCCCACGATCAAGCGCGGCAAGGCCTACGGCGCCGCCTTCGTGCTCATGGCGCTGGTCACGACCGCCATCGAGCTCGGCGCGCTGTCGCTGCTGCGCGGCGCACCCGCGAACTGGGGCATCGTGCTCGCCGTGCATCTCGGCACCTGCGCCGTGGTCGCCATCGCGGCGCTGACGCGTCCCGACGAGCGCGACGAGCACCGGCTGATCCAGACGCTCGCAGTCACCCTGCCGTTCTTCGGGCCGCTCGCGCCGATGGCGCTGCTGCTGCTCTACCCGGTCTACTTGCGCTTCCGGGCGACGGCCACGCCGTTCGAGACCTGGTATCGCGAGCTTTTTCCCCGCGACGAAGACTTCCTTTCGGCCCAGCTCTATCAATCCATCGTCCGCCGCGAGCTGCCGCGCAGCGACTACGTGCCGGTCGTCTCCTACATGGACATGATGGCGCACGGCTCTATTGCGCAGCGGATCGCGGTCATCGCCACGGTCGCGCGCAATTTTCGCCCGGTCTTCGCCCCGGTGCTGAAGGCCGCGGTCGCCGACGACAATCCCGAAGTCCGCGTCCAGGCGGCGACGGCCATCGCCAAGCTCACCGACGACTTCGTCGGCCGCGCGCAGGCGCTCGAGGTCAAGCTTGCGCGCGATCATCGGGACACGGCGCGCCTGCGCGAGCTGGCCAAGGCCTACGACGACTACGCCTACACCGGCATTCTCGACGCGACGCTGGAGCAGAGCAACCGGCTGCGCGCGCTTCAGCTTTGGCTCAACTACTGCGAACTGGTCCCGGACGACCGCGACGCCGCCCTCGCGGTCGGCCGCCTTTTGATGCGGCTCGAGCGCCACGGCATGGCGGCGGAGTGGCTGGAGCGCGCCTTCGCCGAGGGCCGCGCGACGCGGCAGGCGGTGCTCTGGTACATGGAGGTGCTCTTCGCGCTCGGCCGCACCGACGCGCTGCGCGCCATCGCCGCCCAGACCGTGACCGACCTGGCGCAGGACCGCACGCTGTCGCCCAAGGCGGTGTCGGCCGTCCAGCTCTGGGCCACCGGCGCCGTCGGCCGGCCCGGCGCCGCATGAGACCGCGGGACATGAAAGACCGCGCGCAATGCGATGTCTGCCTGCTGCTCGAGGGCACCTATCCCTATGTGAGCGGCGGCGTTTCGAGCTGGGTGCACGACATCATCGGCGGCCTGCCCGAGCTGAACTTCCACATCGTCTCGCTGCTGGCGAACCGCGCGCCGCGCCGGCGCGTCTATCAGATGCCGGAGAACGTGGTCGGGCTCGATCACCTCTATCTGCACGAGCTGCCCAAGGGCTGGCCGTGGCTGCCGCGCTTGAAATCCTTCTTCCGGACGAGCGAGCTCTATCTCCAGAACGTCATGCAGGGCGGGTCGCTCGACGATCTGCGCGGCCTGGTCGCGCTGATGGCGCCGCTGCGCGGGCGGCTCGGCTCGCAGGTGCTGTACAGTTCGCACGCCGCCTGGGACATGCTGATCAATCTTTACCGCCGCAGCCAGTCGCGCAGTCCGTTCCTCGAGTATTTCTACACTTGGCGCTCCCTTATCGGCGGGCTCTATGCGGTGCTGCTCGCCGACCTGCCGCCCGCGCGCGCCTATCACGCCGTCTCGACCGGATATGCCGGCGCGCTCATGGCGCGCGCCGCGATCGAGACGGGCCGCCCGGGGATCGTCACCGAGCACGGCATCTACACGAACGAGCGGCGCATCGAGATCACGATGGCCGATTGGATCTACGACACGCCCTATGCGAGCTTCAGCGTCACCGACGCGCCGCGCAACCTGAAGGACATGTGGAAGGACGTCTTCGGCACCTATTCGCTCGCCTGCTACCAGGCGGCCGAGGAAGTGCTCACGATCTTCGGCGGCAATCAGCGATTCCAGCGCAACGACGGCGCCGACCCGGCCAAGATGCGCGTGATCCCGAACGGCGTCGCCGTCGAGCGCTTCGCCGGCGTCGAGCGCGCGCTCGGCTCGCACCGGCCGACCGTTGCCCTCATCGGCCGCGTGGTGCCGATCAAGGACGTGAAGACCTTCATCCGCGCCTGCGGCCTGCTGCAGCAGCAGATCCTCGAGCTCGAAGCCCTCATCATCGGACCTCTCGACGAGGACAAGGAATACGCCGACGAGTGCCGCGAATTTGTGCGTCAGGAGGGGCTCGAAAGCACCATCACCTTCACCGGCAAGGTCAACGTTTTCGACTATCTCGGCCGCATCGACGTGGTGGCGCTCACCAGCATCAGCGAGGGCCAGCCGCTCGTCATCCTCGAGGCGGGCGCCGCCGGCATCCCTTCGGTCGCGACCGACGTCGGCGCCTGCCAGGAGATCATCATGGGGCGCGAGGACGAGCAGCCGGCGCTGGGGCCCGGCGGCGTCGTGACGACATTGACGAGCCCCAAGGCGACCGCCGAGGCGCTCTTGAAGCTGCTCAGCGATCAGGGCTTCTACGCGTCGTGCAGCGCCGCGATCCGCGAGCGCGTGCGGCGCTATTACGACAAGCGCGACATGCTCGCCGCCTATCGCGGGCTCTACGAGCGCCTGATCGCGGCGCCCGACGCGGCCGAGGACGGGACGGGGAGGCGGCCGGCATGGCGGGCGTAGGCTTCGCGCTGCGGCGGCTCGCGGAACGCGGCGACCTCCTCGGCGTCGTCCAGGCCTACGCCCATTCGGCGGCGGCCTCGACCGGCCCGTGGCTCTACACGATTCTCTGCCTCGCCACGCTGACGGTGTGGTCGCTGCCCGTCGTCGGCAGCGAGGGCGTCACGCTGTTTCGCGCCATCGTCACCTACAATTTCGCGTTCTCGCTCGTGTTTTCCGGCGGCGTCGTGCGCGTGGTGACGCGCTGCCTCGCCGACCAGATCTACGAGCGCCGCGCCGACCAGGCGCCGGGCATGCTCATGGGCGGCCTGTTCGTGCTCTGCCTGATCCAGATGCCGATCGCGGTTTCGTTCTACATCTTCGTCGTCGACTTGAGCCCGCCGCTCGTGGTGCAGGGCCTCATCAACTACTTCCTCGTCACCGGCCTCTGGCTCGCCGGCGTGTTCCTCACCGCCCTGCGCGTCTATACGGCGATCTCGCTGAGCTTCGTCTTCGGCCTCGGCGCGGCGCTCGGCCTGGCACTCGTGGGCGGGCAATGGGCCGGGGTCGAGGGCATGCTGATCGGCTTCAATGCCGGGCTCGCGCTGGTCCTGTTCCTGCTCGTCGCGCGCACCTTCGCCGAGTATCCCTATCCGGCGGTGCACATGCTGGGCTTCCTGCGCACGTTCAAGCCCTACTGGTCGCTGGCGCTGGCGGGATTCTTCTACAACGTCGCGATCTGGGTCGATAAATGGGTCATGTGGCTCGCGCCCGAGCGCGAGAAGCTGCCGAGCGGCTTCATCCACAACGGCACCTACGACACGGCCATGTTCCTCGCCTACCTCTCGATCGTGCCGTCGATGGCGGTGTTCCTGCTCCACCTCGAGACACGGTTCTACGAGAAGTATCTCCGCTTCTATCGCGAGATCGAAAGCCACGCGACCTACGAGCGCATCGAGGAGGATCACGGCACGCTGATCGGCGAGCTGGCCGGCGGCCTGCGCAATCTCATCGTCATCCAGGCGACGATCTCGCTGCTCTGCATCATCCTGGCGCCACGCATCTTGGAGGCGCTCGACGTCTCCTACCTGCAGCTCGGCATCTTCCGCTTCGGCGTGATCGGCGCGTTCTTCCACGTGCTGCTGCTCTGCCTCACCATCGTGCTCTCCTATTTCGAGCTTCGGGCGCAAGTGCTTTTCCTCACGCTGTTCTTCCTCGCCACCAATGCGATCTTCACCTGGTACTCGCTGCAGCAAGGCTTCGCTTATTATGGCTACGGCTATTTCGCTTCGGCGCTGCTGAGCTTCCTCATCGGCGCCATGGTGACGTTCCGCGAGCTGGGGCGCATCCCGTACCACACCTTCATCACCCAGCCGCCGACCGCGCGCGCCGCTCCCGAGGACGAGCCGGCGCCCGCCGAGCGCGCCGACGCCGGCGCGCGCTGACCGCCGGCCGCGCATGAGCTTCCTCGCCGGCAAGGCCGCATGGGTCCTGTTGAGGCCGAGCACTCTGCTGGCACTGATGCTGGCGCTCGGGCTCTTGCTGCGCGCGCTCGGCCGCCGCCGCACGGGGCGAGGTCTCGTGGGCGTGGCGCTCGCAGCCTTCCTCGCTTGCGCGGTGCTGCCCGTCGGCGCTTGGCTCTTGTCGCCGCTCGAAAACCGTTTTGCCGTGCCGGCGCTGCCCGAGCGCGTCGACGGCATCATTGTGCTCGGCGGCGCGATCGAGCCGGCGCTCTCCGCCGACCGTCAGGCCCTGTCGCTCAACGGCAACGCCGAGCGCCTCGTCGCCTTCGCGGCGCTGGCGCGGCGCTATCCGGCGGCGAAGCTCGTCTTCACCGGCGGCAGCGGCAACCCGCTCAGCCCGGACCTGCGCGAGGGCGATTGGATCGGCGAATTCCTCGACGCCGCCAGCATCGCCCGCGAGCGCGTCGTCGTCGAGCGCGAATCGCGCAACACCGACGAGAACGCGCGCCTCAGCAAGGCGCTGGTGAAGCCGCAGCCCGGCGAAGTCTGGGTCATGGTGACCTCGGCGCGCCACATGCCGCGTGCGGTCGGCATCTTCCGCAAGGCAGGCTGGACCGTCGTTCCCTATCCCGCCGACTATCTGACGACGCGCGCGGTCGGCGCGAATTTCCACTTCAACCTCGCCGGCGGGCTCGCGGCGCTCGATGCCGCGGCCTACGAGTGGTTCGGTCTCGCTTACTATCGTTTGAGCGGGCGCATCGACGCGTGGTTGCCGCGCCCCTGACGCGAAGACGTGCCACATATGGGTGCATAATGTGGCGCAAACGGCCTTTTTGACGCCACATCCAGCCGGTTCTTTCCGGCCTCCACTCGCGCGCGGAGACGACGGGAACACGTCGCGCGCGCCTTTTTCAACCACCGAGGGAAACACCGATTGATGCGATGTTTCAAGGCGGCCGGTCGTCCGGCCGCGATCGCTCTTCTGTTGCTTGCCGCACTCCTCGCATTCAACCGCATTCCGGCCTCGGCCGGTTCCTACGTTCAATCCTATGTCGTCGGCCAACCCTATCGAATCGGGAGCCGCTGGTACGTTCCGCGCGAGGATCTCGCCTATGACCGCGTCGGCGTCGCGTCGTGGTACGGCGCCGCCTTTCACGGCCGGCGCACCGCCAGCGGCGAAACCTACGACATGCACGCGCTCACGGCGGCGCATCCGACCTTGCCGCTGCCGACCGTCGTGCGCGTCACCAATCTCGACAATGGCCGCAGCATCGTGGTGCGCATCAACGACCGCGGCCCCTATGCGCCGGGCCGCATCATCGACATGTCGCATGCCGGCGCCCGCGCGCTCGGCTTCGACGGGAAGGGCACCGCGCGGGTGCGCGTCACGGTCCTGCGCGAGGCGTCGCTGCGCCTCAAGAGCGGCGGCGAATTTGCCGACGCGGACGAGCGTCCATCGGTGACCACCTCGGCGCGGCCGAGAGCGGCGCGCGCCGGACGGCGGCGCTGAGCCCTTGCCGGGGCCGGGAACGCCGGCCCGGCCGCGCATCGTATCTTGGTTCGAAGGGCAGGGCGGCAAAGCCCGGGCACGGCAAACAGGGTGCTTGTGATAGTGTGCCCGGGTGGCCAGCAGCAGGGGGCACGCTGCGTCCGGCCCGGCGGGCAAACGGCAAAGGGGGACGTTCGCCATGGCGGCACGTTTCGCGCCGAAGCTGGCCATCCTCGGCCTGGCTTTGACGGCGGCGGCATGCGGCTCATCGCGCGGCATCCCGGGGCCGACCGGGACGCCTTATCGGGCCTACATCGTCGGCCAGCCTTATGAGGTGAACGGGTACACCTACTATCCGCGCGAGGATTTCGACTACGACCGCCTCGGCACCGCCTCGTGGTACGGCTCGGATTTCCACGGCCGGCGCACCGCGAACGGCGAAACCTACGACATGAACGCGCTGACGGCGGCGCATACGACGCTGCCCATGCCCACCATCGTGCGCGTCACCAATCTCGACAACGGCCGCAGCGTCGTCGTGCGCATCAACGACCGCGGACCCTTCGTCGAAGACCGCATCATCGACATGTCGCGCGCCGGCGCGCGCGAGCTCGGCTTCGAGGGCAGGGGCCTCGCCCGCGTGCGCGTCACCGTGATGCGCGAGGCTTCGCTGCGCCTGAAGCAGGCGGCGGGCGTGGCCGATGCGGATCAAGGCCGACGGGCAGCGCTCGTCCGTCCACCGCAACTTTCCGCTCAACCTCAGTCTCCGCGCTGATTTCTTCGTTCCCTCCTCCCGCGTAGCGGGGGAGGTGGACCGCGCGGAGCGCGGGCCGGAGAGGGCGAGGGCGACGAGACTCGGCTTGCACAAACGCGCGGTGCCCATGTGCGCAATGTGCTTCGGACTTGGTCAGGCGCCGAGCGAAGTTGCCTCAACCCCCATTCCAACCTTCCCCCGCTTCGCGGGAAGGAGCTGCTCCGCGTTGACGCGCCATCCGACGCTGTGGCACGCCTGCCATGCCCATCGGCTGAGGGGGATCGCATGCGCAAGCGAATGTTCTTGTTGGCGGCAGCGCTCACGGCGCTCGCCGCGCCCGCCGCCGCGGAGTCCACGCGCGCCAAGCAGGCGATCCTGGTCGAGCATCCCGGTGGGCGCGTGCTGTTCGAGAAGGCGGCCGACACGTCGATGGCGCCGTCCTCGATGACCAAGCTGATGACACTCTATCTCGCGTTCGCCGCGCTCGAGGAGAAGCGGGTCAGCGAGACGACGCCGGTCAAGATCAGCAAACGCGCGGCCTCCGCACGCGGCGCCACCATCGGCCTCGAGGCCGGCGAGACGGTGCCGTTCGGCGAGCTGGTGCGCGCGACGGGCATCGCCTCGGCCAATGACGCGGCCGTGGCGCTCGCCGAGCACCTCGGCCGCAGCGAAGCGGCTTTTGCGAAAATAATGACCGAGACGGCGCGCGAATTGGGGCTCGCCGGCAGCCGCTTCGCCAACGCCAGCGGCCACACCGCCAAGAACCACCGCATGACGGCGGCCGACGTTGCCAAGCTCGCCGGCATCGTCCTGCGGCGCTATCCCGAGCGCTACCGCCTTTTCGCCGAGCGCGAATTCCGCTTCCGCGGCCAGAGCCACCCCAACCGCAACCCGCTGCTCGGCAATCTCGCCGGCGCCGACGGCATCAAGACCGGGCAGACATCGGCCGGCGGCTACGGCATCGCGGCCTCCGCGGTGCGCGACGGCAGGCGCCTCATCCTCGTACTCAACGGCCTGCCGAGCGAAGACGCGCGCGCGGCCGAAGCGCGGCGCCTGCTCGACTGGGGCTTCGCCCGCCTCTCGCGCTGACCGCTTCGTGATGCAACGGGAGTCCTTATTGCGTTACCGCCCCCTTGAGGGGCGGTCGGCGGCAAGTCGGCGCTTGCGCGGGCTTGCCGACGGGTCGGGGCTCTCCTCTCCAGCGCCTCGACGGCCCGCCAAGGGCGGGCCTTGCAGCCGAATCGCGCTACGCGCGATTCGGCCCAAAGCTCGGGCAGAGCCCGAGCGGCCCCGGGTGGGGAGCGGCGCTCCTACGCGCGGAACGCTTCCGCCGCATTCGGATGTGCTCTAGACATCCGCCATGGGGCGCGCGCGGTTCATCAGCTTAGAGGGCGGCGAGGGGAGCGGGAAGACCAATCATTCGCGCCGCCTCGCCGAGTGGCTGAAGGGGGAGGGGCAGGATGTCGTGCTCACGCGCGAGCCCGGGGGCACCCCCGGCGCCGAGGAGATCCGCAAGCTCCTCGTGCAGGGCGATGCCGCGCGCTGGGAGCCGATGACCGAGGCGCTGCTGCACTACGCGGCGCGCCGCGATCACGTCGCCAAGGTGATCCGGCCCGCGCTCGCGCGCGGCGCCTGGGTCGTCTCCGACCGCTTCATCGATTCGACCATGGCCTATCAAGGCTACGGCCACGGCCTCGGCGCGGATGCGATCGAGCTGCTGCGGAAGCTCGTCCTCGCCGATTTCGCCCCGGGCCTCACGCTGCTGTTCGACGTCCCGATCGAGCTCGGGCTGCAGCGCGCCGGCAAGCGCAATAGCGGCGACGCGCGCTACGAAAGCATGGGCGCGGCGTTCCATGCGCGGGTGCGCGACGGCTTCCTCGCGATCGCGCGCGCCGAGCCCGGCCGCGTGACCGTGATCGATTCGTCGAAGCCGATGGAGGAGGTCGCGGCCGCGGTCGTGGCCGCAATGCGCGCACATTTTCCGGACCTGATGCGCTGATGGCACGCGACGACGACGACGAAGATGCGCCACCGGGCATTCCGCCGCGCGAGAATCCCGATCTCGTCGGCCACGAACACGCCGAGCAGCAGCTCGCGCGCTCGTTCCGCTCGGGCCGCATGCATCACGCCTGGCTCATCACCGGGCCGCCGGGCATCGGCAAGGCGACGCTGGCGTTCCGCCTCGCGCGCTGGATTTTCGCGGACCGGGCGCGCGCGAAAGGCGGATCGTCCCGGGACTCGCTGTATGTCGAGCCCAACCATCCGGTCTTCCGCATGGTCGCGAGCGGCGGCCATCCCGATTTGCGCGTGCTGAAGCGCGAGGTCAACGAGAAGACCGGCAAGATGCGCAGCGAGATCTCGGTCGAGCAGGCGCGCGAGGCGATCAAGTTCCTTCACCTCACCCCGGCGCTGGGCGGATGGCGCATCGTCATCGTCGATCCCGTCGACGACCTCAGCACCGCGGCCGCCAATTCGCTCTTGAAGGCGCTCGAGGAGCCGCCGTCACGCGGGCTTTTCCTGCTCGTCAACCACGCGATCAGCCGCGCGCTGCCGACCATCCGCTCGCGCTGCCAGCGCCTGGTGCTGCAGCCGCTGGAGAGCGCCGGCGTCGCGGCCATCGTCGCCAAGGCGATGCCGGATCTGCCGCGGGACGAAGTCGCGGAGCTCGCGCGCCTCTCCGAAGGCAGTCCGGGGCGGGCGCTGGCGTTGGCCGCCTCCGGCGGGCTCGAATTGCTGCACGAGATGCAGGCCGTGCTCGCCAAGCTGCCGCAGCTCGACGCCGCCGCGTTGGAGCGGCTTGCCGAAAAAACCGCGCGCGCCGGCGAGGACGCGACCGCGGCGCTGCGCGATCTCCTGCTGTGGTGGCTCGCGGAGCGGGTGAAAGCCGGTGCCGCAAGTGCAGCACCCGGCGGCCTTGATCGCTGGGCGCGGCTGTGGGAAAACACCGCGCGCCTGTTCGAGCGGGCCGAGGCAGCCAGCCTCGACCGCAAGCAGGTCTTGCTCGAAATCTTCTACGACATCCAATCCACGGCGCGCGCGGCCTGACGCCCATTGCCGCGGCGGCCGGGCCGCACCAATTCACGCTTTCGCGCCCTGAAGCCTCTCCAATGACCGCGCCCAAGAAATTCTACATTACGACGGCCATTTCCTATGTGAACGGCCCGCCGCATCTCGGTCACGCCTACGAGGCGATCTCGACCGACGTGATCGCGCGCTTCAAGCGCCTCGACGGCTTCGACGTGCATTTCCTGACCGGCACCGACGAGCACGGGCAGAAGGTCGAGCGCTCGGCCCAGAAGGCCGGCAAGCTGCCGAAGCAGTTCTGCGACGAGATTTCGGCGCTGTTCCAAGAGATGGATCGCGAACTCGAGATCTCCAACGACGATTTCATCCGCACCACCGAGCCCAAGCATTACCGCTCGTCCCAAGCGATCTGGGACAAGCTCAAGGCCAAGGGCGACATCTATCTCGGCAAATACGCCGGCTGGTATTCGGTGCGCGACGAGGCGTTCTACGGCGAGGACGAGACCGAGCTCCGCGACGGCAAGCGCTACGCCAAGACCACGGGCACCGAGGTCGATTGGGTCGAGGAGCCGAGCTATTTCTTCAGGCTCTCGGCCTATCAGGACAAGCTGCTGGCGCTCTACGAGGCGCAGCCCGACTTCATTTCGCCGAGCCATCGGCGCAACGAGATCGTGAGCTTCGTCAAGCAGGGCTTGACCGATCTCTCGGTCTCGCGCACCAGCTTCAAATGGGGCGTGCCGGTGCCGGGCGACGAGAAACACATCATGTATGTGTGGCTCGATGCGCTCACCAACTACATCACCGCCGTGGGCTATCCCGACGTGGATTCGCCCCAGTTCAAGAAGTGGTGGCCGGCCGACGTGCACATCATCGGCAAGGACATCGTGCGCTTCCACACGGTCTACTGGCCGGCCTTCCTGATGTCGGCGGGCGTGGCGCTGCCCAAGCGCGTCTTCGGCCACGGCTTCCTCAACATCGAGGGCCAGAAGATGTCGAAGTCCCTCGGCAACGTGCTGGTGCCGGCGGTGATGAAGGCCGAGTTCGGGCTCGACCCGATGCGCTATTTCCTGATGCGCGAGGTGCCCTACGGCAACGACGGCGCGATCTCGCGCGAGGTCATCATCCACCGCATCAACAGCGACCTCGCCAACGATCTCGGCAACCTGGCGCAGCGCGTGCTGTCTTTCGTCGCCAAGAACGCCGGCGCCATGGTCCCCACACCGGGCGCTTTCACGCCGGAAGACGAGGCGCTGCTCGCGGCGGCACGCGGCGCGCTGCCAACGATCCGCGCCGAGATGGAGAACTTCGCCATCCACAGGATGCTCGAGGCGATCTGGCGCGTCGTCGGCGAGGCCAACCGCTATGTCGATAAGCAGGCGCCGTGGTCGCTGCGCAAGACCGATCCGAAGCGCATGGCGACGGTGCTCTATGCGTGCATCGAGGTCATCCGCCAGCTCGCGATCTACGTTCAGCCGGTGATGCCGGGCTCGGGCGCCAAGATGCTCGACCAGTTGGGCGTGCCCGCGGGCGAGCGGAAATTCGCCGACATCGCGGCGCCGATCGCGCCGGGCACCAAGCTGCCGGCGCCGCACGCCGTGTTCCCGCGCTACGTGCCGCCCGAGGCCCCGGCCGCGAACGCGTGATGCTCGTCGACAGCCACTGCCATCTCGACTTTCCCGACTTCGCGCCCGATCGCGCGGACGTGCTGACGCGCGCGCGCAATGCCGGCGTCGGCGTGATGGTCACGATCGGCACGCGGCTCTCGAAATTCGCCGAGGTGCGGGCGATCGCCGAGAGCGATCCCGCGCTCTGGTGCACGGTCGGCGTCCATCCGCACGAGGCGGAAAAGGAAGGGGTAGGGGACCCTGCCCCGTTGCTGACGGCCGCTGCGCATCCCAAGGTCGTCGGCATCGGCGAAACCGGGCTCGACTATTACTACAAGCACAGCGCGCCCGCGGCGCAGGCGCGGAGCTTCCGTGCCCACATCGCGGCGGCGCGCGAAAGCGGCCTGCCGCTCATCGTCCACGCGCGCGACGCCGACGTGGACACGATCCGCATCCTCGCCGACGAGCATCGCGCGGGCGCGTTCCCCGGCGTGATCCATTGCTTCACCGCTTCGCGCGAATTGGCCGAGCACGCGGTGGCGCTCGGCCTCTACATCTCGTTCTCGGGCATCCTCACCTTCAAGAACGCGCGCGACATCCAGGAGACGGCGAAGGCCCTGCCGCTCGAGCGCATCCTGGTGGAAACCGACGCGCCGTACCTGGCGCCGATGCCCAACCGCGGCAAGCGCAACGAGCCGGCCTTCGTCGCGCACACGGCCGCGTTCCTGGCGAAGCTGCGCGGCGAAACCGTCGAGCGCATCGCGGACGCGACCACGGAAAATTTCTTCCGCCTGTTCCGCAAGGTGCGCGCGCCGGCGACGGCGTAAGCGTCCAATGCGCGTCACCGTTCTCGGCTGCGGCGGCTCGGATGGCGTGCCGATGCTGGGCGGGCCGGACGGGCGCGGCGAGTGGGGCGCCTGCGATCCGGCCAATCCGCGGAACCGGCGCACGCGGGCATCGATCCATGTCGCCGCCGGCGATGTCGGCCTGCTGATCGATACGTCGCCGGATCTCCGCAGCCAGCTCCTGGCGGCCGGCATCGCCCGGGTCACGCACGTGGCCTACACCCACGATCACGCCGATCACACCCATGGCGTCAACGAGCTCCGGCGCTTGGCGCGGCTCGCCAAGTCCCGCATGCCCATCTACGCCGATGCCGAGACGCTCGGGCGCATGCACCGGCGCTTCGGCTATGCCTTCGAGCAGCCGCCCGGGAGCCCGTATCCGCCGATCCTCGAGGGCCGCGAGATCGCCGGGCCGTTCCAGCTCGGCGCGCTGACGGTCCAGCCATTCCGCCAGCAGCACGGCTTCAATCAGACGACGCTCGGGTTCCGCATCGGGAGTTTTGCCTACTCCACGGACACAATTGGATTTTCCGAGGATTCTTTCCAGGCGCTCGCAGGTGTGCGAGTGTGGATGGTGGACTGTTTTGGCGACACGCCGCATCCGACGCACGCGCACTGGGCGCTGGTCTTGTCGTGGATCGAGCGCATCCGACCCGAGCGGGCGGTCCTGACCCATATGGGCGCCGGGCTCGATTACGAGACGACGAGAAGGCGCTGTCCGCCCGGCGTCGAGCCGGGCTATGATGGCTTGGTGATCGAGCTTTGGAGTGGCTGAGAGCGATGCGTCCCCTGACCTTGAATCCATCCATTTGTTTCCATAATGTATATTATGCGATAAAGCCCTGGGGCCGTAAACTGGCCACCGTGGCGTTTGTCGTCCTCTTGGCCGCGAGTTTTGCGCCCCCTCCGGCCGCCGCTCAGCAAAACCGTGCCGAGCCCATCCGCTTGGCCATCGCCGAGGTGCGCGCCGAGGAAACGAAGGGCCGGCCGCTGCTCGCCCGCATGCAGCAACTGGCGGCGCAGAACGAAGCCAAGAAGAAGGACTACGACGCCACCGACGCGCAGCTCAAAGCGCTGAAGCCGCGGCTCGACCGCTACAACGCCGAGCTTGCGAAATACGACGGGCAGCTTGCCGACTACTCGAAGCGCGTCGACGTCTACAACGGCAAGTGCGGCGGCACCGCGCCCCTGCCCCAGGACAAGTACCGCGCCTGCCTCGCCGAGAAGGGCGAGCTGGCCGGCCGCCGCGTCGAGCTGGATTCGGCCAAGAGCGCGCTCGAGACCGAGCGCCAGGCGATCGAAGCCGAGCTCAAGGGCAAGAGCGAGCGCCTTTCCGCCATCTCCAAGGAGATGACAGCGAATCTCGTCGCCTGGGAGAAGACGCAGAAAGAATACAAGGCGGTGTTCGACCGCATCGAGGCGATCCGCAAGCGCCTCGTCGATCTCTGCGCCGCCGGCGACCAGGCGCGCGATCCCTTCGCTGTGCGCCTCTGCGTCGGCGCGGGCTGGGACGGCCAGAAGAAGGAATTCGCCGGCCTCACCGATCTCCCGCCGCCGGGGCAATAAGGCCGCGCGGGTCCGTGGATCTCCGTGCAGGTCCGTGTTCGGCGCGATACGCTCAGCGGTAGAGATCGCGGTCGCGCGCGTAGGCGGTGCGGAACAGGCGGAGCAGGCGCTTCGCCTCGGAATCGTGCGCCGCATATTGCTGCAGGCCCTTGGCGACGAAGGACGCGAAGCTCACCGCCTCGCCCTTGCCGCGCAGCGCGGCGCCGGCGGCCAGCTCCTCGAGATCGCGATGCACGAGCTTGCGCACCATCACGTTCAATTGCGATTTCACGAATCGATTCTTTGCGCGCCATTTGCGCTGCGCCGCCGGAGTCGCCATGGCCGACCTCGCCGCGGGCGGCGGCTCGGGACAGTCCCCGCCTCCGCCCGCTTTTCTACTAGTAGATTATAGCACGCCGGCAACCGTGGCGTCATCAGCCCCGTGACACGCGAAATCGGGGGATTGATGTGGACGACGGGGAAAGCTTGGTTTGGCCCGGCGGCGCGGCTATGAGAGCCGCGTTCCACGCCTTGGACCCGCCCCATGACCAGCACACCGATCGAGCGCCTCATCGCGATCATGGCGCGCCTGCGCGACCCCGAGCGCGGCTGCCCTTGGGACCGCGAGCAGAGCTTCGCCACCATCGCGCCCTACACGATCGAGGAGGCCTATGAGGTCGCCGACGCCATCGCGCGCAACGACATGCGCGACTTGAAGGACGAGCTCGGCGACCTCCTCTTCCAGGTCGTCTTCCACGCGCGCATGGCCGAGGAAGCGGGCGCCTTCGCCTTTGCCGACGTCGCCACCGCGATCTCCGACAAGATGGAGCGCCGCCATCCGCATGTGTTCGGCGATGTCGCGATCCGCGACGCGGCGGCGCAGACCGAAGCCTGGGAGGCGCACAAGGCGCGTGAGCGCGACGCCGATCGGGGCGAGACGAAAGGCGGCAGAGCGAGCGCGCTCGCCGGCGTGCCGCTCGCCCTCCCCGCCCTCCTCCGCGCCGAGAAGCTCGGCAAGCGCGCCGCCCGCGTCGGCTTCGATTGGCCCGAGCCCGCCGCCGTGCTCGACAAGGTGCGCGAGGAAGTGGGTGAGATTTCCGCCGCGATGAGCGGCAAGGAATCCGAGGAGCGCATCGGCCAAGAGATCGGCGATCTCCTCTTTGCCGCCGCCCAGCTCGCGCGCCATTTCAAGCTCAATCCCGAAACCGCGCTGCGCGACGCCAACGCCCGCTTCGAGCGCCGCTTCGGCCATGTCGAGGAGAAGCTCGCCGCACGCGGCCGCTCGCCCGCCGACGCCGATCTCGACGAGCTCGAAGCGCTCTGGGGCGAGGCGAAGAAGGCGGAACGCTGAATCGCGGCCCGGCCGCGATATCAGCGACCGTAGTAAGCCAGCGTGTTGTCGCAGAAGATTGCCTGCTTGGCCTCGTCGCTCAGGTCTTCGCGGTCGAGCAGCGCTTCCATGTCGTGCATCGCGTGTTCGATGTTCGATTCGTGCGGAAAATCCGACGCGAACAGCAGCGTCTTGTGACCGATGCGCTCGACAAGGTTCTTGAGCGAAGGCTCGCCGCCCTCGCAGCTGAAATAGATCCGGCCCGAGGCGAAGACTTCGCTCGGCTTGGTCGTGGCCACAGGCGAATACTCGACGAAGCCGTTCTTCTTCATCCCGTAATAGCGGTCGAGCCGGTCGATCATATAGGGGACCCACCCGGTGCCCGCCTCGAGGAAGCCGACGCGGAGCTTCTTGAAGCGGTCGAACACGCCCTCCATCACGAAGCTGGTCATCTGGATCATCTGCGCGATCGGGTGTTCGAGCACGCCCGTCATCGCGAAATGCGTGAACGAGTTGAGGCCGATGTTCATCGACGGCGCGCCGTGGGTGGAGAGCGGAACGTCGAGCCGCTCGGCCTCCTCGTAAATCGGCCAGAAATCGGGATGGCCGAGCGCCTTCCTGACGCCGATATCGGCGCTGTTCGCCGGCAGCACCGCGCCGACGAAACCCAGCTCGGTGACGGCGCGGCGCAGCTCCTTCACCGCGGCCGGGACGTCCTGCAGCGGGAGCAGCGCCACGCCGCGCAGGCGCTTGCTGCGGCCGTAAAACTTGTCGGCGAACCAATTGTTGTATGCGCGCGCGAGCGCCACGGCCCAGTGCGGGTCCTGGATCATCGTGAAGGCGAGGCCCGCGGTCGGATAGAGCACCGTCGATTCGATGCCGACCTTGTCGAGCGCGTCGATCCACACCTTGGCGGTGATCTCGTAGGCTTGATAGAGCCCGAGGCGCGCGAGCAAGGCGCCGCGATTGTAGCCGTCGAGCGTCGGGAAGAACGGATAGCCGAGCAGCGTGTCCTTCTTGGCATACGGCGGCTCGAGAAATTCGAACAGCTCGATGTCGCGCTCGATGATGTGGCCGTCGGCGTCGAGAATGCGATTGGGCTTCATGCGCCTATCCTACCCTTCCCAAAGAATGCCGCGGCGATGCCCGGGCCTCACTGCAGCGCGCGCGGCAGCCAGGTCGCAAATTGCGGAACCGCCATGATGAGCGCCAGCACCAGGGTGGACATCGCCATGTAGGCGATGCTGGCCTTCCACACGTCGCCCATGCTCGCATCGGGCACCACGCCCTTGAGCACGAACAGCGCGAGCCCGTAGGGCGGCGAGATCGTGGCGATCTCGAGGGTCAGCAGCATCAAGAGGCCGAACCAGATCGGATCGAAGGCGAGCGCGCTCGCCACCGGCATGTAGATCGGAATCGAGATCATCAGCAGCGCGAGCTCGTCGAGGAACGAGCCCAAGAGAATCATCGTCAGCATCATGCCGATGAGCACGGCCGTCGGCGAGAAACCGGACTGCGAGGCGAAGCTCACGATCTTCGACGTCGTGCCCGTATACGCCAGAATTTGCGTGAAGGCCGAGGCGCCGATGATGATGAGGAAGATCATGCCGGTGATCTTCACCGTGTCGAACAGCGACTTGCGGATCGCGGGCCAGGTGAGCCGGCGGTAGATCGCCATCACGACGAGCGCGCCGAACACGCCGATCGCCGCCGCCTCGGACGGCGTCGCGACGCCGAACAGCAGGACGCCCCAGATCAGCAAGGTCACGATCAGGATCGGCGTCATGATGGCGAGCGCGCGCAGCTTCTGGCGCCATGAATAGCGCCGCTCGTCCACGGCCGGCGCCAACGCAGGGTTCATGCGCACGCGCAGGACGATGTAGCCGGCATAGATCAGCGCGAGCATCACGCCCGGGATGACGCCCGAGATCAGGAGAGCGCCCACCGGGATCTGGCCGAGCGAGCCCAGCAGCACCGCGAGCACGCTCGGCGGGATGATCATTGCCAGGCACCCGCTGCCGAGGATCGGCCCCAATGAAAGCTCTTTGCTGTACCCGCGAATCCGCATTTCCGGAGCCAAGGTCGAGCCCAGCACCGCCACACCGGAGACGGCGGAACCGCTCATCGTGCCGAATAGCGTGCCCGCGGTGACGGCCACGAGCGCCAGGTTCCCGCGCAGGCCCACGAGCCATTTGCCCACGCAATTGAGCACGATGGCCACGACGCCCGATTGGAACAGCAGTTCGCCCATCAGGATGAAGAGCGGCACGGCGATGAGCGGGAACGAGACGATGCTGGCGAAAGCCGATACGGCGAGCAGCGAGAAATTCTCGGCGCCGCCCATCCAGAAGAAGACGGCGATCAGGTTGAACAGCGCGAACGAGAACGCGATCGGCAGGCCCGACAGGAAAAAGACGCTCAGCAAAGCGAGGATGACGGCGAGATACGCCCACCATTCCATGCGGCGTGTCTCCTTGCCCTCAGGCGCCGGCGAGGCCGGCCGCGGGCGGCGGCCGGAGCGTGCGGCGGACGAACTGGATCGCGAGCAGCGCCAGCCCAGGCGGCATCACCGCCATGACCGCCCATTTCTCGACGGGCACCGATTTGAACAGCATCTCGCCGCTGTCGCGGATGCGCAGCACATAGTCCGTCGTTACCCAGCAGAACACCGCGCAGACGCCGGCGCCGAGCAACGACGTGGCGATGTGCATGCGCCGCTGCCAAGCCGGCGAAAGCGCCTCGGTCAACATTTCGACGCGGACATGGCCGTCGGCCCGGAGGATCCAGGCGCCGGCCAGGAAGGCCAGCCAGAGCAGCGAATACTCGCTGAACTCGATGACCCAGCGCGTGGGCGCGCCGAAGAAGTAGCGCATCACGACTTCGAGCGCCACGCAGCCGGCCAGCGCGGCGACGATCATCACCGCGAGGATGCCGCAAGCCGTGATCAGGCCGTCGATGACGGCCGCGGCCGCCGCGCCGACGGCGCGCAACGCGCTGGGCATCGGGGCCCCGGCCCTATTTGGGCGCGAAACGCTCGAGGATCTTCTTCAGCTCGGGCCCGTATTTCGGCGACGGCTTCATCAGGAACGCCTCGACGCCGGCGTCCCAGTGCAGCTTCTTGATCTTGGCCATGTCGGCTTCGCTCATGGCGATGTTCTGGATGCCCATCTTCGCCATCGCCTCGTCCTCGGCCTTCTCCTTGGCGCCGAAATAGGCCGGCACTTCCTTTTCGATCTCGATCATCGTGTCGACCAGGAGCTTCTGGAGATCGGGTGCCAGCGAATCGAACGCCTTGGCGTTCATGAGCGCGATGTCGGTTCCGACCCACCAGGACGGTGTCACCTTGTATTTCACCGCACGCGCATAGCCCGGCCCGGTCACGGCGACGCCCGGCCAGGCGAAGCCGTCGACGATGCCGGATTCGAGCGCGGTCAAGAGCTCGGTCGGCGGCACGGTCAGCGTCGAGGCGCCGAGGCCCTTCAACACCGGATCGTAGATCGGCGTCGTGCGCATTTTGACGCCGGAAAGGTTGGCGCCCTTGATCTCTTTCTTCAAATAGACGTTGAACTTCATCTGCAGCGGCATGCCGAGCAGCATCACGCCCGCCTTCTCGCGCGTGATCTTGTCGATCGCGGCGACGAGGCCCGCTTGGCGCAGCTCCGCCGGCGTGGCGCCGAAGCCGAACCAGGTCGCGTTGCTCTCGGGCAGCGCGCCGGCGATGTAGGCGGTCGAGGTGATCATCGTCGCGAACACGCCGCGCTTCAGCGGCTCCAACTGCTCGAACGAGGGGTACACTTCGGGGCCGCCGATATAGTCGATCTTGACCTTGCCCTTCCCCTTCTCGTTCACGCGCTTCATCCACTCGACATACATGTCGACGAAGGTGAAGTTCTTGCCCCAGGCGGACACCGCCTTGAGCGCGACTTCCGCCGCAGCGGCCTGGGGAAGCAGCAATGCCGCCGCGGCCAGCGCGGCAGCCGTCATGGTGCGCCGAACGGATCTCATGGTCTCCTCCCTCGAGATTGCGATGATGTCGCCGCCGCCGTCCTCTCCGGCCGCGGGCGCAGCGGGGCCAGCCGATTTGTTCTTTTCGGGCCTGCACCAGCGCGCGCTGCCGACGGTAGGGCATGGCCCGCCCCTGTCAAGGCGAAGCGCCGCCTCCCGGTGCCGCTGGCAGCGATTGTTGTTCTGTCAGCGCAGCCTATTGCCTAGCAGCGCACTCCAGCGTTTTCCCCGCCGCTCAACGACAACACGTCATCCCGACCGGAGCGGACGCGCTTGCGCGGCCGCGGAGCGGAGGGATCGCGACGCAGGCGCACGTGGCCGCTGCGCCCCGATCCCTCCACTTCGCACGGCGCAAGATCGCCGTGCTTCGGTCGGGATGACGAATTGTTAGGGTGCGCCGCTCAATCGTTCTGCAGCAGGTGGATGAGGCTCGACGTGTCCCAGCGGCTGCCGCCGCGGGCCTGGACTTGCGCATAGAACTGGTCGACGAGCGCCGTCACCGGCAGGCGCGCTTTGTTGTTCTTGGCCTCGGCCAAGCAGATGCCGAGGTCCTTGCGCATCCAATCGACCGCGAAGCCGAAGGTGAACTTGCCCTCGGCCATGGTCTTCCAGCGGTTTTCCATCTGCCACGATTGCGCGGCGCCCTTCGAGATCGTCGCCAGCACCTTGTCGGTATCGAGGCCGGCGCGGCTGGCGAAATTGAGCGCCTCCGAGAGGCCCTGCACGAGGCCGGCGATGCAGATCTGGTTGACCATCTTGGTGAGTTGGCCGTTGCCGGCCGGCCCGAGATGCGTCACGGCCTTGGCGTAGGCTTTGATCACCGGCTCGGCCTTGGCGTAGGTGGCAGGCTCGCCGCCGACCATGATCGTGAGCTGGCCGTTCTCGGCGCCCGCCTGCCCGCCCGAGACCGGCGCATCGAGGAAGCCGATGCCGCGCTTCTTCGCCTCGGCGTCGAGCTCGCGCGCGACGATGGCCGAGGCCGTCGTGTGGTCGACGAAAATGGCGCCCTTGCCCATGCCCGCCAACGCGCCCTTGTCGCCGTAGACGACCGCGCGCAGATCGTCGTCGTTGCCGACGCAGCAGCAGACGATCTCGGCGCCCTTGGCGGCCTCGGCCGGCGTCGCCGCGGCCTTGCCGCCGTGGGTTTCCACCCACTTCTGCGCTTTGGCGGCGGTGCGGTTGTAGACCGTCACCTCGTGGCCGCCCTTGTTCCTGAGATGACCGGCCATGGGATAGCCCATCACGCCGAGGCCGAGAAAAGCCACCTTTGCCATCATTTCCTCCCTCTTTACGGATCGGATTCATTGCGACGGCGGCGGCAATGGCGTCAACCCATCCGTTCGGACGGCAATGACAGCCCGCAGGGCGCGGCGTATGGTGCCGCCCCCCGATGCAAGGATCTCAGATGGCGGCGACCAAGGAACAGATTC
>DATBLL010000222.1:0-19164 GCA_036555425.1 Alphaproteobacteria bacterium | reverse complement strand
GCTGCGCGCCGAGGGTGGCGGCACCGGCAAGCGCGTGCGCAGGATCGGATTCTTGCGCTTGGGTTTTTGCAGCGGCGCCGTCACGGAATCCGAGCCTCGCTCCTCATCGCTTTCACGCCGCGGCCAGGATGGCGGCGCCGGATGAAAGACCGCGATCATAGTTGATCATCCCGAAGCCGCTGACGAGGCCGAGTTTCGCATCGGGCACCTGGCCGCCGATCGTCTGGCGCGTCAGCTGGCGGATCGCCTCGACCATGCCCAGCATGCCGCCGGCGGCTCCCGCTTGGCCCACCGACAACTGCCCGCCCGAGGTGTTGAACGGAAATGTGCCGTCGACGGTCAGCGTGTTAGCGCGCACCAGCGCCGGCGCCTCGCCCTTGCCGCAAAAGCCGAGATCCTCGAATTGCAGCATGTTGATGACGGGATAGTCGTCATAGGTCTCGATGAAGTCGATATCGTCCGGCTTGACGCCGGCCTGGCCCCAAAGCTCGTCGCGGTCCATGGCCCAGCCGCCGCGGAACTGGATCGGGTCGCCCTGGAACGCGTTGTGCCGCTCGATGGTGGAGAGGATGCGGGCATAGCGGATGCCGGCCCCCTCCGCCGTCTCGCGCCGCATCACGAGAAAGCCCTCGGCGCCCGCGCAGGGCATCACGCAGTCGAACAGGCGCACGGGATCGGAGATCAGTCGCGATGAGAGGTATTCTTCGAGCGTCAGCGGCTTCTTGAACATCGCATGGGGAATCTTGAGCGCGTTGGCGCGCTGCGCCACGCACATCTTGCCGAAATCGGCAGGCTCGGCGCCGTAAGTGCGCATGTAATAGTCGGTGAGATAGGCGAAGCTCGCATTGGGACCGCCCGCGCCGACCGGATAGACCGCGTCGCGCGCGAAGCGGCTGAAATTCGCCGTGCCCTGGCGGAACGAATCGACGTGGTTCGTATCGCCGGCCACGCAGGCCACGATCTCGGCGTCGCCGCTCTGCACGGCGCGCGCCGCGCGGCGCAGGCTCGCGACGCCACAATTGCCGCCGAGCGGAATGAAATCCAGCCAGCGCGTGCTGAGCCCGAGGTGCTCGGAAAGGCCGATCGCCGTGTCGGGCGCCAGCGTGAAGCTCGACACGCAGAAGCCGTCGATGCGCTCTTTCGCGATCCCCGAGTGCTTCACCAGCTCACCGAGCGTGCGGCCGATCCACCAATGCGCGGCCCGGATGGAGAAGCGCACATACGGGATCGTTACCGGCGTCGAAACGACGACGTCGTCATATGGCGCGCGCCGCCTCATGAGGCCGGCCGCGCCTTGCTCTGCTGCTTCTTCGCGCGCAGATCGAAACAATTGGGATGGCGCTCCGGATGCTCGGCGAGATCGCCGAGATCGGACCTGCGGATCTTCTGCGTGGCGGTGACCGGCATTTCGGACAGGAACGCGATATAGCCCGGCGCCTTGTAATAGGCAAAGCGCTGGCGGCAATGCTCGAAGATCGCGTTGGCCAGCGCGGCATCCGGATTGTGCGCGGGGCGCGGCACGATCACGGCCATCACCTCCTCGCCGCGGATCTCGTCGCGCACCGCGAGAACGCTCGCTTCGCCGACGGCGGGATGGGTCGACAACACCTCCTCGACCTCGGCGGTGGCGATGTTCTCGCCCGAGCGGCGCACGATGCTTTTCTTGCGGTCGACGAAATAAAGGTTTCCCGCCGCGTCCTGGCGCACGATGTCGCCGGTGTTGAGCCAGCCGCCCTCCCACGCCGCCGCGGTGGCGGCTTCGTCCTTGAGATATCCGGTGAAGAAGCGCTGGCGCGGATCGGGCCCTTTCGTGCGCACCAGGAAATTGCCCGGCGCGCCGGGCGCCACCTCGTTCCCCGCATCGTCGACGATGCGGATCTCCATCGGCGGCCCGGGCCGGTCGGGCTTGCCGATGCAGTGCCCGCCGACGCGGCGCGGCTCCACCCAATCGCAGAGCGTTCCACCGCCGCCGGTTTCGGTCATCGCCCAGCCTTCGAGCAACGCGACGCCGAAGCGCCGCTCGAACGCTGCGTGATGCGAGGCGTGCAAGCCGCCGCCCATGCCGAAGCGAATCCCATGCGCGCGGTCGTGCGGCGAGGGCGGCAGGTTCAGCAGCATCGCCGGCATCACGCCGAGGTAGTGAAAGCAGGTGGCGCGCGTCTCGATCGCGTCCTGCCACCAGCTCTTCGGATGAAAGCGGTCGAGGATCACCTGCGCTCCGCCGCTGATCAGCATGCCCATGAAGGAATTGCCGGTCGCGTTCGTGTGGAAGGTCGGCAGCGGCTGCAGCAGCCGCTCCCGGCCGCGCCGGAGATGCAGCGCGCCCCGCTGGGCCGCGTACCACTCGCCCCAGCCGAGGAAGTATTCGTTCGAAAGCATGCAGCCCTTGGGACGCCCCGTGGTCCCCGAAGTATAAAGGAGCGCGGCTTCGGCGCGCTTGCCCTCGGGGCCGCCGGGCGGCGCGCTCTTCGGCGGCGGGAGTGCTGCCTCCGTATCGAGGGCAGCGGGCACGCCGAGGGCCGCCGCCACCGGTCCCACTTGAGCCATGCGCTCCGCGAGCGCCACCACGAGCGCGGATTCGCTGTGCGCGAGCGCGTAGTTGAGCTCGTCGGCGCCGTAGTCGGGATTGAGCGGCACGATGCCGGCGCCGAGCGAATTCAGCGCGAGCCAATGCACGAAGTGCGCCGGCCGGTTCTCCAGCAGGAGCGCCACGCGATGCCCGGCGCCATAGCCGGCGCGGCGATAATGCTCGGACTGCGCTTCGACCGCCGCGGTCACCTGGCGATAGGTGAGGTTGGCGCGCGGCAAGCGCCACTTCTCCTGGAGCCAGCGCGGGACGGCGAAGAGATCGCTGTCCGGCAGTTCGCGCGCCGTCTCGCGCAGCAGCCCGCTGACCGTTGCGAAAGTGAGCGGCTTCACGAGGCGAAGATCTTGATGCCGAGCGGGGCGGAGCGGCCGTTGTTGGTCGGCGACGTATCGGCCGGGCAGGCGGAGATGGCGGCGAGCACGTCCATCTCGGCGCGGAGATCGATGTAGTCGTTCTTGGTCACCGGGCTCGGCTTGATCGTGAAGCTGCCGTCGGGATGCAGATCGACTGCCATGAACACGTTGAAGACGTCCATCACCTCGTCGCCGGTGAGGCCGAAAGGCCTGAGCGCCTCGGTCAGATTCTCCTGGCACGAGCGGTGCGCGCTCAAATTGTCGCGCAGCTGGTAGAGCCGCGTGGAGCAGCGCCCGCCATTGTTGCCCCAATGGTTCTTCATCGTGTCTTCGAGCGTCGTCAGCATGATGTTCTCGCGCGGCGGCTTCGAATAGAAATGCTTGAAGCTCTTGGCCGTGCCCGTTTTCAGAATCCCGTTGATGGCCCAACTCTGGCCGACATGGAACCATTCCTTGGTGTCGTTGGCGTTGTAGAAGACGCAATCGCCGACCTGGCCGTCTTCCACCGGCTGGATTCGCAGCACCTGGCCCTTCTTGGCCACGAAAGCGCGCCCGTAGCGCGCGGGGATCACGAATTCCTCGACGAGCTTGCCGCGCATCTCATCCTCCCGCCGCGCGGATCGCCGCCAGCACGCGCTCGGCCGTGAACGGCATCCGCTCCATGCGCGCGCCCATCGGGCGCAGCGCGTCGTTGACCGCGCACCACATCGCCGCCGCGGCGCCGACCGTCCCCGCCTCGCCCGCGCCCTTGACCCCCAGCGCGGTGCCGGGCTGCGGCGTCGCGACGTGGCCGACCTCGATCGCCGGCATATTGTCGGCCCGCGGCATCGCGTAGTCCATCAGCGATCCGGCCAGGAGCTGCCCCTCGCCGTCATAGATGCAATGCTCCAAGAGTGCGGCGCCGAGGCCCTGCACGATGCCGCCGCGCAATTGCCCATCCACAAGATCGGCGTTGATCACGCGGCCGCAATCCTCGACCACCCAGTGCTTCAGCAGCGAGACGGCGCCGGTCTCGCGGTCGATGTCGAGCAAGCAGCCCTGCACGCCGTTGGCCGTGAAATAGGGCGCGGTCGCGGGGACGAAGCTCTGCGCCACCGCGAGGCGCGGGGTCACGCCGCCGGGCAGCAGATCCTGCCGGTAATGCGCGATGCGGCAGAGTTCGGCGAGCGGCATGCGCGCAGCACCGTCGCCGGCGTTGACGATCGCGGCCTCGCGGAGCTCGAGCGCCTCCGCCTTCGCCTGCAGCAAGGGCGCCGCGAGCTCGAGCAGATGCGAGCGCAGCTCGCGCGCCGCGCGGTGCGCGGCCTCGCCGCCGATCGACAATCCGCGCGACGCCCAGGCGCCGCCGCCATGCGGACCGGCGCTGTCGCCGGCCTCGACGGCGACGTGATCCACCGGCACGCCGAGCGCCTCGGCCACGATCTGCGCCACGCCGGTGAGCGTGCCTTGCCCTTGATCGGTGCAGCCGACCGCGCAGCGCACATGCCCGTCGGGACCGATCTTCACGATGGCCGTATCCTGCGCGCTGATGCGGATGCCGGCCGGCCCATAGAGAAATGTCCCCGGCGCCGTCATCTCCAGGAAAGTCGCGATGCCGATGCCGCGGAGTCGCCCCTCGCCGCGCAGCTTCGCCTGCTCCTTGCGCAGCGCCGCGTAGCCCATGCGCTCGACGAGTCCGTCGAGGCAGCGTTCGAGCGAAACCGAGTCGAGCTTCAAGCCGCCGGCGGTGGTGAGCGGCAGATCGCCCGCGCGATGATAGGCGCGGCGGCGGAACTCGACCGGGTCCTGCTTCAGCGCGTGCGCGGCCTCGTCGATCAACACTTCCGTGACGGCACAACCTATGGGCTGCCCCACGCCGCGATAGGAGCCGGTCGGCACCTTGTTGAGATAGGCGACGCGCGCCCGCGCCCGCTGCGCCCCGACGCGATAGGGCGCCCCCATCATCATGCCGGCGAGCGTGGCGTCGCCGACGCTGCCGCGCGGATAGATCGAATAGGCTCCGGCCGCGCAGAGAATGTCGGCCTCGAGCGCCGCGATCGTGCCGTCGGCCTTGGCGGCGAGGCGCGCCGTCACCTCGAACTCGCGCGCATGCGCGTCGGAGACGAAGGCCTCGGTGCGGCGCGATTCGAACCGCACGGGCCGGCCGGCGAGCTTCGTCAGCGCCGCCGCCGCCAGTTCGTCGGGATAGGCGTGGAGCTTGATGCCGAAGCCGCCGCCCACGTCGCGGCAGACGACGCGCACGCGCTGCTCGGGAATGCCGAGCAGATGCGCGAAGATGTCGTGCATCTGGTGCGGCGCCTGATGCGATTGAAAGACCGTCAGCGCGTTCTCGATGGGATCGTAGTCGGCGACGATGACGCGCGGCTCGAGCGGCACGCCGGTGTGGCGGTTGAAGCCGAAGCGGCGCTCGACGCGCACTTCGCCGGCGCGCAAGTCTGCTGAGATGTCGCTCTTGCCGAGCACGCGGTCGAGCGCGCGATTGTGGCCGAGTGCCGGATGAACGGCGGGAGCGCCGTCCTTCAAGGCTGCCGCCGCATCGGCCACGGCCGGCAGCGGCTCCCACTCGACCTCGATCGCCTCGACTCCATCCTCGGCTGCGGCAATCGTCTCGGCGACGACGGCGGCGACGGGCTCGCCCTGCCAGCGCGCGACGCCGTCGGCGAGCGGTGATTGCGGCGGCGAGGCGTGATCGGGCGCGTTGGCCATCGCGGTCTGCATCGGCCGGCAGACGAGCGCAAGATCGGTTGCGGTGGCCACGAGCAGCACGCCGGCGATCGCCTTGGCCGCGGCCGTGTCGATGCGCGCGATCCGCGCGTGCGCGTGCGGGCTGCGGAGGAACGCGGCGTGCGCCATCCTCGGCAAGACGATGTCGCCGGTGAAGGTGCCGCGGCCGGCGGCGAGGCGACGCGTCTCGCGGCGGGGGACACTCGGTCCGGATTTCGAGTCGTCTGCCATTGCGGGCCTCTGCGCGCTCAGACGCGGCTCGGAAGCCAAGTCGCGACCCGCGGCACGACGAAGATCAGCGCCAACAGCAGAAGGCCGAAGATCATGTAGGGCAACGCAGCACGGATGACCTCGCTCATCGAGATTTCGGGCGGCGCGACGCCCTTCATCGTGAACAGCAGGAGGCCGAACGGCGGGGAGAGCAGGCCCAGCTGCATGCAAACGAGGTACATGATGCCGAACCACACCTCGTCGAAGCCGAATTTCTTGACCAGCGGCATGAAGAGCGGGACCGTCAGCATCATGATGCTCGCCTGATCGATGAAGAGGCCGAGGATGATGAGGATGACGAGCATGCCGATGAGGATGAGCGTCGGCGAGAATCCGGATTCGGTGACGATCGTCGCGATGCCGTTGGTGGCGCCGGTGAAGGCCAGGATCTGCGCGAACGTGGTGGCGCCGAGGATGATGAACATGATCATCCCGGTGACGCCGGCGGTGCTGAGGAGGGCGTTCTTGAGCGCCTTCCATGTCAACGCGCGGAACGCCGCCGCATAGACGAGCGTGGCGGCCGCGCCCACCGCAGCGGATTCGGTCGGCGTCGCCCACCCCAGCACCATGCTGCCGATGACCATGAACATGATGAAGACGAGTGGAGCGACGTAGACCAGCGTCGGCCCCCAGACACGCCAATACCAGCGCGCGTAGCTCCGCTTGAGCAGGCAGCGAAGCAGCACGCTCAGGGCGAGGGCAATCAGCCACACGCCAACCCCGATCCACCACACGACGAGGAACCCGGCCAACGCGCCCAGCCCCAACGCGACGGCGGCGACGATCGGCGCCGGCGGCTCCATGCCGCCCGGCAGCGCATCGGCTTCGGAAGCCGGCGCCAGCGCGGGATCAAGCCAGGCGACGATGACGATATACGCGATGAACACGACGCTGAGGATGAGCCCCGGGACAAGCCCGCCGATCAACAGGCCCGATATCGATATGCCGGAGAGCCCGCCCAAGAGCACGGCGAGGCCCGAGGGCGGGATCAGCATGTCGACGCCGCCGATGGCCATGATCGGGCCCATTGCCAGCTTGCGGTCATAGCCGCGGCGCAGCATTTCCGGGAGCAGGAGCGCGCCCAGCATCGCCGTCGTCGCGATCGTCGAGCCCGAGACGGCGGAGAAGATCGTGCCCGCGACCAGCGCGATGACTGAGAGGCGCGCGGGAACGCGGCGTATCACGAGGCTCACCGCATCGATGGCCTTGATGGCCAACCCGGTATGAAACAACAGGTCGCCCATCAGCAGGAACATGGGGATTGGCGTGAACGCGAAGTTCGTGACCGAATTGACCATATTGCGGGCGAGCTGAAGCATGCCCGCCTCGCCGCCCAGGAAGAGGAAGGCGCCGACGACGTTGACGGCGATGAAGGCGAAGGCGACCGGCGCGCCCAGCATCAAGAGGATGCTGACGCCGCCGATCAGCAGGAGGAGCGCCTCGGTCCAATGCATGGATCAGACCGAGCCACCCTCGCGCCGCGCTTGACGCGGCCCTGTCAAGATGCGCTGAAGGCGAAGAAGGAACTCGAACGAGAGCAGCAGAAACATCAGGGGCAGCGGCCAGAGCACGTACCATTCCGCGAAGATGAGGTTCTTCACGATGAGCGTGGACGAGGCGGCGCTGCGCAACACCATGGCGACGCCGAACCAGGTCATCAGCAGCGAGAGCGTCAAGCCGATGAGATCGCAGGCGATCTCCATGATCCAGCCGACGGTGGCGGGCACGCGCGCGATCACCACGTCGATGCGGATGTGCTGCCCGCGCCGGAGCAGCCATGGTGCCGCGAAAGTGGTCGCATAGAAGAGCGCGTACTCGGTGAGCTCGACGCTCGCCGGAATCGTCATGTTGAGGCGGTTCCGCAGCACCACGTCGGCGACGATGAGCGCGGTCATGGCCAGGATCAGCGCCGCCGCGATCAAGCCGCATCCCTCGAGAATCCGCCCGTAGACCTTGATCAGCGCCGCCACGGCAATTCACCCATCGGGCGCGGAGCTCGGATGCGGGGGCGCGGGAGCGCTACATTCATGGCGGCCACATCCGGCGCGCTCTCGCCGGACTACTTGGTGAGCAGCTGGCGCAATTCCGGCATGTGCCGCGGGCTCAGTTTGGTCAGCGCTTCCCAATAAATGTCGTGCGCCCGCTTTCTGAAGCCCGGCCCCATGTCGACGACTTTGACGCCGCCCTTGGTCTGCACGTCCGCGTCGGCGGCATCGATCTCGGCGCGCCACTTCGGCCACTCGCCCTCGAGCCAGACCGCCATCTCGGTCAGGAAATCCTGCTGTTTCTTGTCGAGCTTCTTCCAGCGGTCGAGGTTGACCATGATGTTGACGATCACGTTGTAGAAGCCCGGGTCGTAGCGGAACTTGGTGAGTTTCGTCCAACCCATGTCCTGGATGCCCCAGCGCGGCCAGCCATAGCCGTCGACGACGTTGCGCTCGAGCGCGGTGAACACCTCGCCCGGCGGCAGCGTGACCGTGGTGGCGCCCAAATCTTCGAAGAAGCGCTTGAAGTTCGGCGTCGAGCGCAGGCGGAAGCCCTCGAAGGGCTTGGCGCCCGGCTTGTGCGGCTTGGTGGTGTAGGCATGGAAGCCCACGCCATCGGCGAAGGCGGTCAAGAGCCACACATTCATCTTCTCGTTGTGCAGCTTGTTGAGATAGGCGAGCGCCCCGCTCTTGCGCTGGGCCGAGACCGGGATATCGGCAAGGATCGCGGCCTCGCCCTCGACGAGTGTGCCCACATAGTAGGCGGGCGGGCCCGAATGCATGTCGACGACGCCCGATTTGACCGCATTCCATTGCTCGAAGGTCGGGATCGCTTCCGGCCCCACGATCGTAATCTGCACGGTTCCCTTCCCGCGCTTGTTCACTTCGTCGACCCAGCGCTTGAAGATCGAGCCGTAAATCGTCGAAACCGGCAGGAACGAAGCCGCGCGCAGCGTCGCCTCCTGCGCCGACACACCGGCCGGCGCCATCGTCGAGGCAATCAGGACCGCGGCGGCTCTCCACATCGACCGGGGTAGGCGCATGTTCGTCTCCGGAGTTGAAGCTGCCGCAACCGGCGGCACGGTTGCGGCTAAGCTCGTTTCCCGTGTGGCGCGGACCGATCGCGCCAGGTTGGTCTATTGCTTCGTGACCAGCTTGCGCAGATGCGGAATGTGCTGCGGGCTCTTCTTCTCGAGATCGGCCCAATAGGCGTCGTGCGCACGCTTGCTGAACCAGGCGCCGAGATCGACATATTGCACGCCGGCGTCCTTCTGAATCTTGTCCTCATCGGCATCCTGCGCCGCGCGCCACTTCGGCCATTCCTCGTCGAGCCACAGCGCCATCTCTTCGAGAAGTTTGCGCTGCGGACCGGTCAGCTTGTTCCAGGCGTCGAGGTTGACCAGCACGTTGACGTTGACGTTGAAGAAGCCGGGGCCATAGCGGTACTTCGTCACCGGCAGCCAGCCCATGTCCTTGATCCCCCAGCGCGGCCAGCCATAGCCCTGCACCACCTTGCGCTCGAGCGCGGTGAACACTTCACCCGGCGGCAGCGAGACGGCGCGCGCGCCGAGGCTTTCGAAGAAGACACGATAGAGCGGTACGGAGCGAAGCGTGAGGCCGGACATCGGCTTGTCCTTGTCGTCTGCCTTGGCCGGCGCCGTCGTGTAGACGAAGAATTTGACACCGTCGCCGAGGCCGGCCAGCAGCACCGAATTCATCTTTTCCCGGTGCAGCTTGTCGAGATAGGCCCAGGCACCGTTGGCGCGCAGCGCCTTGATCGTCGTCTCGGAGAGGCTCAGCGCTTCGCCCTCCCACATCGTGCCCGTGTAGAAGGTGGGCGGCCCGTAATGCATCTGGATCACGCCGCTCTTCACGGCATTGGGCTGCTCGGGCACCGGGATCGCTTCGGGGCCGACCGCGTCGATCTGCAGCAGGCCCTTGCCGCGCTTGTTCACCTCGTCGACCCAGCGCTTGAAATGCACGCCGAAGCTCTGCGTCAGCGGCAGGAAGCTTGCCGCCTTGAGCTTGGCCTCCTCGGCCCGGGCCGGCGTGGCGAAAACGACGGCAGCAATCGCCGCCAGTGTGACGAGCTTGTGCATGTCGATGCCCCCCTCGGCGCCGCAATCACAGAATGCCGACTATAGGGCCGCGGCCAATCCCGAGCAACATTCAATATTGCACAATCCGTGCCACGCGCGCTCAGCGGCGGAGGATTTCGCGCGTCGCCATGGGATTGTGGCGGTTGCCCTCGGTGAAGGAAGGGAACTTCAAGAAATCGGCGCGCATTTCCGCGCGCACCGGCGACGCGAGCGCCGCCGCCAGCGCAGCGGCGTCGTCGAAGACGACCTTGTTGCGTTGCATGTGCAGGGCCTTCGGCCAGGGCAGCGCGCTCGTCCAGTCGATGCGCGTGTAAAGCTCGAGCTCGCGGATGCCGGGCAGGCGCCGCATCAACGGCACGTGGCTTTCGATGTAAAAGGCGAGCCACGCGTCGAAATCCGCGGCCTTGCCCGGATAGTGGATGATGTCGGAGCACGGAAGGCCGCCCGGCGGCGTGCGAAACGCGGGCTCGGGCACCGGATAGGGGCGCGCGAGCATGGCCTGCTGCGCGGCGCCGGTCTTGTCGACGCTCGGCAGCGCGCCGGGTTCGGCCAGCGCCATGAGCGCGCCTTTCCGCCCGCAGGCGGCCTCGAGCGCCGCGATCTCGTCGAAATAGAGCTGCAGCGCCAATTGCGGCGGCGGCGGATATTCGACGAAGGGATCGGGCGCGCGCTCGGCCGTCAGCACCAGCCCGCGCCGGAGGCCCGCGATGGACTTCACGATCTCGCCCGTGTGCGCCACGTCGGCGGCGCTGGCGCGCGCGGCGGCATCGCGCGCATAGAAGGTGAGGAACAGCGAAAATCGCATGCAACGCTCCTAGCGCGGCGCGGCGCTTGACAAAGTGCGCCGCCATCCGAAACTTGCGGGCGCGGATCCCATCTCACAGAGCAGGCAAGCCATGGCGAAGCTCCGCCACATCGCGATGCAGGTGCCCGACCTCGAGCGCGCCGCGCGCTTCTACGAGCAGTGCTTCGATCTGAAGCGCGTACACCAGGCCGAAAGCCCGATCGGCAACGCCATCATGCTCTCCGACGGCGTGATGAATCTGACGCTGCTCAATTTCCCCGACGGCAAGGGCGGCATGAAGCACGGGCCGGATTGGGCGGGGCTGCATCATTTCGGCTTCGTCGTCGACGACGCGGCGGACACCAAGGCGCGCATCGAGAAATCCGGCGGCGCCTTCTTCATGACCCTTCCCTCCTATCCCGGCGTCGACGCCGAAACCAAGTACACGGACCCGAACGGCGTCGTCTTCGACATCGCCGAGCACGATTGGCACCAGGCCGGAGCGCCCGCGCGCAAGAAGAACTAGCGCGCCGCGGCCCCCGCGGCCTTCTCGCTGCGCGCAAAACCGAATATGGTTCAGGCTAGGTCGCGCCGCGCGCCGGGGTCAAGCCAGCGATGAAGATCGTCGCCATCCGCGAAACCACGCTGGCGCTCGCGGCGCCGATGCGCAATGCCGACATCGCCTTCGACGCGATGACGGCGAGCGCCGTCGCCGTCGTCACCGACAAGCGCGTTGGCGGAAAGCCGCTCACCGGCCTCGGCTTCGATTCGATCGGCCGCTACGGCCATGGCGGACTGTTGCGCGAGCGCTTCATCCCGCGCCTACTGGCGGCAAACCCCGAGGACTATGCCGACGCGGCGCGCGATGCGATCGATCCCACGCGCGCCTGGGCGATAATAATGCGCAACGAGAAGGCGGGCGGCCACGGCGAGCGTGCGGGCGCCGTCGGCGTGCTCGACGCGGCGCTCTGGGATCTCGCCGCCAAGGCCGAGGAGAAGCCGCTCTGGCGCCTGCTCGCCGATCGCTTCAACGGCGGCGAGGCGCTCGCGCGCGTGCCGACCTATGCGAGCGGCGGGCACTATCGGGACGGCGGCGAGGCAGCGGCGCTCGGTGCGGAACTGCGCTCTTACCGCGCGCGCGGCTATACGCGCTTCAAGATCAAGGTGGGCGGCGCGCCGCTGGCGCGAGACAAGGCGCGGATCGAGGCGGCGCTCGGCGTCGCCAGCGATGGAGCCGCGCTCGCCGTCGACGGCAACGGCGCCACTGGGCGCGACGCGGCGTTCGCGTTGCTGAGCGCGCTCGCGCCTTATCGCCTCGCCTGGTTCGAGGAGCCGTGCGACCCGCTCGACTACGCGCTGCTCACTGAGCTTTCCGCTGCCGACCTTATGCCGCTGGCGACCGGGGAGAACATCTTCTCGGCCGCCGACACGCGCAATCTCCTGCGCTACGGCGGATTGCAGCCGGCGCGCGACCGGCTGCAGATGGACATTTCGCTCGCCTACGGCGTGCCGGAATATCTGCGCATCATCGCGCTGTTGGAGCAGGCGGGCTGGCCGCGCACGCGCTTGTTCCCGCATGCCGGGCACCTCTTCTCGTTCCACGTCGTGGCTGGCCTCGGGCTCGGCAGCCACGAGGCGGCGCCGGACGATGCGCTCTTGTTCGGCGGCTATCCGGAGGGCGTGACGGTCGAGGACGGCCATGTCCGGCCGTGGGACGCGCCCGGCACGGGCTTCGAGCTGAAGCCAAACCTCCATCGTGTCTTCGCGCCGCTGATCGGGTGAAGGGCACCCCGGTTCCGGGTGGACATTGGTGGACAAAGGTGGACATCGGTGGACATCGCGCGCCCCGCAGCCTGAGCGGCCCCAGCCCAGCGCGACATTATGGATACCTTGGCTTTGATTGGCTTTGATTGGCTTTCCTTGGCTTTTCCGGCGCATCCGGCTTGGCTTTTGTTGGCTTTTCGGGCGCGTCCACCTTGGCTTTTCTTGGCTTTTCCGCGCCGGGACCTTGGCTTTCCTTGGCTTTCGCCGGCGGAGGATTCGGGAAGCGCGTAATCCCGCGCCATCGCGCGCGCCGCGCCTTCCTCGCGGCGCCGATCCTTCGAGGTGAACCGTGTCAAAGAGCGGCCGGCGAGACAACGATCGATGCCGGCAAAGCCAAATCGGGTCATGCGCAATTGCTAGAACGTTACAAGAACATTGTCAACGGCCAAAAAGTTGTAGGCGACAGGTTGCGGCTCTGCGCTCGGAATCCAATGCGCAAATGCCACGCGCCGCGGCGACGGCCCTCACCTCCCAAGCAATGCCCGGGGCATTGCTTGGGCCCCTCCTCTCCCTTCGGGAGAGGGAAGGTGTGCGCGCCGCTTCTTCTCTCTCCCGCACAGCGGGAGAGAAGGGGCCCATTCGTCGCTCGTGCGACGAATGGGAAGTGAGGGCCGGCGCCATTCGGCCGATGGAATCTTCGACCTACCCGCCGTTTCCGTTCTCGGCGCGGCCGAGCAGCAGATCGGCCATGATGTCGGCGAGCTTCTGGTAGTCGCGTAGATCGCCCAGGCGCCGGTTGATGACGTAGCCGTCATAGGCCATCAGCAGGAGATTGCCGACGAGGTCGTCGGCGTAGCGGCGCCGCGAGCGCGGCAAGGTCTTGGCGAGAATCTCCGCCAGGCGCCGCTCGGTCCAGCGCAGCAGCGGCTCGGGCTTGCCCTTGGCCGGATCGGTCGTCGCCAGCGCCTCCATCAGGCTGTTGGCGAGGCCCGGATTCTGCGTCGGCGTGTCGCGCCAGAGGCCGAGGATGATCGCCCTGAGCTTGGCGCGCGGCGTTTTCGCCGCATCGGCCTTGGCCGCGATCTCGTCCATGCGCGCCGCGAGCCATGGCCTGTAGACCGCATAGAGCAGGTGCAGCTTCGAGGGGAAATAGGTGTAGACCGTGCCGACCGCGACGCCGGCGCGGCCCGCGATCATCGAGACCGTGGCGCGGGCATAGCCCTCGGCGGCGAAGACGAGCGCGGCCTTGTCCACGATCAGGCGGCGCACCGCCGGCTTCAGCACCTGCGCCATGCCGCGCGCTCAGATCGGGATCGAGAGAATGCCGTGCGCGGCGTCGCAATCGATGAGGTCGACGCGCTTCAAGACGATGCGGAGGCCCTCCGGCGTGCGGCGGAGGCGGTGCAATTGCTGGCCCGCCCAGAGCCGCCGGTCGGCGCGGCCCGCGCGGTATTCCGCCATCATCACGGTCGAGCGGCACTCGCAATCGACGCCCGGCTCGCTCGCTCGCGCGGCGGTGACGCTGCCGACGAGATGCGCGGTGCGCGGCTGGGGCAGCGCCGAATAGACGCGCGGATGGGCGAGGCGGCGGATGCGCATCCTCAAGACGCTCTTGTCCTCGTAGAAAATCGAAAGATGGTTCAAAGGATCGGTCTGGCCGGGCGCGGCCGGGACCCAATAAAACCCATCTTCGGCGAAAAGCGCCAGCCATTCCTCGAAGCGCCCGGCATCGAGCAGGCGCGCTTCGGCGACGAGGAATGCCTCGGCCTCGCTCTTGAGATCGTCGCCCACCGCCGCGTTCATGCCGCCGCCGTCATGTAGCGGAGCCACGCCGCGTATTGGGCGCGATGCGGCAGCTCGCTGACGCCGGCCGAAACGACCCGGCCCCCGCCGCCCTCGCGGTCGCTGGCGAGGCCCCGCGACTGATCGAGCCATTCGGGCACCGGATTGGCAAGCCCGCTCTGGCAGCGCTCGAAAATTTCGATGTCGTCGCCCAGGATCATCGAGGCCGGCGAGGAGAGATTGGTCAGGAAGCGCACGGCGCGCTGGAACAGCGCCTCGGGCGCGCCCTTCAGGCGGAAGCAGAACGCAGTGACGCGCGTGCGGTCGACCGCGAGCGGCTGCACGATGCGGATCTGCTGGTATTGCGCGTTCAAGCTGACGTTCGGGTAGAGGAGATTGTTGAACCGGTCCTCGGCGAGGATGCGCGCCGTCTTTTCTTCGCCGTGGCGCGCCGCGAGCTTCGCGCGGTAGTCGCGCCAGACCGGGTCGTCGCGGTCGGGCGCCAGCACGCCGGCCTTGTAGAAGCCGCCCATGTAGCTGTGGCCGCCGGCGAAGCCGGTGAGCGCCAGGCCCTGCCATTCGCGGAGGGCAAATGCGTTGGAAAGCATCTGCGTGTGGGTCTGGTGGCCGTCATAGGCGGGCGAGGCGTAATCGCGCGCGTCGGCCCGCGCGGCGGCCACCGAGGATTCGTGCACGAAGCCCGGGTGCAGCGTGTCGTTGGCGTTCTCGTGGTGGAATTTCCAGTTGCCGCGGTATTCCTGGCGCGCGATGCCGCCGGCCTGCTCGATGTCGCCGTCGGGGGCGCGGTCGACGAGGTTGTCGATCGCCTCGGCCATCGGCCCGAGGAACGCGGCGAGGCTTTCGCCCTCGAGTGCCAAATTGCCGAAGACGAAGCCGCGATAGCTTTCGATGCGCGGCACGCGCGCGAGAGCCAGGCGCGGATCCTTCACGTCGAAGCCCGGCGGCAGGCTTTGGCGGTGCGGGACGCTGTTGAGCGCCCCATCGAGGCCGAAGGTCCAGGCGTGGTAGGGGCAGGCGAAGCCGCCGGCATTGCCGCGATCCAGCGCACAAAGCTCGGCGCCGCGGTGGGTGCAGCGGTTGACGAGGCCGTGGATGCGGCCGTCGCGCCCGCGCGTCATGATCACGTCCTCGCGGCCCATCCGCGCGCGCAGGAAATCGCCGGGCGCCGCGATCTGGCTTTCATGCGCGAGAAAGAGCCAGCAGCGCCCGAAGATGCGCGTCATCTCGAGCTCGAAGATCGCGGGATCGGTGTAGAGCCGGCGATGGACTCGGTCCGGCAGCACGAGGCCGCGCAGCGAATCGGGTTGGAGCGTGTCGGGCATGGCAAAAATGAATATCGCTCGGTTATGGCGCCCCTGTCCAGTGCGCGCGGCGGCCCTCACTTCCCATGCAACGCCTTGAGCGTTGCATGGGAAGTGAGGGCCGGGGTCGCGCTCAGCCGATGCGCAGCTCACGTTCGCCGACGAGCTCGAAATCTCGTATGCCGTAGCGGAGGAGGAAGAATGCGAGATAGGCGGGACGCTTCTCGCCGCCGGCGCGACTTGCGGCGAGCGCCTTGCGTTCCGCGGCGGTCGCGGTGGCGTCCACCTTCATCGCGCGCCCGTCGATCACGACGCCGTAGACCGCGCGCGCATAGGCGGGATCGATCCGCTCCTCGATCACGTCTTCGAGCACCGCAGCGGGATCGCGCTCGAGCGGATCGCCGCGGCCGGCGCCGCCCGCGGAGACGTGCGCGAACACGTCGCCCTCGACGAGCCGGAGCGGATCCATCGGCATCACCGGCAGGATGCGCTGTTGCGGGCCGGGATTGACGAAATTCCAGGAGGGCGTGCCGGGCGACCCACCTTCGAGCGCGTAAGGCAGGAAGCGCCGGCGGTCGGAGCGCATGATGAGCGTGGCCTCGTCGCCGAGCAGGCGATAGGCGCGCACGAAAGCCGGCGCGCCGCGGAATTTCCCCGGGCCGCCCGAGTTCGGCACCAGGCCGTATTCGGCGACCTCGATCGGATAGAGCGCCTCGATCATCTCGACCGGCTGGTTGGTGATGTTGCCGCCGGGATTTGGCACCGCGAAGACGCCGTCGCGGTCGGCCATGGCGCCCCAGCTTCCGGCCAGCGTCTCGCTGCAGACATAGCGCTGACCCTGGTGAAAGCCGGAGAGGATCGGGAAGCTCACCCCGCCCTCGCCGCCCGCCGGCACGCGATCGGGCGCGATCTGCGCGAAGACGCCGAGCAGCGCGTCGATCGCGCGCCAGCCGACGATGGCGCGTGCGGCGCAGGCGGCGGGCAGGCGCGGATTCACGATCGTGCCCTCGGGTGCGATCTGGACGATCGGGCGCGTGAAGCCTTCGAAATTCGGCACGTCTTCGCGCGCGATGCATTTCAGGATGAGATGCGCCGCGGATTTGACGAACGGCACCGGGCAGTTGATGGCGCCCGGCACTTGCGGCGCCGAGCCGGTCCAATCGACCGCGATGTCGCTGCCGCGGATCGTGACCGTGACTTTCAGCGGCAGCGGCTCGGGCTTGTCGCCGAGCCCGTCGATGTAGTCGGTGAAGCTCCATTCGCCGTCGGGCAGCGCCGCGATCTCGGCGCGCATCATGCGCTCGGCGTGATCGTGGAGATCGGCGATGAGCCCCCGGAACGTCTCGCTGCCGTATTTCCGCACCAGGCCGCGATAGGCCTTCTCGGCGGTGCGGCAAGCGGCGATCTGCGCGCGCATGTCGCCGGCGAGCTTCTCCGGCATGCGCGTGTTCTTCTCCATCAGCTTGAAGAAGGTTTCGTTGGGCTTGCCGCGCTCGTACATCTTGACGATCGGGATGCGCAGGCCTTCCTGGAACACTTCGGTCGCGTAGACCGCGGTGCTGCCGGGCGCGATGCCGCCCATGTCGATCTGGTGCACGAGCGTGGCGGCGTAGCCCTCGAGCGCGCCCGCCTCGAAGATCGGCTGCACGATGTAGACATCGGGCAGGTGCATGCCGCCGGCGCCGTAGGGATCGTTCCAGACGAAGACGTCACCCTCCTCCATGCGGCCGCCGTATTCGGCGGTGAGGCAGCGCATCGCGTCGGGGAACGAGCCCAGATGCAGCGCCATGGTGAGGCCGTGCGCGACCACGCGCCCTTCGCGGTCGCACAAGCCGGTCGAGTAATCCATCGAATCGCGCACGATCGAGGAATAGGCGGTGCGCATGATGACGAGGGCCATCTCGTCGGCGATCGAGGAGAGCGCGTTCTTCACCACCTCCATGGTGATCGGATCGGTGTTGGGGCGCATCGCGGTCACCGGCGCGCAAGATGGATATTGGCCGCCGCGTCGACGCGGATGCGCCAGCCCGGCGGCACGACCGCGGTGGAATCGTATTCCTCGACGATGAGGGGCCCCGCGCCTTCGCCCATGGCGGCAATGGCCGCGCGGGTCAGCACCGGCACCGCCAGCGCGCCGTGGCCGGGGCCGAAATAGGCGATGCGCGATTCGGGCGCGGCGGAGGCGGCGCCGCGAATGGAGGGCGTGAAGCCGCTTCCGTCCGCTTTCACGACGCGGCCTTTCACGCGCAGCGCCACGCATTCGACGGCCTCGGCCTCGGCGCGATGGCCGTAGGTCCGCGCATGCTCGGCGCCGAACGCTTCGGCCATCGCGGCAAGATCGGGCGCGCCACCCTTCGCCGCATAGGGCACCGAGAGCTCGTGCGCCTGGCCGGCATAGCGGAGATCGGCGAAGCGCGCGAGCGTGATCGCACCCGATTCGTAGCCGTCGGCGGCGAAGTCGGCGCGCACCGCGCGCTCGATCCCGGCATAGGCCGCTTCGAACTCGCCGGCACCGATAACGGAAAGACCATGCAGGAACGCACGGCTCCGCTCCTGCTCGATGTCCGACAGCAGTAGGCCGATCGCGCTGAAGACGCCGGGATCGGGCGGGATCACGACCTCTTTCATTTCGAGCAACTCGGCGATGGCGGCGCCGACGACCGGGCCATTGCCGCCGAACGCGAACAGCGCGAAATCGCGCGGATCGCGGCCACGATAGGTCGACACCGCCTTGACCGCGCGCACCATGGTTCCGCACGCGACCTGGAAGATGCCGTAGGCCGTATCGCGGAGATCGCGGCCGAGCGGCTGCGCCACCTTCGCTTCGAGCACCGCGCGCGCCTTGGCGGCATTGAGCGGCAGGTCGCCGCCCAGGAGCCGCGCCGGATTGAGATAGCCGAGCGCCACGACCGCGTCGGTGAAGGTGGGCTCGGCGCCGCCGCGGTCGTAGACGACGGGCCCGGGCGAGGCACCCGCGCTCTTGGGCCCCACATGCAAGAGGCCGCCGCGGTCGACGGCGACGATGCTGCCGCCGCCGGCGCCGATCTCGGAAATGTCGATCACCGGCAGCTTCAAGGCATAGCCGCCGCCCATCACGAGCTTGCTGCTCAAGTTGATGCCGGCGCCGACTTCGTAGTCGCCGGTGCGCGCGACCTGGCCCTGCTCGACGATCGAGGCCTTGGCCGTGGTGCCGCCCATGTCGAGCGTCAGGCAATCGCGGTGGCCGCCGCGGCCATGTCCGTTCCGCGCACCCAGCTTCGCGGCGCCGATGACACCGGCGGCCGGCCCGGATTCGACGAGATAGGCCGGCTTCTCCGCCGCCATGCGCACCGACATGACGGCGCCGTCGGATTTCATGATGTCGATGGGTGCCGCGATGCCGAGCGCGTCGAGATGCCGGCGCAACGAGGCGAAGTAATTGCGCAGGATCGGGCCGAGATAGGCGTTGATGACCGTGGTGCTGGTGCGCTCGTATTCGCGAATCTCGGGGAGGA
>DATBLL010000213.1:0-24479 GCA_036555425.1 Alphaproteobacteria bacterium | reverse complement strand
CCTCACTTCCCGATCGCCGCTCTTGCGACGAACGGGAAGTGAGGGCCGTCGCCGCTGCTAAAACCGCCGCAGCAATCCCACGAGCCGGCCCTGCACCTTGACCTGGTCGGGGCGGAAGATGCGCGTCTCGTATTTCTTGTTGGCCGGCTCGAGCGCGATCGAGTTGCCGCGCCGGCGCAGGCGCTTCAGCGTGACCTCTTTGTCCTCTTCGACGAAGGCCACGATGATCGTGCCGTTCTCGGCGTTCTCGCATTTCTCGATGATGACCGTATCGCCGTCGACGATGCCGGCGTCGATCATCGAATCGCCCTCGACCTCGAGCGCATAGTGCTCGCCGCGGCCGAGCAGGCCCGGCGGAACCTCGATCGTCTGCGTGTCGCGCAGCGCCTCGATCGGCGTGCCGGCGGCGATCTTGCCGTAGAGCGGCAGCTCGACCGAGCGCTTGGGCGCCGTCACCATGCGGCCGGCGAGGCCCTTGCGGAAATCGCCGGGAATGACGTTGGGCGCGAACTTCTTGTTGCGCGCGGGCTCGCGCGAATTGACGCCGACTGCGGCGGTCTCGGGCATGCGCAGCACTTCGAGCGCCCGCGCGCGATGGGGCAGGCGGCGCAGGAAGCCGCGCTCCTCGAGCCCGGTGATGAGGCGGTGGATGCCCGACTTGGATTTCAGGTCCAGCGCGTCCTTCATCTCGTCGAAGGACGGCGAGACGCCGCTCTTGGCGAGGTAGTCGTTGATGTAGACCAGCAGCTCGTGCTGTTTTCGGGTAAGCATGGGGTTTCTTGGCCTCCTCAGGTGGGCGCCGCCGCCTTGTGCTGGGGGCGCGGCGCCTCGGAACAAACTATCAACACCCCATGTTCTAGTTTGGTTCCGAGAACTTGTCAACAACATCCTGTGGCTATTTTTCGTCCCGCACCCGCTCAGATCACCACCCCCGGCGCCGCCAGCGGTATGACCTCGACCGGGTCGCCCGCCTTCAATGCCGGCGCATGCGGGGCACGGACGATGAGGCCGTCGGCCTTGGCCAGCGTCGCCATCATCGAACTGTCTTGCGCCCGAAACGGCGTCACCACGACGGCACCATCCGGCCGGCGCTCGAGCGCGGCACGAAGATAGTCCTCGCGCTGGTCGTTGGCCTTGAGGTCGCCGCCAAGGTGCGCCGCGATGCGCTGCGGCTCGGTTTCGGCGCGGCCCAGGAATCTTGCCAGCATCGGCGCGAGGAACAGCAGCGAGCACACCATGCTCGAAACTGGATTGCCGGGGAGCCCCAACAGCGGCGTGGTCCCGAGCTTGCCAAACATCAGCGGCTTGCCCGGCCGCATCGCGATCTTCCAGAAGTCGAGGCTCAAGCCGATCTCGCCGAGCGCGCTCTGCACGAGATCGTGGTCGCCGACCGAGGCGCCGCCGGTGGTGACCAGGAGATCGGCCCCGCGCGCCGATTCGGCCATGGTCTTCAAGGTGGCCTTTTCATCGGGTGCGATGCCGATGTTGATCGCCTCGCCGCCATTGGCCGTAACGAAGGCGGCGAGCGCCCAGGAGTTGGAGCTCACGATCTGGCCCGGGCCGATCGCCTCGCCAGGCTGGACGATCTCGTCGCCGGTGGCGAGGATCGCGACCCGCGGCTTCCGCCGCACGGTCAGCCACGGCACGTTCATCGCGGCGCAGAGGCCGACGTCGCGCGGGCTCAGCACGCGGCCCGCGTGGAGGAGCGCGTCACCGGCTTTGAAATCGAGCCCGGCCTTGCGCACATAGTGCCCGAGCGGCGCCGCTTGCTCGATGATCACATTGCCGCCCTTGGCCGCGGTGTCTTCCTGGATGACGATCGTGTCGGCGCCGTCGGGGAGGGGCGCCCCGGTGAAGATGCGCACCGACTGACCGGCGCCGACCGTACCCGTGAAGGGCCGGCCGGCCGGTGCGGTGCCGATCACTTTGAGGGTGACGGGAACCTTGCCGACATCGGCCGCGCGCACCGCATAACCGTCCATGGCCGAGACCGCATTGGGCGGCTGGGTCAGGCGCGCGACGGCATCGGCGGCGAGGGTGCGGCCGGCGGCATCGGCGAGGCTCACCTGCTCGGTGCCCACCGGCGCGATCGCCGCAAGGATGCGCTCGCGCGCCTCGGCGACGGAGATCACTTCTTCCTCCGCCAGCTCCCCGACCTGCCGCCGCTCTTGTGCTCGAGGCGGATGTCGGAGAGGACCATGTCGCGGTCGACGGCCTTGCACATGTCGTAGACGGTGAGCGCGGCCACGGTCACCGCGGTCAGCGCCTCCATTTCGACGCCGGTGCGGCCGGTGGTCTTGACCCGGGCCTCGATGTCGATCGCGTGCTTGCTACGTACCGGCTTCAGCTCGACCTTGACCGAGGTCAAGGCGAGCGGGTGGCAAAGCGGCACAAGGTCCGGCGTGCGCTTGGCGCCGGCGATACCAGCCAATTGCGCAACGGTCAGCACGTCGCCCTTCTTGACGTTCTTGCCGAGGATGAGCCGCAAGGTCGCGGGACGCATGGTGACGCGGCCCTTGGCGATGGCCAGACGCTCGGTCTCGGCCTTCGCCGAGACGTCAACCATGACCGCGCGGCCTTTGGCGTCGAAGTGGGTGAGGGGCATGCCCATGTCATAGCTTCCCGAAGCGGGGCCGTCCAACGCAGGAGTGGCTGGGTTTCGCGCCCCCTTTAGAACCTCCCGTCGCGCATTTTGCCGCAAGGCCGCATGGCCGATGCCGCGAATTCCGCCGCGCGCTACAATCGGCTACACCTATTGCGGGCGCGGACAGCGCGCATCCGACGGTATCGACGATGAACGATGCGACCCCCTTTCAAGAGGCCGATCCGCGACTGCACCAGGTCTATCAATACTGGCAGCAGAAGCGCGGCGCGCGCACGATGCCGGCGCGGCGCGATATCGATCCGATGGAGCTCAAGGCGGTGTTGCCGCATCTGATGCTCGTCGACGTCGAGGCAGGCCCGCGCTTCCGCTACCGCCTGTTCGGCACCGCCGTGGTCGAGGCCTTCGGCACCGACCCCACCGGCAGGTACATCGACGAGGTCATGGTCGGCGCCTACAAGACGTTTCTGCTCGGGCTCTACAACGACCTGATCACGAGCAAGAAGCCGGTCTATTCGACCTCGATCTACGGCACCAAGCGCGACACCAGGCTCTGGACCCAGCGGCTGATGCTGCCGCTCTCGAGCGACGGCACGAATGTCGACAAGGTGCTGGCAATCCAGGTCTTCGTCCACGGCTCACCGTTGAAGACGCTGACCGTGCGCCTGGCGCAGGACAAGGCCGAGCCGATCGAGAACATCGCCAATCCGCTGGGATAGGCTCCGGTCCGCCGCCCATCATCCTGAGCGCAGCGAAGGATCTTGCGTGCGCCGGCTCAGCGCGCGCGTTCGAGCACGTCCAAGAGCTCCTGCACCTTCTTGCGCTGTTCGGCCGCGGTGCCGCTCCGGATCGCGTGCTCGACGCAGTGCGAGACGTGATCGGCGAGCACCTCGTCCTCGACGCGCTTCACGGCGGCGCGGATCGCCTGGAGCTGCGTCAGCACGTCGATGCAATAGCGGTCCTCGTCGATCATGCCGGCGATGCCGCGCACCTGGCCCTCGATGCGGGTCAGGCGCTGGCGGCAGGACTTCTTGGTGGCGGGCTGCATCGGTGTCGCACCTTCGCTCGGGCGGCGGGCTTTACATATACCCGTACGGGGTATAAGTATCAAGCCCGATTGCGCCAAAGGACCCGAGCCATGACCCGCGTGCCCATCCATCCTGATGCCGGCGAATCCTGCTGCCAGGGCGGCCCGGCCGGACACGCGCATCGTCGCGCGCACGAGCATGCGCATTACGGCCGCGGGCCGGCCGCCGGACAGGGTGCCATGGCGGCGAAGGACCCGGTTTGCGGGATGGCTGTCGATCCCACCACCGCCAAGCACACGGCGGAGCATGCCGGCGCGACCTACTACTTCTGCTGCGCCGGCTGCCGGACGAAGTTCGAGGCGGATCCCCAGCGCTATCTGGCCGAGGCCGCGGCGCCGGCATCCGGCGCTCAGGCCCTCGATCCGGTCTGCGGCATGAACGTCGATCCCGCGAGGGCCAAGCACAAATTCGAGCACGCGGGCGAGACCTATTACTTCTGTTCCGCTGGATGCCGGACGAAGTTCGAGGGTGATCCGGCGCGCTATCGCGGCAAGCAAGCGTTCGCACCGCCGGGGAAACAACCCGCGGCACCGGCGGGGACGATCTACACCTGCCCGATGCACCCGGAGATCCGCCAGGCGGGGCCAGGGAATTGTCCCATTTGCGGCATGGCGCTCGAGCCCGAGACGGTGACGGCGGGGGCCGGGCCCAACCCCGAACTCATCGACATGACGCGCCGGTTCTGGATCGGCGGCGTACTCACCTTGCCTGTGCTGGTCCTGGAGATGGGTGGTCATCTCACCAATCTTCACATGCTGTTGGGCCAGCAACTTTCGAACTGGCTCCAATTCCTGTTCGCGACACCGGTAGTGATCTGGGCGGGCTGGCCGCTGCTGGCGCGCGGCTGGCAGTCGGTGAAGACCCGCAATCTCAACATGTTCACGCTGATCGCGATGGGGACCGGCGTGGCCTGGCTCTACAGCGTCGTCGCGACCGCCGTTCCCGACGCCTTCCCGCCGGCCTTCCGCGGCCCGGACGGGGCGGTTTCGATCTATTTCGAGGCCGCGTCGGTGATCACGGTTCTGGTGCTGCTCGGCCAAGTGCTCGAGCTCAAGGCGCGCGAGCGCACCAGCGGCGCCATCCGCGCGCTGCTCGATCTGGCGCCCAAGACGGCGCGGCGCGTGCGCGCCGACGGCGCCGCCGAGGCGGGGGACGAGGAAGTCCCGCTCGATGCGGTCCATGCCGGCGACAGGCTGCGCGTGCGGCCCGGCGACAAGGTGCCGGTCGACGGCACGGTGCTCGAGGGCAGGAGTACCGTCGACGAATCGATGGTGACCGGCGAATCGCTGCCTGTCGCCAAGAGCCCGGGCGAGCGCGTTATCGGCGGCACGATCAACCAGACCGGCGGCTTCGTGATGAAGGCCGAACGCGTCGGCCGCGAGACCATGCTGGCGCAGATCGTGCAGATGGTGGCCGAGGCGCAGCGCAGCCGCGCGCCGGTGCAACGCCTGGCCGACAAGGTCTCGGGCTGGTTCGTGCCGGCGGTGATCGCGGTCGCGATCCTGGCCTTTGCCGTGTGGGCCTGGGTCGGGCCGGAGCCGCGCTTCGTCTACGGCCTTATCGCGGCGGTTGCCGTGCTCATCATCGCGTGCCCGTGCGCGCTCGGCCTCGCCACGCCGATGTCGATCATGGTCGGCGTCGGGCGCGGCGCGCTGGCCGGCGTGCTGATCAAGAACGCCGAGGCGCTCGAGCGCTTCGAGAAGGTCGACACGATCGTCATCGACAAGACCGGGACGCTCACCGAAGGCAAGCCCAAGGTCACCGCCGTCGTTGCCGCTGACGGTTTCGGCGAAGACGCGCTGCTGCGCTTGGCGGCGAGCCTCGAGCGCGGCAGCGAGCATCCGCTCGCGGCGGCGATCGTCAAGGCGGCGGAGGCGAAGAAGCTCGCCCTCGCGCCGGTGAGCGATTTCGATTCCGCGACCGGCAAGGGCGTCGTCGGCACGATCGAGGGCCTGCGCGTGGCGCTCGGCAATACACGCCTCCTCGCCGATCTCGGTATCGAGGCGAAGGCCCTTGGTCCGCGCGCGGATGCGCTCCGCGCCGAAGGCGCCACCGTCGTCTATGTCGCGGTCGGAGCCAAGCTCGCCGGCGCGATCGCGGTCGCCGATCCGGTGAAGCCGAGCACGCCCGCAGCGCTCGCGGCGTTGAAGGCCGAGGGCATCCGCATCGTGATGCTGACCGGCGACAACCGCCGCACCGCCGAGGCAGTGGCGACGAAGCTGGGCATTGCCGAGGTGGAAGCCGAGATCCTGCCCGAGGCCAAGGGCAAGGTGGTCAAGCGGCTGCGCGAGCAGGGCCGTGTCGTCGCCATGGCCGGCGACGGCGTCAATGATGCGCCGGCCCTGGCGGCCGCCGATATCGGCATCGCGATGGGCACCGGCACCGACGTGGCGATGGAGAGCGCAGGTGTGACGCTGGTCAAGGGTGATCTCGTCGGCCTGGTGCGCGCGCGGCGGCTCTCGCGCGCGGTGATGCGCAACATCCGCCAAAACCTGTTCTTTGCGTTCTTCTACAACGCGGCTGGCGTGCCGGTGGCTGCAGGAGTCCTCTATCCCGTCTTCGGCCTGTTGCTCTCGCCGATCATCGCGGCGGCGGCGATGTCGCTCTCTTCGGTGAGCGTGATCGGCAACGCGCTGCGCTTGCGCGCGGTGAGGCTCTGATGGATCGCCGTGCGCTGGCGGCTGCGGTGGCCGCGGCAGTTGCCTTGGCGAGCGCGCCGTCGGCCCAAGCGCAATTCCGCGGCGTCAAGTGCTACGGTGTCGCCAAGGCGGGGCAGAACGATTGCGCGCACGCCACGGGCATTCACCTCTGCTCGGGCGAAGCGCTGGTTGACTACGACGGCGGCGACTGGAAGCTGGTCAAGAATGCCGCCGAATGTGAAGCCAAGCAGGGCTCGCTCACGCCCTTCGAAGGCACCAACCCGAAGGCGCCGAAGTCGTAGCGCGCGTCAGTGCCGTGGCCCGCGCATCATCCGGCCGCGCATCGTGCCCAGCATCGCGCCGTCGGCGATCTTCTTCTGATCGTCGCTGAGTACGGCGTAGAGCGCCGTGGCCGCGGCCTTGGTCTTGCGCAGCTGCTCGAGGTGGCTCACCAGCATCGCTTCGTGCAGGTCGAGGCGCTGGGGCAGGGTGGCGGTGCCGGCCTTCTCCATCATCGCCTTCCGCTGCTCGATCATCGCCTTGGCGGCGTCGCGCACGGCGGCGGCATAGGCGTCCCATTGCTTGGTCTGGGCCTCGGTGATCTTGAGCTCGGCCTTGAGCGCGGCGAGGTGGCGCTCGGTGCGCCGCTCCATCATCGCTTCGCGCATCATCATGCGGTGGCCCATCATGCACATCATGCCCATGCCGGGCTCGCACTGATCCATGTGCATCATCCCGCGCCGCATGCCGGGGCGGTCGGGCTGGCCCTTGTCTTCGGCGAGGGCGGGCGCGGCGAGCGCGAGGGCGAGGGCGGCGGTGGCGAAAAGCGTCGTGATCGGGCGCATGGCAGGCCTCCCAATTCCGGAATCCGCACAGGTGTATCTTGATAGGCCCCGCCGACGCGAGGCACGTTGACCTGGATCAAGCGGCCGAAGGCTGCGGGCGGATGACCCAGAAACCGAATACCGGGGTCGCGATCCATTGCAGCAGCGGCAAGAGCCCGACGCCGAGCAGCGGCACGATCGGCATCGACTCGGAATAGGCCCAGGACCCGCGCACCGAGACGTTGATCCACTCGCTGAAGACGGTGTAGGCGACGGCGAACAGCATCGTCGTGCCGGCGACCCAGCGGAAGCGCGCGGGCTCGCGCCGCCAATGCCGGCCGCCGGCGACGGCTACGGCGAGCAGCAGGCTCGCCAGCGCGATGCCGGCATCGCCCAAGGTGCAATGCGCGACCGCGAACAGCGTCTCGCCGAGCGAGCCGTCGCGCCAGATCGAATAGAACGGCAGCTGCGCCAGCTCCCAGGCGAGGTTGGCCAGCACCATCGCCGCGAGGTAGCGCGGGAGCGTGGCTCGCCAACCGAGGCTGTTTCCGAACATCGCCGGGTCTCGGCTATTCGCCGCGCGTGACAAGGTGCAGCAACGGGCAGGCCAGCACGGTTAGCAGCGGCCACGCGCCCAGCGCTGGCGCCCACTGGGTGGTGAGCGCCGCGGCGCCCGCGATCACGAGCGCGTAGAGCGGCAGCATCGCGAGATCCGCTCTGCGCAAGGACGTAGCCTTGGTCCGCCTCGCGCGGCCATGTATCGGCGCGCGCGCGGCGGCGACGGGGAGAGATGCAAAGAGCGTCTGTCGCATGGCAAATGCCCCCATTTGCGCCGAACCGTACGGCATCGCCGGCGGGCGCCATTGATCTCCGTCAACGGGGCGAGAAAAAGGTTAGGAAAAGCGAGGGTGTAGGGCGGGTCCCCGCACCCGCCCCTACGGGCCGGCACCAGGGCGCGCAGGCGACGCAAGCGCGTTTGGCCGGCCAGGCGTAGGGGGACCACCCCGGGGCCGCTATCGCATGCCTCGCTGAGGCGCCGAACCGTTGCTGCGTCATCCGGAGGGGTCGCAGGCTCTGCGCCACGACATGCCGGCTACGGCGCTCGAAAGCGCGCGTGTCTTAGGAGCGCGCGCCGCGCGCGGCATTGACAACTGTCAACGGCGCCGCGCTTTGGGCCGCGATAGGCCTTGTGGCCGAGGGTGCGAGGAGATTTGCGCCCTGACGCCGCGGCGGCGCTATTGCACGGCGCCCGAGGTCGCCCAGGTGCCGGGACGCAAGCGGTTCTGGACCGGACGATCGCCGAGCACGCAGACCCGCCGCGCGCGGCCATATTCGGCCGGCGCCCGCCCGCTCACATAGCGCCAGACGCGGCAGCGCCGGTCCTGGAGGCAAAGGTCGCGGCAGCGCTCGGGGCTCTCGATGTTCTGATAGTCGACGAAGCTCGGGCCGAACTCGATGTAGACGCCGGCCTCGAGCGTCGAGGCGCGCGGCTGTTGGGCGTCGGCAATCGGCGCGAAAAGCAGGCCAAAGGCCAGACCCAGGGCGGAGGCGGGCGCGCGAACGTGTTTCATTTGCGGATTTTCTGCCTGTCAAGTGGCGCGCATCATAACACACGCAAGCCGAACTCAGAAATCCTTTGGCTGGCCCAGTCGGCTACCCGGGCGATACGCGGCCTTGCGGACAAGTTGTGCCGAGGACGCCTGCACAACTCGCCGCCGGGGCGCGTCGCCCCGGTCCGACGCCGGCGCCGGTCGACCGTTTCGCCTGAAAGAGGAATGCACACATGCGCATACGCAACGGGCTTTCCAGGAAAACGTGGGCGATGCAGGCCTATATCGCCGGCGACAACAATCTCAGCGACAGCGGGCTCGAAGACATCGACGAGATGTGCCAAGTGGGCGTGTCCAAGGACGTCCACGCGGCGGTCGAAATCGACACCTATGGCGAGCATACGGGGTCGATCCGCTACGAAATCACCGAGCCGGACGGCAGCGACGGGGCATTTCGGACCGTGATCGAGCGCCTGCCCGAACGGGATACCGGCTCCCCCACGACATTGTCCGATTTCCTCAAATGGGGCATGGCCAGCTACCCCGCGGAGCGCCGCCTGGCCGTGATCTGGAATCACGGCGCGGGATTCCGAACGGCGCGGCGCGACATCGCCTACGACGATTTCGGGACCGCGCTCGACATGCCCGCGCTTGCCCTCGCCCTCCGCACGGCGGGCCTCGGTCCGGGCAGGAAATTGTCGATCCTCGGTTTCGACGCGTGCCTCATGAACATGCTCGAGGTCGCCAACCACTTCGTCGACTTCGCCGAGATCGTGGTGGGATCGCAGGAGCTCGAGCCCGGGGACGGCTGGCCCTACGACAAAGTGCTGGCGGCCATGAAAGGCCGCCCGGCGCCGCGCGCGCTCGCGGCGCGGATCGTCGATCTCTACATCGCCGACTACAAGTCAAGGCGCGAGGCCAACGTCACCCAATCTGCGATCGATCTCGTGGCGACGGAAGCCGTTGCCAAGTCGCTCGGCGAACTTGGCAAGCGCATCGTGGCGATCGGCAATGCCGCCGCCAAGCAGGCGATGCGCAAGGTGAGGCTCGACGTGCAGGCGTTCGACGTGACGAACAACGATTACAACGACTACGTCGATCTCCGCGACGCCATGGCGCTGGTGCAGCGCCATAGCGGAGATGCCAAAGCCGCGGCCTTGGCCGCGGCCGTCGACCGCGCCGCCGACAAGAGCATCCTCCACGCCGGCATCTATGGCGCGCAGGTGGCGCGCGCGACCGGTCTTTCGTTCTGGTTTCCGATCGACCGTCAGACCTACGCGCAGTTCCGCACGAAATACAAAGCGCTGCGTGCGGTCGCGAAATATCCGGGCTGGCTTCGATTCCTCGACTGGTATCACGCGGCCTAGCGCGAGCGGCGCACCTCTACTGCCGCTTGCTTCCGCCCAGGAGTTGGTCGATCGCGGCGCTCTCGATCTTGGTCGGGTAGAGCGCGCGGAGGTAGAGAGTGTAGGAGGCGAGGAAGTCCTGTTCGTAGGCCTGGCGGAGGGCCTTCTCGAATTCCTCGCGCGCCTTCTTCTTCTCATCGTCGGTGCGCTCGTCCTTGGCGGTCGCGACCTTGACCACGGCGAAGCCTTCGCGCGTTTGCGCGACCGTGACCTCGCCGGGCTTGACCGCGAAGACGCGCTCGTCGAGCGAGCCCGGCGCCGCGGCCGAGCCTTCGCCGCGATTGACCGGCTTGCTCTTGCGCACGGTGTAGCTGGCGGGCTTGGCGAGATCCTCGAGGCTCTTCCCCGCCTTGGCCTCGGCCATGAGCTTCTCCGCTTCCGCTTTGGCGAGCTTGCCGCGCTCCTCGGCGGTCCAGTCCGCAGTGACCTGCGCCTTGACCGTGTCGAGCGGCTTCAGCGCCGAGGGCGCGACCATGTCGACGCGCACGGCGTAGAAGCCCTGGTTGCGGAGATCGACGAGGTCGCCTTCCTCGCCTTTCCCCTGGCGGAAGACGCGGCGGAGGAATTCGGCGTCGTCGGGCAGGCCCTCGACGGCGGCCGCCTTGTCGTTTTTCCCTTGCGCGTCGATGGGGCCGATCTTCGCCACCTTGAGCTTCAGCTTCTCCGCCGCCGCTTCGAGCTTGGCGCCGCCGCCGAGCGCGTCATCGAACTGCTCGCGCAGGGCGGCGAGAATCTTGACCGCGCCGCGCAGGCGGAAATCCTTCTCGAGTTGCGCCTTCACCTCGGCGAGCGGCTTCACCGTCTCGGGCGCGATCTCGTCGACGCGCATGATGTGCCAGCCGAGCGGCGACTGGATCGGCTGCGTCACCTCTCCGGCCTTGAGCTTCCAGGCGGCATCGCGCAGCGCGGGGATCGGCACCTGGCTGCCGGTCACCTTGCCGAGATCGATCGGCGCCGCCTTGGCGATGTCCTTGGCCACGGTCTCGAAGCTGCGGCCGCCCATGAGCGCTTCGTAGGCCTGCTTGGCGGCGGCCTCGTCCTTGAAGATGAGCTGGCGCAGCGCGCGCGTCTCGGGCGTGGTGAATTCGGGTTTGCGCCGCGCGTATTCCGCTTCGATGTCCTGGTCCGTGACCTTGACGCGCTCAGCGGCGTCCTCGGGGCGGACGAGGACCATGGTGAAGCTGCGGTATTCCGGCGCCGTGTATTTCGCGGCATTGGCCTTGTGGAAGGCCGCAAGCTGCTCGTCGGCGGGCGCGGGCGGCTTCATCGCCGCGGTCGGCACCATCAGCACCTCGGCGGTGCGGTACTCGCTGCGATAGGCAAAGACCTTGTCGGCGATGGTCTTGGGCAGCGGGCCGTCGAAGGTCGAAATCGTCGAAACGAGATAGTTGCGCGCGAAATTGCCCTTGAGCAGCGCCACATAGGTCGCTTCGGAATAGCCCGCGTTCTCGATCGCGCGGCGGAAGGTCTGCGCGTCGAAGCGGCCGTCGGCGCCGCGGAAATTCTGGTCGGCAACGATGTCCTCGCGCACGATGCGGTCGGAGACGAGGAGCGACTTGTTCCGCGCCTCTTGCGCGAACATGCGGTCGGACTGCAGCTCCGCGACGAGCGCGTCAATGAAGCCGAGGCTCTTGGCCGTGTCGTAGTCGAACTGGCGCTGCAGGCGCTCCTGGAGGTTGCGGATCATGCGCTGGTAGGCGTTCTCGAATTCGCGCGCGCCCACCTCTTCGCCGCCGACGCGCATGACCGGCCCGGTGCGCGAGAAGCCCTGGCGCAGCATGTCCTCGATGCCCCAGGCCGCGAAGGCCACGATCAGGAAGAAGAACAGGATGCCGGCGACCCAGCCCTTGGAGTGGGTGCGGAGGGTTTGCAATGCCATCGAAACGGGGCTCCGTGGCGGCCGGGAGCGGCCGGAAAAACAGTGCCTTAGCAGCAATCAGCCGGGCTTTCAAACCGGCGTCTTGGCTCCGATGAAACGGCCCGCTTGGGGCGGATTTGCGGCGGGTTCGGTGCTCAGGCGGCGATCTTCGCCAGCGCCTCTTCGATCTCGCGCGCGGTCGCGGGACGCACGAGGCGGGTGACCTCCTTGCCGTCGCGGAGGAAGATCAAGGTCGGCCAGAGTTTCACGCCGAACGAGCGCCCAAGCGGCTGGCCGCTGCCGTCGGCGACCCTGATGTGGCGGAGCTCGGCGTGGCCGGCGAAGGCCTCGGCGATCAAGGGCTGCGCGCGCCGGCAATAGCCGCACCATGGGCTGCCAAATTCGACGACGGCCGGCCCCGCGAGCGCGTCGATCTCGGCGCGCTTGGGCTCCACCGCGGCATAGGGTTCATTCATGGGAGGGTCGCGGAGCGAGACAGGTTGCTCTCACTCTAGCGCTTTTCGCGCCGGCCCGTCTTCCCGACACTCGGGCACGAAAGCGGGAGGCCGGATCAGCTTCCGAAAGAGGTGCCGGCGCCGAGTTTCGCGCGGCATTTCGGGCCGGGGCCGCGCATGTAGTGCAATTCCGGGCGATACGCGCGCGCCGGGTGCAGATTCAACACGGACAGGAACAGGGCTGAAAAGACGCTCGCCATGGTCGTCGTCCTTGGGCGGATCGATCGTGCGTGCGAGCTGTAGCCCCGCGCCCGGCGGCGCGAAATTCGGTTTGCTCCTTACGGGCGCGCCCCTATGCCGATCGGGCTAGCCGTGGCCGCGCGGATATTGCGCACGCGGCGGAGTCGGGGCATGCAGACGCGGTCATTGAACGAAACACTCGACCGCCATGGCCGCACCGCGTCGTCTTATCGCCGGAAATTGGAAGATGAACCTGCTCCGCGCCGAGGCGGCGGCGTTGGCGAAGGGTGTCGCCGATGCGCTTGGCGGGGGCAGGGGTCTTGCCGCCGAGGTGGCCGTTTGCCCGCCGTTCACGGCGCTGGCCGCGGCCGGGCAGGCGCTCGTCGCAAGCGCGATCGCGCTCGGCGCGCAGGACTGCCACGAGAAGCCGTCGGGCGCCTTCACCGGCTCTGTGGCGGCGCCGATGCTGAAGGATCTCGGCTGCAAATACGTGATCCTCGGCCACTCAGAGCGGCGGCACGGCCTCGGCGAAACCGATGATCTGGTGAACGCCAAGGTCGGCGCGGCCTGGAGCGCGGGTCTCGTCCCGATCCTCTGCCTCGGCGAAACCGCGGCCGAGCGCGACGCCGACAAGACGCTCGACATCGTGCGCCGGCAATTGGCCGGTTCGCTGCCGAAGGGCGACGGCGTGCTTGTAATCGCCTACGAGCCGGTCTGGGCCATCGGCACGGGGCGTGTGCCGACCGAGGCCGACATCGCCGCCGCCCACCGCGCCCTGCGCGCGGAATTGGTGAAGGCGCGGCCCGATGGCGCCGCCATTCCGATCCTCTATGGCGGCTCGGCCAAGCCAGACAATGCCAAGGCCATCCTCGGCGTGGACGAAGTGGGCGGGCTGCTCGTCGGCGGCGCGAGCCTCGACGCCAAGGGTTTCGCGGCGATGGCGCGGGCCGCCGGCTGATTCCTTCCGCGCCGATCCGCCCCACTGGCGCCGGGGCGGCGAAGCGACTAAATAACCCCGCAATGCGAGCGGCCGGCCTCCCGGGTTATGGGCGAAGGCCGGCCGCGTCCCGTTTTGGAACTCCGCAATGGAACTCATCGTCCTCATCGTCCACCTCTTCCTGGCCATCGCCCTGGTCGGCGTCATCCTCCTGCAGAAGAGCGAGGGCGGCGCGCTCGGGATCGGCGGGGGCGGCGGCATGGGCGGCTTCCTGACCGCGCGCGGCGCGGCTAACCTCTTGACGCGCACGACCGCGATCCTGGCCGGCCTCTTCATCATCACCAGCCTGTCGCTGGCGCTGATCGCCAGCAGCAAGCGCACGGCACAGCCGCGCTCGATCGTCGATTCGCCCGGCCGCAGCGGCCCCGCGACGCCGGGCCCGACCGCGCCCACGCCCGCGACGCCCGCGCAGCCGGCGCAACCGGCGACGCCTGACAAGAAGTAATGCGCATCATGCGCAGAGCGACAGGGGCGGCCGGCGACGGCCGCCCCTTCTCTTTGACGCGTGTGCATGCCGCCAATTGGCGCATGCGCATACCGCCAACGCAGCGCTGGCGGCGGTGCGGCCCGATGTGTAGATTGTAATCCCGTCATGACAACACGGTTCGTGTTCATCACCGGCGGCGTGACGTCTTCCCTGGGGAAAGGCCTCGCGTCGGCGGCCCTCGGCGCTTTGCTCCAGGCCCGCGGCTACACCGTTCGCCTCAGGAAGCTCGACCCCTACCTCAACATCGATCCGGGCACGATGAGCCCGTATCAGCACGGCGAGGTCTACGTCACCGACGACGGCGTCGAGGCCGATCTCGATCTCGGGCACTACGAGCGCTTCACCGGCGTGCCGGCGCGGCGCACCGACAGCGTCACCGCCGGCAAGATCTATCAGCATGTGCTCGCCAAGGAGCGCCGCGGCGATTATCTCGGCGCCACGGTGCAGGTGATCCCGCACGTCACCGACGCGATCAAGGAATTCATCTTCGCCGATACCGCGGGGCACGATTTCATCCTGATCGAGATCGGCGGCACGGTCGGCGACATCGAGGGCCTGCCGTTCTTGGAAGCCATCCGCCAAGTCGGCAACGAGCTCGGCAAGGAGCGGACGCTGTTCGCCCATCTGACGCTCGTGCCGTTCATCCCCTCGGCCGGCGAGCTCAAGACCAAGCCCACGCAGCACTCGGTCAAGGAGCTGCAGAGCCTCGGCATCCAGCCCGACATCCTGCTCTGCCGCTGCGACCGGCCGATTCCGCCCGAAGCGCGGCGCAAGATCGCGCTGTTCTGCAACATCCGCCAGGAGGCCGTGATCCCGGCGCTCGACGCGGCCACGATCTACGAGGTGCCGCTGAAGCTGCACGAGGAGGGCTTCGACCGCGAAGTGTGCAAGCATTTCCGCCTGCCGGTGGAGAAGGAGCCCGATCTCCGCTCCTGGCGCACCATCGTCGAGCGCGTGCTCCGGCCCGAGGGCGAGGTCACCATCGCCATTGCCGGCAAGTACACGGGGCTCCAGGACGCCTACAAATCGCTCTCCGAGGCGCTGGCGCATGGCGGCATCGCCAACAATGTGAAGGTCAACCTGCATTGGATCGAATCGGAGATCTTCGAGAAGGAAGACCCGGCGCCCTGGCTCGAGCAGGTCAACGGCATCCTCGTGCCGGGCGGCTTCGGCGAGCGCGGCACCGAGGGGAAGATCCTGGCGGCTCGCTTCGCGCGCGAGAGGAAGGTCCCTTATTTCGGCATTTGCTTCGGCATGCAGATGGCCGTGATCGAGGCCGCGCGCCATCTCTGCAATCTGCCGCAGGCGAGCTCGACCGAGTTCGGGCCCACCAACGAGCCCGTCATCGGCCTCATGACCGAATGGCTGCACGGCAATATCTGGGAGCAGCGCAAGGAAGGCGGCGAGCTGGGCGGCACCATGCGCTTGGGCGCCTATCCGGCGATCCTCGCGCCCGGGAGCCGCATCTCGCAAATCTACGGCGGCGCCACCGAGATCAGCGAGCGCCACCGCCACCGCTACGAAGTCAACATCAACTACAAGGACCGGCTCGAAGCGGCGGGCCTGCGCTTCGCCGGCATGTCGCCCGACGGCCAGCTTCCCGAGACGGTTGAGATCCCGGGCCATCCCTGGTTCATCGGCGTGCAATACCACCCCGAGCTGAAATCGCGCCCCTTCGCGCCGCACCCGCTCTTCACGAGCTTCATCAAGGCGGCGATCGACCGAAGCAGGTTGGTCTAGAAACCCCTAGCCCTGGGGCGAGGGGGGCCAACCTTCATTGCCAAGAGGCGGTTTGCGCCTGGGCGATGCGGTCGCGCCAGCTTCCCGAACGAGCGACTATGTGCGCGCGGAACCCCGCGCGCCGCATGCGCGCGTCGTCTCCCCTCATCCCAATCTCTTTTCCCCGCGGAGAAGGGGCTTACTTCTCGAACACGTAAGTCCCCGGCGCCTCGCCAAGCGTGGGATAGCCGCGCTCCAGAGCGCCCATCGGCGGGGGCGCTGCGTCGGGCGCGGTGCTGCGGGCCGCAAGCCAAGCCTGCCATTCCGGCCACCACGAGCCGTCCTTCGACGGCGTGCGCGCGGCCCAGCTATCGGGATCGATGTACTGGTCGTCCTTGCTCCGCGTCGCGATCTGGTAACGACGGCCGGGATGGCCGGGCTCGCTGACGATGCCGGCATTGTGGCCGCCGCTGGTGAGCGCGAAGGTGACCTCGGTGTCGGTCGGCAGGATGATCTTGTAGACCGAGCGCCAGGGCGCCACGTGGTCCCTGACCGTTCCGACGGCGAAGATCGGGCAGCGTATGTCGCTCAACGCGATCGCGCGGCCCTCGACCGCGTAGCGGCCGGCCGAGAGGCGGTTCTCGAGGAAGAGCGCGTTCAAATATTCGGTATGCATGCGATAGGGCATGCGCGTGCGGTCGGCGTTCCAGGCCATGAGGTCGGTCGCATGTTCGCGCTCGCCCATGAGGTAGTCGCGCACCATGCGCGACCAGATGAGGTCGTTGGAGCGGAGCAGCTCGAAGGCGCCGGCCATCTGTTTGGTATCGAGATAGCCCTGGTCCCACATCATGTCTTCGAGATAGGCGAGCTCGCTCTCGTCCATGAACAGCATGAGCTCGCCGGCCTCGGCGAAATCGGTCTGCGCGGCGAGCAGCGTCATGCTGGCGAGGCGGCGGTCGCCGTCGCGCGCCATGGTCGCGGCGGCGATGGCGAGGATGGTGCCGCCGATGCAATAGCCGCAGGCGTGGATGTTGGTGCCGGGGACGATCGCCGTGACCGCATCGAGTGCCGCCATCACGCCGAGGCGGCGATAATCGTCGAAGCGGATGTCGCGATCCTCGGAGCCGGGATTGCGCCATGACATCATGAAGACGGTATGCCCATGCTCGACGAGATAGCGGACGAGCGAATTGTGCGGCGAAAGATCGAGGATGTAGTACTTCTGGATCCACGCCGGCACGATCAGGACCGGCTCGCGGCGCACGCGCGCGCTCGCCGGCGCGTACTGGATCAATTCAAACAGGTGGTTGCGGAAGACGACTTGGCCCGGCGTCGTCGCGATGTCGGCGCCGACGCGGAAATCATCGGCTTCTTTGGGCGGCTGGCCGGCGAGGACGCGCTGCAGGTCCTCGACGAAATGGCCCCAGCCGCGCGCGAGATTGGCGCCGCGCTCGGCCACGGTGCGCGCGAGGACCTCGGGATTGAGCAGCGGCGAATTCGAGGGCGCGTAGGCGTCGAGGCGCTGGCGCGCGATGAAAGGGACGAGGCGGCGGTGGTGGCGGCTCATGCCGCGCACGTTGGCCGTCGCTTCTTCCCACCAGCGCTGCGTCAGCAGGAAAGACTGCGCCAGCACGTTATAGGGCCACTCGCTCCAGTGCCCGCCGGCGAAGCGCGGATCGTCGTTGCCGTCGAGGCCCGGCTTTGCATCGGCGCCGCTCGCGGCATGCAGTGCGAACATCGCGAGCTTTTGCGCGCAATCGGCCGCGCATTCGGCGAGCGCGGCCTGTTTGCCCGGCGCCTGCAGCAGATGGAACCACCAATCGGTCCAGGCGCTGGCGACGGCGTAGGGCGAAATGCCGTAGGTCGCGCGCGCGAGCCGGGCGCGAACCGCGCGATCGAGCGCGGCGAGGCTGTGGCGCATGCCGTTCCCGATGGGCGGGAATTGCGGCGCGGGCAGCGCCAGCATCTTGAGCCAAGGCCACTCCGGCGCCGGAGGCGCGGCGGGCGCGTCCTTGGCCGTGAGCGGCGCGGTTAGATTCGTTCCCACAATCCGGTTTCCTCGTCGAGACGATCGATCTCGACGCCCTTGAAGTCCCCGCGCGAGACGATGCCGACCACTTTGCCATTCTCTACCACGGGAATGTGTCGATAATGGGAATCCTCCATTTGGCGCAGCGCGTCGATGGCGGTCTTGCCCGGCGCCATGGTGTCGGGGTCGGGGGTCATCACCGCGCGCAGCGGCGTCGTGGCCGGGTCCTTACCTTCGGCGAGAACACGGCAGACCGCATCGCGGCCGGTGAAGATGCCGACCAGGCGCCGGTCGCCTTCGGTGACCAGGACCGCGCCGACGCGCCGGTTGCGCATGGCGGAACAGGCGTCCTTCACCGAGGTGCTTGGCGGCAGCGTCAACGGATTCTGATTGCGGACGATGTCCGACATGTGGCGATAGGCCATGTTTGCTTCCTGTCGATGATCGAGACACGCCCGGGTGCGGCGCGGAACGACCGCATCATCGCGACCCCGCCGCCGCTCGCGTTGATCTGCGTCAACGGGCGGCGACGTCGCGCCGCCGGGCCGCGCCGATTCGCCCGCATAGGCCAGTTGGCGCGCCGCGGGGTCTCCTATATGGAAAAGACCGACAAACGCGCCGCGCGCCGCATGCACACCGTCACCATCGGCAAGTTCACCGTCGCCAACGACCGGCCGTTCACGCTGATCGCGGGGCCGTGCGCGCTCGAATCGCGCCAGCACGCGCTCGAAATGTCGGCGGCGCTCAAAGAGATCACCGGCAAGCTCGGCATCAACCTCGTCTACAAGACGAGCTTCGACAAGGCGAACCGCACCAGCGTTTCCGCCGACCGCGGCCTCGGCCTCGAGAAATCGCTGCCGATCCTGGCCGAGGTGCGCGAGACGCGCGGCATTCCGGTGCTGACCGATGTGCACACCGCCGAGCAATGCGCGCCCACGGCCGAGGCCGTCGACGTGCTGCAGATTCCGGCCTTTCTCTGCCGCCAGACGGACCTCTTGCTTGCGGCCGGCAAGACCGGGCGGGCGATCAACGTGAAAAAGGGCCAGTTCCTGGCGCCCTGGGACATGAAGAACGTGGTCGCCAAGATCGCCAGCACGGGCAACGAGAACATCCTGGTCTGCGAGCGCGGCGTGAGCTTCGGCTACAATACGCTCGTCTCCGACATGCGCTCGCTGCCGATCCTGGCTGAAACCGGCTATCCCGTCGTCTACGACGCGACGCATTCGGTGCAGCAGCCGGGCGGGCAGGGCACCGCCTCCGGCGGCCAGCGCGAATTCGTGCCGGTGCTGGCGCGCGCGGCGATCGCGGTCGGCGTCGCGGCCGTCTTCATGGAGACGCATCAGGATCCCGACAAGGCCCCGTCCGACGGTCCCAACATGGTGAAGTTGAAGGACTTGCCGGCATTGCTCGAGACGCTGCAGGCACTCGACCGCATCGCCAAGGCGCGGCCGGTGCACCGCGCCTGAAGATCGGCCACCAAGGCGCCAAGATACCGAGGCACCAAGAAGGAAAGGTGGGCCGGCGCCTGGCCGGCCATTTCGATTCTTTGTGCCGTGGTGCCTTGGTGGCGGGTCTTTTGTTTCGCTAACCTGCTTCCGCAATAATGCCGCGATTCCAGGTGATGGAATGATCATGGCTCATAAACCGCCATCCGATCCGACCGGCGAACTGCGCCAGGCGATGGCCGAGGTGATCGCGCTGCACACGCAGTTCGCGAAGGAGCAGCTCGGCAAGGACACGCTCGATCCGCGCGTTCTTGCAGCGATGGCCAAGGTCCCGCGCCACGAATTCGTCCCGGTCGAAATGCGGCCCTACGCCTATCTCGATCAGCCGCTGCCGATCGGCTGGGGCAAGACGATCTCGCAACCCTTCATGGCCGCGCTGATGCTCGACCTGCTGGACCTCGAGCCCGGCGATGCCGTGCTCGAGATCGGCACCGGCCTCGGCTATCACGCCGCGGTGTTGGCCGAGCTGGTCGCGAAAGTCTTTTCCGTCGAGATCGTCGAGGAGCTGGGCACGGCGGCCAAGCGCAATCTTGCGCGCCTCGGCTGCAGATCGGTGCAGATCCGCATCGGGGACGGCACGCGCGGGTGGCCCGAGCACGCGCCCTACGACAAGATCGTCGTCGCCGCCGGCTCCGAGCTCATCCCGCCGATGCTGCTCCAGCAATTGAAGCCCGGCGGCAAGATGATTCTGCCGACCGGCACCGCCGAGGCGCAGGAGCTGATGCTGGTCGAGAAGGGCGCCGGCGGGAAGGTCGCGACCCGCAGCGTGATCCCGGTGCGCTTCGCGATGCTCGAGGTGGCCGACGAGGGAAGGGCGCACCGGGTGAGCTGAGTTGGGCGCCGCGTCCGGGCCGAGCGCCGCGATTGAACGCGCCCCAAGGCGAGTCTATATGCTATCTCGGCGCTGGAACGCGAAATTCGCCCAAGGTTGAAGGCCGGAGGTCGGTCGTGCAGCAGAGCTCAGCGAAGCAGATTCTCGAAACCTCGCAGGAACTCATCGAGACCGCGAAGCGCCTCTGGAGCCAGGCGCAGGCAGAGACCGACCCCAAGAAGAAGGAAGCCTTGCACGACGAGGCGAAGCGCGTCTTGAACGAAGCGCGCAAGTTGGCGGGGTTGAAGACGCTCACGTTCTGAGCGGCGAGGGCAAGAGGGGGAAATCATGGCCAACGGAGCGGATTTCACCGCCCTGCTCGATGCGAGCGAGCGCGAGATCAAGGAAAAGGCCAAGACCGTCGCCGACGAGATCGACCTGATCAAGGCCGGCGACCGCTCGAAGATCGCCAAACTCATCATCAATGTATTCTGCATCGTGGTGACGATCACGTTGATCATCTTCGGCATCCTGCTCTTCTTCCACCAGAGTCTCAGCGCGGATCAGAAAGAGACGTGGTTGAAGATCGCCGGGCTGATCAAGGAAATTCTCGGCTCCATTCTGCTTCCGATCGTGACCTTGATCATCGGGTTCTATTTCGGTGTGGAGAAAGCGCAAACGAACGCGGGCAAATAGGCGGGGCCGCCAGACCTTTGACCGCAGCCGCCCGGAATTGCATTGCCTCGGCGCAGGCGCTAAGCAGCGCGCGCGTTCCCGCCGTCAGTCCCCTGTCGCCTGATCCCTGCATATGACCGCCATCGTCGACATCATCGGCCGCGAGATCCTCGATTCGCGCGGCAATCCGACCGTCGAGGTCGATGTTCTGCTCGAGAACGGGATACGCGGCCGCGCCGCGGTGCCGTCGGGCGCCTCCACCGGCGCGCACGAGGCCGTCGAGAAGCGCGACGGCGACAAGAAGCGGTATCTCGGCAAGGGCGTGCGCCAGGCGCTCGATGCGGTCAACGGCGAGATCTTCGATCTCCTTTCGGGCCTCGACGCCGAGGACCAGGTCGCGATCGACGAGAAGCTGATCGCGCTCGACGGCACGCCCAACAAGAGCCGCCTCGGCGCCAACGCGATCCTGGGCGTGAGCCTCGCCTCGGCCAAGGCGGCGGCGCTGGCGCGCGGGCTGCCGCTCTACAAATATGTCGGCGGCTCGCAGGCGCGGACGCTGCCGGTGCCGCTGATGAACATCGTCAACGGCGGCGCGCATGCCGACAATCCCATCGACTTCCAGGAATTCATGATCGCGCCGCTGGGCGCGCCCACATTCGCCGAAGGCCTGCGCATGGGCGCCGAGGTGTTCCAGGCCTTGAAGGCCGAATTGAAGAAGGCCGGCCACAGCACCAATGTCGGCGATGAGGGCGGCTTCGCGCCCGATCTGAAGAACGCGACGGCGGCGCTCGATTTCATCATGAAGAGCATTACCGCGGCCGGCTATAAGGCCGGGCGCGACGGCGACGTGGCGCTCGCGCTCGATGCGGCCTCGACCGAGTTCTTCAAGGACGGCAAGTACCATCTCGAAGGCGAGGGGAAGACGCTCGATTCCGCCGGCATGGTCGACGTCTACAAGACACTGGTCTCGGCTTATCCCATCGTCTCGATCGAGGACGGCATGGCCGAGGACGATTGGCGGGGCTGGAAGGCGCTGACCGACGCGCTCGGCATGAAGGTGCAGCTGGTGGGCGACGATCTCTTCGTCACCAACCCGAAGCGCCTCGCCGAGGGCATCGCCCAGGGCGTCGCCAATTCGATCCTGGTCAAGGTCAACCAGATCGGCACGCTCAGCGAAACCTTGGCCGCGGTCGAGATGGCGCATCGCGCGCGCTACACCGCGGTCATGTCGCACCGCTCGGGCGAGACCGAAGACTCCACCATTTCGGATCTCGCCGTCGCCACCGATTGCGGCCAGATCAAGAGCGGCTCGCTCTCGCGCTCCGACCGCCTCGCCAAGTACAACCAGCTCCTGCGCATCGAAGAGGAGCTCGGGCCTTCCGCGCGCTATGCCGGGCGCGGGGCCTTCGCGCGCGCCTGACATGAGCGCGCCGCGCTCGGGCAATTATCCGATCGAGCGGCGCCGGGGCGAGATCGAGCGGCTCTACATCCAGGCGGCGGCGCTGGTTGCCGACACCGAGATCATGCTTGACCGCATCGGCGTCGGCGCCGGCTGGCGCTGTCTCGATCTCGGCTGCGGTCCAGGCGGTATAACCGCTCTGCTCGCCGCGCGCGCGGGCCCGAGCGGCCGCGTCGTTGGGCTCGACGCCGACCGCGTCTTCCTCGAAGAAGGGCGCTCGCGCATCGCCGGCGTGGAATTCATCGAGGGCGACGCCTACGCCACGCGCCTGCCGTCGGGCAGCTTCGATCTCGTGCACATGCGCTTCATCGCCGGCACTGCGGGCGCGCCCGAGCGCCTGATCGGGGAAGCGATGCGCCTCGTGCGGCCGGGCGGCACCGTGGCGCTGCAGGAGCCCGACATCGCGACGCTCAATTGCCACCCGCCGCATCCGGCCTGGGACCGCTTGAAAGCCGCGCTCGTTGCGGCTTTCGCCGTGGTCGGCGCCGATGTCCTCCTCGGCCGGCGCCTGTTCGCGCTGGTCCGGCATGCCGGCCTCGACGACGTGCAATACCGCCCTTTCCTCATCGGCGTGCGCTCGATCGATCCGATGGTGGACTACCTGCCCGCGACCGCCGAATCGCTGCGCGCCACGATTCTGGGCCGCGGAATCATGGCCGAGGCCGAACTCGATCGCGCGCTGGCCGAATGCCGCGCACATCTCGCCCGGCCGGACACCGTCTTCACGATGTACACTGTGGCGCAAGTGTGGGGGCGTAAGCCGTCGGTCTAGGTTGACATGTTGTTTGGCCGGTGATTCCCTCCCGCCATGGCCGTCGCCATCGAATTCCGCCGGCGCTTCACGCAGATCGTCATTCCCGTCCTGGGATTGGGCGCGCTGGCCTATTTGGGCTATCACTTCTTCGAGGGCGAGCGCGGCCTGAAGGCGTCGTGGTCGGTCGAGCAGCGGCTCGCCAAGGCCGCGGTCGAACGCAAGCGGCTCACGGCCGAACGCCAGCAGCTGGAATCGCGCGTGGCACTGCTGCGCGAAGGCACGCTCGACCGCGACATGCTCGACGAGCGTCTGCGCCAGATGCTCAACCTCGTGCTGCCCAACGACATCGTGATCCTCTACGCGAAGCCGCTCGCGCCGGACACGCCGCCCGCCGTGAAGTGATCGACGCCGTGCGGCCGCGCGCGCTTGTCAAAGCGGCGGCAATGCCATAACTGTTCGGGCGCGAGGGCGCCGACGCATTCGTTGAGAATGGCGCTCATCCAGGGCATTCAGGTGAGGATGGTGCGCATGGCCAGGAGCGCGCCCAAGGCCGGAGCCGCAAAGCGGCCGACCGCCCCGGCGACCGTCGAGAAGCGCTCATCCGGCAACGGCGCCGCGGACATCGCCACGGCGCGCGCGCCGGCGACCAAAGACGAGCTCGCCGCCTATTATCGCGCCATGCTCACGATCCGCCGCTTCGAGGAGCGCGCCGGCCAGCTCTACGGCATGGGCCTCATCGGCGGCTTCTGCCATCTCTATATCGGCCAGGAGGCGGTCGTCGTCGGCATGCAGGCGGCGCTCAAGGCCAAGGACTCCGTCATCACCGCCTATCGCGATCACGGCCACATGCTCGCCTCCGGCATGGACGCGGGCGGCGTCATGGCCGAGCTCACCGGGCGCAAGGGCGGCTATTCGCGCGGCAAGGGCGGCTCGATGCACATGTTCAGCGTCGAGAAGGGCTTCTACGGCGGCCATGGCATCGTCGGCGCGCAGGTGCCGCTCGGCACCGGCATCGCCTTCGCGCACAAGTACAAGGAAGACGGCGGCGTCTGCGTCACCTATCTCGGCGAGGGCGCCGTCAACCAGGGCCAGGTCTACGAGAGCTTCAATATGGCCGAGCTCTGGCGCCTGCCCGTGGTCTACGTGATCGAGAACAATCAATACGGCATGGGCACCTCGGCCAAGCGCGCCTCGGCCTCGACCGACTTCTACAAGCGCGGCGAGGCCTATGGCATTCCGGGCGAGCGCGTCGACGGCATGGACGTGCTGGCGGTGAAGGCCGCGGGCTTGAAGGCGGTGGCGCACGCGCGGCGCGGCGAGGGGCCCTACATCCTCGAGGCGCTCACCTACCGCTATCGCGGCCACTCGATGTCCGATCCGG
>DATBLL010000145.1:0-1708 GCA_036555425.1 Alphaproteobacteria bacterium | reverse complement strand
TTCCGACGTCGGCATCGGCACGAATGCCGACCGGATCCGGCGCGCGCTCGATCCGGCCGCGGCAAACCGCGACGGTCGCAGCAAGGGACGCGTCGGCCTTCTGATCGCCAAATGGCTCACCGAATTGCACGGTGGCAAACTGGTGTTCGAGAGCGCCAAGGATCTCGGCAACACGGCGAGCGCGCATTTACCGCGCTAGCGCCTGCTGCTGCGCCTTCGCGACGCGGGGCCGAGGCATGCGGCATGATGAAGCCGGGGGGCCCGCCGACCGTCGTGCTGCCCGCCCGCGCCCAATTGAGCAGCCGCCCGCCATCCTCTAGGTTGCGGCACCTCACCACGCCGTCCGCCCGCGCATGGCCATCATCGCCGCCGAGGACCTCGTCTACGACTACCCGGGCGCGCGGGCGCTCGACGGCGTCTCGTTCGAGGTGGCGCCGGGCACGATCACGGCCTTGGTGGGACCGAACGGCGCCGGCAAGACGACGCTGCTGCGCTGCCTCGCGGTGCTCGACCGCCCGGCCGAGGGCCGCATCTGGCTCGACGGGATGGACGTCGCCAACCATCCGCGCGAGAGCCATCGGAAGCTCGGCTATCTCTCCGATTTCTACGGGCTCTACGACGAGCTGACCGTGCGCCAGTGCCTCTCCTATCACGCGGCGATCCACGACTTGGCACCCGCGGCGCAGGCCGAGGCGGCCGAGCGCGCGGCGGCGCGCATGGGCCTCGCCGCGCTCATGAACCGCCGCGCCCAGCAGCTTTCGCGCGGCCAGCGCCAGCGCCTGGCCATCGCGCAGGCGATCATCCACGATCCCGCGCTGCTGCTGCTCGACGAGCCGGCGGCCGGGCTCGATCCCGAGGCGCGCTGGAGCCTGTCCTCGCTCATCGCCGATCTCGCCAAGGGCGGGATGACGCTCATCGTCTCCTCGCACATTCTTTCGGAGCTCGAGGACTATTCGACCCACGTGATGATCATCCGCGGCGGCCGCCTCGTGCTGCACAAGCCGCTCTCCGAGGCGGCGGCCGCGATCGGCGCGGACTCCGCGGTGCGCCAGACCTGCATGCGCGTCGAAATCGCGGCCCCCGATTCCGGCTTCGAGCGCGCGTTGAAGGGCTTCGCGGCCGCGACGCGCATCGCCGTCCACGGCACCAGTGCCAGCGTGTTCATCCCCGCCGACGCCGATGCGCGCGCGGCGCTGCTGCGCCATTGCGTCGGCGCCGGCTTGCCGGTCGTGGCCTACGTCGAGGACCGCGCGCGGGTCGAGGAAATCTATTTCGCGCTGTCGGCGGACGCTGCCGCCGCGGCCGGGGCGCCGGCGCCGGGCGGGAAAGCGCCATGATCGGCAATCCGGAATTCACACGCAATCTCTGGCTGCAGTTCTCGAGCACGCGCGTGCTCGTGGCCTCGCTGTTGACCGGCTTGCTGCTCGTCTCCGCGGTGGCCGCGGATGTGGCGCTCACGTCGCGGCGCGCCTTCACGCCCGAGATCACTGCCTACGTGGCGCGCTGGCTCGCGATCGTGATCCTGCTGTTCTGGGCCGGGCGCCAGGCGGCGGGCGCGGTGTTGCGCGAGATCCGCGGGCGCACGTGGGACGCGCAGCGGCTTTCGACCCTGCATCCCTGGAGCATGGCCTGGGGCAAGCTGTTCGGCGCAACTTCGCTCGCCTGGACCATCGCCCTCCTCTGCGCCGCCGCCTATCTCGCCGCCGAG
>DATBLL010000207.1:0-7364 GCA_036555425.1 Alphaproteobacteria bacterium | reverse complement strand
GTAGGGGCGCGCTGCGCGCGCCCTCTCTCCACAGGCGAAGCCCCGACGCGCGGAAAAAGGGCGCGCGCAGCGCGCCCCGACGCAGGAAGCGGCCTTAATCCCGATGGAATGGTATTGGGCCGCGCTGCTGCTGATCGGCGGCATCTGTCTTCTGATGGCGCTCGGCATCCCGGTCGCCTTCGCCTTCTTCATCGTCAACATCGTCGGCATTGCCGCCCTGCAAGGGCGGACCGAAGCCGGCATCGAACAGATGCTCCGGAACGGCATCTCCTCGATCACGAGCTTCACGCTCGCCCCGGTGCCGCTTTTCCTCATCATGGGGACGCTGTTCTTCCGCTCGGGCCTCGCCAAGCGCGTGCTCGACGCGATCGACCTCTGCTTCGGACGGCTGCCCGGGCGGCTCTCCTACGTGACGGTGACGGCGGGCGTGATCTTCGCGGCACTCTCGGGCTCGTCGATGGCCAACACCGGCATGATGGGCACGCTGATGGTGCCCGAGATGCTGAAGCGCGGCTACAAGCGCCACATGGCCCTGGGGCCGGTGTTGGGCGCGGGCGGGCTCGCGGTCATCATCCCGCCGTCCGGCCTCGCGGTGCTGCTCGGCTCGCTGGCGCGCATCGACATCGGCGCGCTGCTCCTGGCCGGGGTCCTGCCCGGCGTCGTGCTCGGCATTCTCTATCTCGCGCTGATCTGGCTGCAGACGCGGATCGATCCCGCCGCGGCGCCGCACTACGAGGTGCCGCCGACCTCGCTCTGGCAGCGGATCGTCGTCGTCGGCGTCAACATCCTGCCGATGGGCTTCATCGTCTTCTTCGTCGTCGGCTTCATGATCCTCGGCATCGCGACACCGACCGAATCGGCGGCGTTCGGCTGCCTCGCCACCTTCATCCTGGCCCTCGTCTATCGCGCGCTGTCGTGGGACGCCGTGCGTTCCGCGCTGTTGGATGCGTTCCGGGTCAGCGCGATGAGCTTCATCCTCATCATGGCCTCGTCCACCTTCAGCCAGCTGCTCGCCTTCTCCGGCGTCTCGACCGGCATGGTGACATGGGCGACCGGCTATGCGCTGGCGCCGGCGGCGATGCTGATCGTCATGATCCTGGTGCTGTTGGTGCTCGGCTGTTTCATGGACCAGCTCTCGATGATGCTGCTGACCCTGCCGATCTTCGTGCCGCTGGCCCTGCAATTGCACTTCGACATGATCCTCTGGGGCGTCATCATCCTCCTGGCGCTCGAGATCGGATTCACCACGCCGCCCTTCGGCCTCTTGCTGTTCGTGATGATGGGCGTGGTTCCCGGGACGACCCTCTGGCAGGTGAGCAAGGCGGCGCTTCCCTATATCGCCTGCCATTTCATCCTGATCACGATGATGATCCTCTATCCGCCGCTGGCCACCTGGCTGCCGAAGGCAATGCAATGAGCGAGCCCTTTCTCGACGCGCTGACGCGGGCGCTCGGCGCCGAGGGCGTGCGCGTCGGCGATGCGATTGCGCCGCGCTACGGCGCGGATTGGAGCCGGCTGCCGCCGATCGCACCCAAGGCGCTGCTGCGGCCGCGCAGCACCGACGAGGTTTCGGCGGCGCTCCGCATCTGCTACGCGCACAGCGTGCCGGTGACGCCGCAGGGAGGATTGACCGGCCTCGTCGGCGGCGCGCGGCCGGTCGCGGGCGGCGTGGCGCTCACGCTCGAACGCATGAGCGGCATCGAGGAAATCGATCCGGCGACGGCGACGGCGACCGTCCGCGTCGGCACGCCGCTGGAGCTGGTGCAGCGCGCCGCCGACGAGGCCGGTTTCTTCTTCGCGCTCGACATCGGCGCGCGCGGCTCGTGCACGATCGGCGGCAATCTCGCGACCAATGCCGGCGGGAACCGCGTGCTGCGCTACGGCATGGCGCGAGAGCTCGCGCTCGGCCTCGAAGCCGTGCTGCCCGACGGCACCGTGCTGAGCTCGCTCAACAAGATGCTGAAGAACAACACCGGCGTGGACCTGAAGCAGCTCTTCATCGGCACCGAGGGCATTTTCGGCGTGATCACCCGCGCGGTGCTGCGGCTGCATCCGAAGCCGCTTTCGGTTTCGAACGCGCTTTGCCGCTGCCCCGACTATGACGCGGTGATCGCGCTCCTGCGCCGCGCGCAATCGGCGCTCGCCGGCACGCTCTCGTCCTTCGAGGTGATGTGGCCGAGCTACTACGCGTTCATGACCGCGAAGCTGCCCGAACTCGGCCGGCCGCTGGCGCCGGCGCCGGGCATCTACGCGCTGCTGGAAGCCTCCGGCGCCGATCCCTCAGGCGATGCGTCGCGCTTCGAGGCGTTCCTCGGCGAAATGCTCGAACAGGGTACGCTCGCGGACGCCGTCATCGCCAAATCCGACAAGGAGGGCCGCGCGCTCTGGGCGCTGCGCGACGCGGTCAGCGAATACGGCCGCATCCTGGGGCCGGTCGCCTCGTTCGATATCAGCTTTCCGGTCGGCCGCATCGGCCGCATCGTGGCCGAGATCGAGGGGCGCCTCGCCCAGTGCTGGCCCGGGATCGTGGCGCTGAGCTACGGCCATATCGGCGACAGCAATCTCCACGTCGTCGCCAATGTCGGCGGCCAGGCGGCGCAGCCCACGGCGGAGATTTCCGCCGAGATCTACGCGATCGTGCGCGCTCATGGCGGCTCGGTTTCGGCCGAGCATGGCATCGGCCTCTTGAAGCGGCCCTATCTCGCCTACAGCCGCAGCGAAGCGGAGATCGCGCTCATGCGTAGCCTGAAGCGCGCGATCGATCCCAAGAACATCATGAATCCGGGCAAGGTGATCGACGCGTAGGGAAAGGCTGCGCGCCCCCTGATTGCCGGGAACGGAAGCGATTGATGCCCGTAGGGGTCTCTACCGCTTACGGCGCGGCCGCGCCGAACCGCCGGAGCTCGACGCGCGTCGCATGGTGCTCGACCATGTGCCCCGGGCATTGCGTCAGAGCCTGGCGCAGCTCGGCCACGGCCGCCTCCTTGGCGGCGGCGAGGATGTGCTTCTGGCCGAGGAAGAAATGCGCCTCGCATTCCTGCTCCTGCCGCTTCGCGGTATCGGCGGCGGCCGTCGCCAGCACGTCCGCACGCGGCAGGCGGCCGAGAAAGTGGAGAACGAGCGGCTTCGGCCAGCCCTCGCGCAGTTGTCCCGAACCGCGTTCGAGGCCGGCCTGGTCGACGACGCCCGCGCGCGCCTCGGCGACGTAGCGCCAGAGCAGCGAATAGGCGTTGCCGCGGTCGATCGCCTCGGCGCTGCGGAAATCCTCGGCGGCGGCGGCGAAATCGCCGCGGTAGAAATGAATGCGCGCGCGATTGCGGAACGCGAGCGGATAGCGCGGATTGAGGCGCACGGCTTCGTCGTAATCGGCGAGCGCGCCCACGAAATCGGCTTGGCGGCTGCGGGCCTCGCCGCGGCGGTTCAGCGCGACCACGTCGTCCGGCTCGAGCTTCAGCGCGGCGTCGTAGTCCTTGATCGCGCGCTGGGCATCGCCCTTCAGCAAATAGAGAGTGCCGCGGTTGACATGCGCGGCGGCGCGCTCCCCGGATTTGAGCGTGCCGGCGGCGACGAGGCGCGAGCAGGCGGCGATGGCGCGCTCCCAATCGCCCGCCGCGGCCGGAGCGCAGAGGCTCCAATCGGCGCTCTGCCCGGCCGCCGGCGCCGCCAAGACGCCGGCCGCGCCGATGGCAGCGGCGAGCAGGACCATGCGGTTCATGCGCCCGTTCTCCCGTCTGCCGAGCGGCGCGCGATCCTAACGGGCGCGCCCGCCGGGTCAATCGCGGGGCCGCCGGCGGTAGCGGAGATAGAGGCTCGTTCGCCCCTCGCCCTTGGCCTTGTGCTCATAGCGCGTCTCGGGCCAGTCCTCGGGCCGCACGCGCCAATCGCTGGCGCGCCGCGCGAGCCATTCGAAGTCTCGGCGCTTGCCCATCTGCTCGAGCGTCCAGACCTTGTAGACCGGATGATCCGACGCGATGCGGAGCTCGGCGCCGTCCGCCATCGCCCGCGCCAGCGCATCGAGATTGGCGGCGTTGACGAAGCGGCGCTCGGCGTGCCGCGCCTTGGGCCACGGATCGGGATGCAGCAGGAAAACGCGGTCGAGGCAGGCCTCGGGCAGCGCCGCGAGCAAGGGCCGCGCATCCTCGGGGTGGACGCGGATATTGGCGAGCCCGCGCTCGGCCATGTGGCGCAGCAGCGAGGCCACGCCGTTGACGAAAATCTCGGCGGCGAGGATCCCGGTGTCGGGATGACGCTCGGCCTGCCAAGCCGCGTGCTCGCCGGCGCCGAAGCCGATCTCGAGCCAGAGCCGCGCCGGGCGCCGCGCGAACAGCGACCACGGGTCGAGCGGCTTGCCCGGTTCCAGCGGTATTTGGATTTTCGGCAGCAGGGTCTCGAGCAGTGCCGCGCGCCCCGGCCGGAGCTTCCTGCCCAGCCGGCGGCCGTAGTGGCGGAGGCGCTGCGTGGGTGCGGATTCGGACATACGATCCCGACGATAGGATCAAATCGCTGAAACGCGTAGGGGCGCACGGCTGTGCGCCCCTACATCCGCCGGAAATGGTGCGCCAGGAGCGCACAGGCGTGCGCCCCTACACGCAACAAACGCGTTACAAGAACGCCCGCTTCAGCTCGGGCACGAGGTCGGTGCGCTCCCAGGAGAAGCCGCCGTCGCGCTCGGGCTGGCGGCCGAAATGGCCGTAGGACGCGGTGCGCCGGTAGATCGGCTTGTTGAGCGCGAGGCTGCGGCGGATGTCGGTCGGCCGCAGGCTGAAGATCTGCGGCAGCAGCTTCTGCAGCTTGGCCTCGTCGACGCTGGCCGTGCCTTCGGTGTCGACATAGACCGACATCGGCTCGGCGACGCCGATCGCATAGGCGACCTGGATCTTGCACCGCTCGGCCAAGCCCGCCGCGACGACGTTCTTGGCGAGATAGCGCGCGGCATAGGCGGCCGAGCGGTCGACCTTGGTCGGGTCCTTGCCCGAGAAGGCGCCGCCGCCATGCGGCGCGTAGCCGCCATAGGTATCGACGATGATCTTGCGGCCGGTGAGACCGCAATCGCCGTCGGGACCGCCGACCACGAAGCGCCCGGTGGGATTGACGAGGAAGTCCGAGTCCTTCTTCGGCATCCAGCCCTGGGGCAGCGACTTCGTGACGTACGGCTTGATCATCTCCTTGATCATCGCCGAGGTGTAGGGCTTGCCTTTCTTGGTCGTGGCGGCGTGCTGGGTCGAAACCACCACCTTGGTGGCGCCGACCGGGTGGCCATCCTCGTAGCGCACCGTCACCTGGCTCTTGGCGTCGGGCAGCAGGTCGGGGAGGTCGCCCTTGTGCCGCGCATCCTTGAGGTCGCGCAGGATGCGGTGCGCGAAATAGATCGGCGCCGGCATGTAGGAGTGCTTCTCGTAGACCTCGGTTTCGGTGCAGGCGAAGCCGAACATCAGGCCCTGGTCGCCGGCGCCTTCCTGGGCGCCGACATTGCCCTTGGCTTTCTTGGCGGTGACGCCGCGGTCGATGTCGGGCGACTGCGCGTGCAGCAGCACCTCGACGTCCGAGCCCGCCCAGCTGAAGCCGTCCTGGTCGTAGCCGATGTCCTTGACCACTTGGCGCGCGACTTCGGCGATGAATTCCCGGTTGACGACGGTGTGCGCGCCGTAGCGGTGCGTGAGCGGCGCGGTGCCGCGCACCTCGCCGGCGATGACGATCTTGTTGGTGGTGGTGAGCGTTTCGCAGGCCACGCGCGAATTGGCCTGGGAATCGTCGGCCACGCCGAGTTTCACATCGTTGGTGAGGAACGCGTCGAGCACCGCATCGGAAATCTGGTCGCAGACCTTGTCCGGGTGCCCTTCGGAAACGGATTCGCTGGTGAATAGATAGCTGCTGCCCCTGGCCACGGTCTCAACGTCCTCCTGGTGCCTTGCTTGGGAATTGCTCGCCGCGCCTCGGGAAATGCTGGGGCGCGAGCGCGCGGGACCATAGTCGCGCGCTCCCGGCCGGGCAAGCGGCGCATGCGCGCGTCTTCTGCCGCTGCCCAACCGCCCAAAAGCACCGCGCCCCGGTTGGGGCCGGGGCGCGCGCTCGGAGTTGGGACGGCGTGGGACGGCCGATCAATCGGCGTCTTCGCCGCGGCCCAGCGTCTTGGCGAGATCGAAGACCTTCTTGCGCACGCGCGGGCTCTTGATGCGGTAGTAGGCGCGCACGAGCTCGAGCGTCTCGCGCTTGGCAAGCGTGTCGGGCTCGTAGTCGGCCGCGGCCTCGGCGAAACCGCCATTGCCGGTGCGGGCCGTGGCCGCGATCTCGGCCGGCATCTCGTCGAAGAAGAACTGGATCGGCACGTCGAGGATCTTGGAGAGCTCGTAGAGCCGGCTCGATCCCACCCGATTGGTGCCGCGTTCGTATTTCTGCACCTGCTGAAAGGTCAAGCCCAGCGCTTGCGCCAGCTTCTCCTGGCTCATGCCGAGCATGGTGCGGCGCAAGCGGACACGGGCTCCCACATGCGCATCGACCGGGCGCGGGCGCACCAGCTTGATCCGCGTGGCGCCCCTCCGGCCCTTCGCTCTGCCTCTCATCGCCATAACGTCCTCGACCTTTCCTTGAGTTGAACCCACTCGATTCGACTGACAACGACCGTCGCGGCAACACGTTCCAGTTGCCGTTTCCCTTGGCCCCATTTTTTGTTCGTCGCGCCTGCAGCCTCGGTCCGGCACCATCTTCCGGTTGCCGTGCCCGAGCCCCATGCCGTCCGTCGCGTTGTTCTAATATATTACTTTCATTTTACAACAACAATCGAATGTTGTTTCAAATTTTGCGCTTGCGCAAACGCCCGCCTGCGAGAAATCCTAAGAGGTTGCCTTCCCATGATTGTGCAGTGCAAAGTGTCGCAGGTCGGCTGCACAAGCCCAGGCAAGGGCCAGCAACAGGACAACGAGCAGGCCACGGTCCCCCAACCGTGCATAGAAAGTGGGTTGCACTGTAGCGCGCGGCAACTCCGCGTCGAGGACCCCTGTCGTCATGATCGGCATGCGCGCGACGACGACGCCGTAGGCATTTACGACCGCGGTGATTCCGGTATTGGCCGCGCGCACGAGCGGCAGCCCTTCTTCCACCGCACGTAAGCGCGCACTCGCGAAATGCTGGTAGGGTCCCGAGGTGAGGCCGAACCAAGCGTCGTTGGTGACGTTCACGAGCCAGCCGGGCCGCGGCCGGCCGGCCACCTCGCCGGGAAAGATGGCCTCGTAGCAGACGAGCGGGCTGGCCGACGGCGCCGCCGGCACGGCCAGCGTGGCGGGGCCGGGGCCGCCGCTGTAATCGCCGGCCCCATGGGAGATCTGCTCGATGCCGAGCCCGCGCAGCAGCCAGCGCAGCGGCACATA
>DATBLL010000202.1:0-3445 GCA_036555425.1 Alphaproteobacteria bacterium | reverse complement strand
TTGAGCAGCACGTCGAAGGCGCCGCCGGCCGCCGCCGCCGCCTCGGCGGTGACGCGCTCGATCGCCGCCGCATCGGTGACGTCGAGCGCGCGCGTCGCGATCCCGGCCGTGTCGGCCAGCGATTTCAGCGCCGCCGCGTTGATGTCGGTGGCGAAGACCTTGGCGCCCTCGCGCGCGAAGGCGAGCGCGGCACCGCGCCCGATGCCCTGCGCCGCCGCGGTGATAAAAGCCGTCTTGCCGGCGAGCCGCCCTGCCATGCGCTCCCGCTCCTCCCGATTTCCACCTGAGTCTTCTTGTCCGGCCGCGCGCCGATGCTGAGACGGGGCACATTGGTCAGACCATTTGACCCCCCAACTCTAGGGCGCTAGGCTTCCCGCAAGCAAGACGACAAAAGACTTGCGCCAAAGGGAGGATGGGCGACTTGCCCCTTCAGCCGATCGAAACGCGGCGGCTCTATCGCCACATCGCGGATCAGGTGGCCGGCCTGATCGCGCGCGGCGAATTTGCGCCGGGCTCGCGGCTTCCGACCGAGCGCGAGCTCGCGCAGCTTCTGGGCGTCTCGCGCCCTTCCGTGCGCGAGGGCCTCATCGCGCTCGAGGTGGAAGGCCTCGTCGATGTGCGCGTGGGCTCCGGCATCTATGTGCGCCGCGCCCGCGCCCTCACCGCCAATCCCGACATCCTCGGCGACAGTCCCGGCCCGTTCGAGCTGCTGCGCGCGCGGCGCCTCATCGAGGGCGAGGTGGCGGAGCTGGCCGCCCGCGCGGCACGCGACGACGACATCGCCGGCATCGGCGAGGCCGTGCGCATGATGAAAAGCGACATCCACGGCGGCGAGGCCTACGAAACCGGCGACCGGCTCTATCATGTGCGCATCGCCGAGGCGACGCACAATTCGGTGCTGGTCTCGGTCGTGAACATGCTCTGGGACCTGCGCGCGTCGCCGGTCTATGCGCGCCTCCTGCGGCACACCGTGACCGATGGCGTGCGCACGCGATCGATCGCGGATCACGAGCGCATCCTGAAGGCGCTCACTGCACGCGATCCCGCCGGCGCCAAGGCCGCGATGCAGAAGCACCTCGACCGCGTGGCGAAGGAATACGAGCGCGATTGGCCGCTGGTCGCCTCGGAGCGGTCCGCGCATGTGAACGGGCGTGCGCCGGCGCGGTCGCTGCCGCGAGCGCTGCACCCGCCGAAGCGCGCGCGCGGCGGGCGGAGCTAGGCCATGGCCTCGGTCGTCATCCGCGAGGTGAGAAAGGCGTTCGGCGCCCACGCCGTCATCCACGGCGTCAGCGTCGATATCGAGGACGGCGAATTCGTCGTGCTGGTGGGGCCGTCGGGCTGCGGCAAGTCCACCTTGCTGCGCATGATCGCCGGGCTCGAGAACATCACCGCCGGCGAGATCCGCATCGGCAACCGCGTCGTGAACCAGGTGCCGCCCAAGGAGCGCGACGTGGCGATGGTGTTCCAGAACTACGCGCTCTACCCGCACATGACCGTGTCGGCGAACATGGGCTTCTCGCTGAAGCTGCGCGGCACCGAGAAAGCCGAGATCGAGCGGCGCGTGGCGCGCGCCGCGGAAATCCTGGGCCTGACGCCGCTCCTCGCGCGCTTCCCGCGCCAGCTTTCGGGCGGCCAGCGCCAGCGCGTGGCGATGGGCCGCGCGATCGTGCGCGACCCCCAGGTTTTCCTCTTCGACGAGCCGCTTTCGAACCTCGACGCCAAGCTCCGCGTCGCCATGCGCACCGAGATCAAGGCGCTGCACCAGCGGCTCAAGACGACGACCGTCTACGTCACGCACGACCAGATCGAGGCCATGACGATGGCCGACAAGATCGTCGTCATGCATGACGGCATCGTCGAGCAGATCGGCGAGCCGCTCGACCTCTACGACCGGCCGGCCAACCTCTTCGTGGCGGGCTTCATCGGCTCGCCGGCGATGAACTTCTTCAAGGGCCGCATCGAGGGCGGGCGCTTCATGGCCGACGGCGGCGTGACCCTGCCGCTCAACGGCGCGAGAGCCGCAGGCGGCCGCGCCAGCTACGGCATCCGCCCCGAGCATGTGAGCGTCGCCGACGATGGCGTGCCGACGAAGGTCATCGTCATCGAGCCGACGGGCTCGGAAACGCAGGTCGTGGTCGAGTGCGCCGGGCAGGAGATGGTGTGCGTATTCCGCGAGCGCATCGCGGCGCAGCCGGGTGAAACGCTGCGCATCAAGCCCGACCCGAAGCTCGTGCACCTCTTCGACGAGGCCAGCGGCCGGCGGCTGAATTGAAAGCGCGGGATCGAGGGGCGGAACGGCCCCTGGAGCGGAGGTAGAACGCCTCCGAAGGACGACGAGGGAAGACGAGGGACGATAACAGGAGGGCCGAAAAGCGGCTTTCCGCGACAACAGGAGGAACGTCTATGACGCACGTGAATCGCCGTTCGGTCTTGAAGGGCGCCGCCGCGGCCGGCGCGGTCGGGGCGCTGTCGCAAACCGGCCTCTTCGAATTCGCCCAGGCCTGGGCGCAGGCGGCGCCGTGGAAGCCCGAGAAGGGTGCGAAGCTCCAGCTCCTGCGCTGGAAGCGCTTCGTGCAATCCGAGGAAGACGCGTTCATGGTGCTCGTCGCCGCCTTCACCAAGGCGACCGGCGTGCAGGTTTCGGTGCTGAACGAATCGCTCGACGACGTGCAGCCCAAGGCCTCGGTCGCGGCCAACACCGGCCAGGGCCCCGATCTCTTCTGGGGCCTCTATTCGCTGCCGCACCTCTTCCCGACCAAGGTCATCGACGTGACCGACGTCGCCACCTATCTCGGCAAGAAGTACGGCGGCTGGGTCCCCAGCGCCGAGACCTACGGCAAGTCGGGCGGCAAGTGGATCGCCATTCCGATGGGCTACAACGGCAACGTCATCAACTACCGCCAGAGCATGATCGAGAAGGCGGGCTTCAAGGAGATCCCGAAGGACACGGCCGGATTCCTCGACCTGATGAAGAAGTTGAAGGCCCAAGGGACGCCCGGCGGCTTCGCGCTCGGCCGCGCCTCGGGCGACGGCAATGCCTGGGTGCATTGGTGCCTCTGGGCCTTCGGCGGCAACGTCGTCGACGCCAAGGACAAGGTGATCATCAACTCGGCGGAAACCGCCAAGGCGCTCGAATACGCCCAGGCGCTCTACGCCACCTTCATCGCGGGCACCGCCTCGTGGAACGACGCCTTTAACAACAAGGCGTTCCTCGCCGGCGAACTCTCGGTCACCAACAACGGCGTGTCGATCTACGCCGCGGCCAAGGCGGGCGCCGACAAGGGCGACGCCAAGATGAAGGAGATGCAGGCCGACACCAACCACGCGCTGTGGCCGGTCGGGCCGGTCGGCAAGCCGACCGAGTTCCACGTCGCCTATCCGATGATGGCCATGCGCTACACGAAGTTCCCGCAAGCGGCCAAGTCCTTCATGGCCTTCACGCTCG
>DATBLL010000192.1:0-6077 GCA_036555425.1 Alphaproteobacteria bacterium | reverse complement strand
GGCGGCCGATGCCCCATTCGCGCTTCCAGCCCTTCTCTTCCATCCACTGCCCGCCGATGTGGACCGCGTCGTAATCCTGCACCTCGAACGAGCAGTGGTGGATCTTCACCTCGTCGGGGCTGTTGAGGCAGAGGATCGTGTGGTGATCGGTCCAGGCCGGACCGCGGTCCATGCGCAGGAAGGTTCCGAGCGTCTGCTTCTCGTTGTCCGGCACGTAGAGGCGGTCGGAGACGAGCATGCCGAGATTCTCGCAGAACCAGGCGATGGCCTTGTCGGCATCGGATACTTTCCAGACGCAATGGCCGATCTTGTTGATGCGCGCCGGCTCCTTGGCCGGGCGCTGCAAGCCGCCGTAGCGGTTCTTGTCGCGCGCGTAATTGAGCACCAGCGGCTCGCGGATCGGCAGCTCCGGCGTAGTGCCCATGCCGTAGCAAACGTCGACGCGGAAGCCATCCGGGCCCTTGAGCCGAACGCGCTTGCCGCCGCCCGGGCCGTCGATGTCCTCGATCCCGGACGCGCCGTTCTTGCCGGCCACCTTCTCGAGATCGGCCAGCGAGGAGGCCGCGAAGCCGCAGGCGACGAAACCGGGCGCGCCTTTCTCGCTCATATGAATGAAGGGCCGAGTTCCGGCGCCCCGCATGAAGAGCCGGTCGGCGCGGCGCTCGGCCTTGACCATCCCGAAATCGGTGAGAAACGCCTCCATGCGGTCCAGGTCGGGAACGCGATGGGCGACGTAGATGATGTCCTGCACCTTGATCATCGCGGCGATCCTCCTCCTGCCTTTTCGTTAAGAAATGCAGGCCCGGCGCGCGTTCGTCAAGGCGCCGCGGGCGCCAGCGGGAACCGCAGGGTAACCGTGGTCCCCACGCCCACCTTGCTCGCGATCGCCAGCGAGCCGCCATGGGCCTGGACGAGGCCGTTGGCGATGGAAAGGCCGAGGCCGGCGCCGCCCGCGGCCCCGCTCGTATAGGCGTCGCCGGCGCGATAGAAGGGCTCGATGACGTGGGGCAGGTCCTCGGGCGGTATGCCGCTGCCCGTATCGGCCACGGCAATTGCGAGACGATCTGGCTCGGCCTTGGCGCGGATCACGATCGAGCCGCCGGCCGGCGTGTATTTCACGGCGTTCGACATCACGTTGATGAGGATCTGCTTGAGCGCGCGCCGGTCGCCCCGCATCAAGGGCAGGTTCTCCTCGATCGCGCGCTCGAGGCGCACCCCGCGCTCGGCGGCGAGCGGCCCGACGATGCGGTGTGTCTCCTCGATCACGTCCTTGGCTTGCAGCGGCGCCGGGATCAGGCGATAGCCGCCAGCCTCGATGCGGCTGGTGTCGAGCACGTCGGTGACGAGATCGAGCAGATGGCGCCCGGCGCGGTGGATGTCGCGCACGTAGTCGGCGTAGCGCACATTGCCGAGCGGCCCCATGATTTCGCTCGAGATCATCTCGGAGAGGCCGATGATGGCGTTGAGCGGCGTACGCAGCTCGTGGCTCATCGTCGCAAGGAATTGCGACTTCGAGGCGCTGGCGGCCTCGGCGCGCGACAGCGCGGCGCGCAGCTTTGCGTCCGCCTCCATGAGCTCGGTGATCTCGATCAATTCCGAGACGATCTCGACCGCATCCGACGCCGGCATCCGGATCGGCAGCGCGGTGACGTGGCCCCAAACGATCTTGCCGTCCTTGCGGATGAAGCGGTGCACCTTGCGGTAAGGTGCGTCGCTGCCCGCGCGCACGCGGCCGCGCCATTCCTGCGCGGCCGCCGCGTCGTCGGGATGGATGGTTTCGAACACGTTCATCGACAGGAGCTCGCGCTCGCTGTAGCCGAGGATGCGGCAGAGCGCCGGATTGACGCGCAGACGGCGGTGCGTGATCGGATCGGACACCGAGTAGCCGACCGAAGACTGCTCGAACCAGAAGCGGTCGCGCTGCTCGACGCTCAAGCGCTCGGTGATATCGCGCAACGCGCCGATGAAGAGCGTCTCGCCGCCCTGCACGAGCGAGGTGAGCGTGAGCTCGAATGGAAACGTCGTGCCGTCCTTGCGCAGCGCCAGCAATTGGCCGTCGCCGCCCATCGTGCGCGCATGCAGCGCGTGCGACGCGCGGGCGAGTCCGGCGCGGTGCCGCTCGCGCAAATTCTCGGGAATGAGCCGCTCGACCGGCTGCCCCGCCATCTCGGCGACGCTGCAGCGGAACAGACGCTCGGCGCCGGGGGAGAAATCCTGAATGTTGCCGGCGCGGTCGATGACGATCAGCCCGTCCTGCGTCGCATCGAGGATGGCCCTCAGCTTGGCTTCGTTCTGGAGGACGCGTTGGATGTTGCGGCGTTCGCCGAGCCGGGGCGCCAAATCGTCCACCAAGGCGGCCAAGTCCGGTGCGATCGCGAGATCGGCGGCAGCCCAGGGCTCGCCGTGGTTACGGCGCGCCTGCAACCAGGCCTCGTGCCGCTCGCGGACGTAGCGCTCCGGCTGGCCTTCGGGCGCGCGCGGGAGCGGCGCCTCGCCGCGCAGGAACAGCAGCGATCCGCGCGAGCGCGGCAGCGACACGAAGAGGGCGCCCGCGGCGACCTTCGCGGCATCGGCGAGCGCGGGATCGAGCGCGGCGACGTGATCGGTGGCGAACGCGCGGCCCGTGCCGCGCGCGCGGCAGAGGGCGGCTATCCGCTTCGCCGTTTCCGCGGACGGCGCGTGCCCGAGCGCGAAATCGGCCTCCGGCAGATGGCACCACGCGCCGGACGCGCCGACGATGCGGAGCAGCGAGCGCGCATGGCGGCGGACGATCGCGGCGGCGCCGTCGCCCGTCTCGCGCTCGAAAATCCCTTTGAGCGCGCCGAGCGCGCGGCGGCGGCGCGTCAGTTCGCGCTCGCGCTCCTGATCCTCGGCCGCCGCGAAGCGCACCGCGACCGCGTCGGCCATGAGCTGCAGCGTCGAGCGGTGCGGAAGCGAAAGACGCCGTGGCGCGCGGTGAAGAAAGACAACGAGGCCCCACAGCCGCCGCTCGCGAACCAGCGACATGACGAGGGCCGAGCGCGCGCCGATCCCGGCCAAGAGCCGGACTTGGCCGGGGGGCGCCGCGCGCAGGATCGCTTCGGTCAGATCGACCGGATCGCCCGCGGAATCGGTTGCGGGCAGGACCGGGACCGGCGCCGCGGTCAGGTCGTGAATCATTCGTATCGGATTGTCGAGGGCGAAGTCGCGCGCCGGGTCGGGCATTTCGTCGGCGTGAAAGTGAGCGCCCAGCAGCGTCGATCCGGCCGATGGCGCCTTGCTTTCGGCGATCACCTCCGCGTGTGCCTGCGCGTCGAAGCGCACGACCATGACGCGCTCGTAGCCCGTCATTTCGCGCAGGCGGCGAGCGACGGTGGTCGCGGTCGCGTCGATGCCGGCGTGATCGCGCACGGCGTGCAGGGTCGCGGTGGCGTCGGACAAGAATCCGTCGAGGTCCCGGCTGCCTTCGGGCACCGGCGCGATTTCGACGGTGATCGTGCCGCCGCTGCGATGGCTCGCGGCGCGCCAGGAGAGCGACTGCGCCGGGCCCCGTAGCGTCACGCGGCCGGATGGCCCTGCGGTCCGGGAGGCGCCGGCGCCGAATTCCGCCAGCGCGCGCACATAGCCCGCATCGACATAGTCGGCGATGCTGCTGCCGATGACTTTCGTCGGCGGGCAGCCGAGCAACGCGCCCGTATTCGCGCTGACATGATTGACCTTGAGCGTATCCGCGTCGAGCACCAGCAGCAGCCCGTGCGGCTGGATGGCCGCGGCGGCGCTCGCCGCTCGCGTGGGGCCCCCACGGGCCTTCGCCCGAACCGCTTCGCGCTGAAAATTCATGATGGATGCGCGCGGCTCCCGCGGGTCCGCCGCTCGCGGGCCAGGGGCCGGCATGCGCGCGCGCAAGTCTTGGCCACCACAGAGTGCACGAGTTGCCTCGACTGAGGAGGAAGCTTCGCGTGCCGAAGAGGCCGCGCTAAGAACCCGCAAACGCTCTCAAACAATCCCTAACGCAACGCTAATGTCGCCCGCTCGAGGCGCTTTATCGATTGATTCTACTATATTTTCTAATTTGCGTTCGATGCCGGGGGAAATTCTAGCGATTGCCAGGGCTTGCAAAGCGTAGCGGCAGTTCCGGGGCTTCGCCAGGCGCCGGGCCGGCCGGTTTGATCGCGAGCGGAGCACGGGCCGCCGCGCCATTGGCCGCGGCCTCCGCGAGCTCAAGCTTCTCGGCCACGGCTTCGGACTGCTGCGGGTTGGAGGGACGCGCCGCGCGGCGGTCGCCGGGCTGCTGCACCGTCGTGCCTTCGAACGCCTGGACCGGGGCGCCATAAGCGACCTGGTTGCGCCCGTCCCGCTTCGCCTTGTAGAGGGCGGCGTCGGCGCGGGCGAGGAGCTGATTCAGCGAATCGCCCTCGTGCTGGAGATCGGCGACGCCGATGCTGACGGTGAAGCCGAACGGCTCGCTTTTGCCCGGGATCTGCAGCTTGATGGTCTCGACCATCTGGCGCAGGCGCTCACAGAGCCGCAGGCCATCGCCGAGCTGGGTTTCGGGCAGCAGCAGGACGAACTCCTCGCCGCCGAAGCGCGCGAAGAGGTCGCTGCGGCGCAGGCGGTTGGCGAAGGCATGCGCCAGCGTCTTCAGCGTATCGTCACCGACCGCGTGGCCGTGCGTATCGTTGATGCGCTTGAAGTGATCGATATCGACAAGGGCCAGGACGAGCGGGCGGTCGTAGCGGCGCGCGCGATAAAGCTCGGCCTCGGCCGTATGGAAGAAGCGGCGGCGGTTGACGACGCCGGTGAGCGGATCGGTCGACGCCAGGAGCTCGAGCTGCTGCTGCAGCGCCTTGCGGTCGGAGATGTCGCGGATGCTGGCGCGGAAGCCGACGTTGCGGCCGTGGGTGTCGACCGCCGGCTGCGAGACGGCGGCGCACCAGCGCACCGAGCCGTCCTTGCAGACGACGCGGAATTCGAGCTCCGTCATCGACGGCTGCTTGCCGGCCGCGGCCATGGCGCGGGCGACCGTCTCGCGGTCCTCCGGATGGACGATCTCCATCGGATGGCTGCGCTGGTTCATGCACTCTTCGGCGTTATAGCCGGTCATGCGCTCGACCCCGGGATTGACCCAAAGCAGCTTGCCGTCGCCCGAGAACCACGATTCCCAGCTATGCGAATAATCGGCGATGACGCGGAATTTCTCCTCGCGGTCGCGCGTCTCGGCCACCGCGTATTCGAGCGATTCGACGAGGCTGCGGTTCTTGTCCTTGAGCGCCACCTCCTGAATGAGGTTCTGCTCGAGGTTCTGCGTTATGCGGTTGATGAAGACGAAGTAGACGAGCGCGAAGAAGCCGAGCGCCCAATCGGTGAAGGAGGCGCGGCTGAAGAAGTAGAAAGCGAGCCCGCCCAGGATGGGCGCGATGAAGCCGACGACGGCCGGGCGGTAGGCGGCCGACGAGGCGACTGCGGCGGCGGTCATGCCGGCGAGCAGGAAGACGATGACGACGAGGCTCGTCGTATCGACGCCGCGGTAGAGATAGACGATGGTCAGCGCCCAGACGATGCCGGCGGCGGCCTTGCCGGCGGCGAAGCGCTTCAGCCAACCGCGGATCTGGTGGCGCTCGACCGCGCGATCGTAGCCGCGCCAGAACAGGTAGGTGAGCGTCACCACCAGCATCAGCAGCGTGTACCAGGACAGCACGGCTTCGCGCTGGATGCCTGCGGCCCAAAGCACGCAGGCGAGGATCAGACCATTGACGAGATTGGCGAGGAGCGAGATGGGCCCGTTCTTGTGCAGCGACGCCGCCTGCGCCCCATGCAGTGCGAGATGGGGCACGGCCGGCTGGCTCGTGCCGGCGACCATGTCGCGCATGCGCCGCCGCAGGAGCTTGCCGATGGTGCCGCCATCGCGGTCGCCCTTGGGCGATTCCTTTGCTTCCTCTTCCCGCAACATCGCGCCGTGGCGCTCCGATTGCCCCCGCCCCGTGCGCGGCCGCGCACAAGGATGATTCGAGGTCTAATCCGGCCGGGCGCCCCGCCTCGCGCGGCGCCTGGATTCGGATAGACGCGAGCAAAATTTAAAGTGGCAAGGTTAACCCTAT
>DATBLL010000183.1:0-9958 GCA_036555425.1 Alphaproteobacteria bacterium | reverse complement strand
ATCTCGCACGACATGGAGATGGGCACCCGCAAGGATGCCGAGGGCAAGACGATCCCGCGCAAGATCATCAAGCAGTTCCTCTGCACCTTCAACGGCAAGGAGGTGTTCAAGTCGGATTGGCAGCCCGGCATCTCGGCCAATCCCTACATGGCGTTCTTCGCCAAGGTTAACGAGTCGGGCACGTTCGAGTTGGCCTGGCACGACGACGACGGCTCGATCTACAAGGCGACGTCGAAAGTCGAAGTGGCGTAGTCACAACGGCGGCCGTGAACGGCGAGGGGTTGCGATGTCTCAAAGGCCCATGATCGAAGGCCCCGTTCTTGGCGGCGCGGCGGCATATTTGGAGAAGGCGCTCACGTCGGACGTCAATCTTTTCATCTGAGCGCATTCGGCACAGAGAAAACCGACCCGCAACTAGAGAACGAAAAATGGTTGATCGGGTGCTTGACGCGAAGGGTTTGAATTGCCCGTTGCCGATCTTGGAGGCAAAGAAGGCGCTCAAGAACGTGCCGCCGGGCGGCACGCTTGAAGTTCTCGCCACCGATCCGGGCTCGGTCGCGGATTTCCCGGCGTTCTGCCGCGCGACAGGCAATCAGCTTGTCGAATCGACGCAAGAGGGAAACGTCTTCAGATTCGTCATCAAACACGTCGGGTGATCTTTGCGGCGGCTCCCTTGCGGCGGGGCAACGCCGAATCAATGCGTATCTTGCGTTCCCCTGGTCGACGCGATGCGCGAAGCCCCGCGCCATCCTTTTCTTCCTCAAGGGCGGGTTCCAGTCGACTGGCGATAGCCCGCGGCGACTTCGTTCGCGAAGGTCGCATGGGGCACGGCGACGAGGGTTCCGCCGACACCGTCGTCGAAGTGGACCAAATCCCTGAAAATCCGCGTGTCGGCGGTGCAAATCCGTCCCTGGGCACCATTCTCCCTGCGATCGTGGCACTGGCTCGGCCGGCCCAAGGCTACGGACGACGGGCGGCGGAGTTCCATGGCGGCGCAGGCGGCATGCCGGGTTTGAACACGCAAAGGTGAGCGGCTCCGTGCGTTAAGGGCATGCGATTCTTTCCGCCCAGGAGCCTGCCATGAGCATTCCCATCGTCAACTCGCGCCACGAGATCGTCGGCTGGACCGATTTGGCGCCGGTCATCTTGCGCAACCGCTTGCGCCATCGCCGGGCGGAGCGCCTGCTCGGCGGACCCATTCATTGCGTCGAGATCGCGCTCACCCATCCACGCGATTTGGCTCAGGCCGGCGCGCCGCGGGGCTGGCGCAGCGCCTGGCGCTGTCTCGCCCTGTGCAGCGACGAGTGCATCGGCTCGCTCGTGCAAGTCGCCCAATTCCGGCCCGCAGCGGAAAGTCCGGCTGAGAAAGCGAAGGTGCCGCCGGCCTGAGGCGCGGCGGCGCGGGGTCTGCGCGCGGATTGAGCCGGCGCGAAGGTTTCTCGTGCGGAGGGCTCAGTGGCAGAGCTTCTCCCACTCCTTCACCTCTTTGTCGGCTTCTTCCTTTTCGATGCCGTAGTGCTCCTGGATGCGGCCGACGAGCTTATCGCGCTTTCCCGCGATCACGTGCACGTCGTCGTCGGTCAGCTTGCCCCACTTCTCCCTGAGCTTGCCCGCGGCCTGCTTCCAATTGCCGGCGATCTGGTCCCAGTTCATCGCGCTGCTCCATTTTTCGGTTGAACGCTGGACCTTAGACGCGCTGGCAAAGCAAAACCCCGCGAGCGCGCGCAAGCGTCCGCCACCGCAGTGACCAAGAGGCCAAGGGCCGATCAATGCGACGTGAGCATCTCGCGCAGATGAATGTGCTGCGGCGCCTTCGGCAGGATGCCGCCGAGCGTGAGGCCGAAGAGATTGGCGGCCATCCGGGAATTGCCGGTCGGCGCATCGAGCAACTCGATCTCGACGCCGCAGCTCGGCTTCGGCACGGAATCGGCGGCGAGCCGCTGGCGCAGTTCCGAAATCTGCCGCGCGGCGCCGCTCCGTCCGACCATCCAGCCGGATACCGCGGCGCCGATGATGATCGTCCACAGTGCCGCAACGGCACCGATCTTGAGCCACGCGATCCTGCTCATGAACGTCCTCGCTGCTCCAGCGATTTCAACGATGCTTGCCGATTCGTCGACAGGAAAACGGCGCGCCGAGGGCCTCGGTTCCCCCCATCAATGCGTGCGGCTCTCGTGGCGGCGCCGCTGCCGCCGCCGGAACTTCGCCGGCGATGCCGCGTAGAATGTGCAAGCCTCCTGGGGTTCCGTTTGACCCGGTGCCCCGCCCATGGAGCATTAGCCCCGCGGGTTTCACCCCCGCGGGGCCACTATTTCTTGCGCATGGCGCGCGGCCGGCGCCGCGGGCGAAGTTCCTGCTGCGCACGCGCGATCGCCGAAATCTTTGACCGGGTCGAGCGCGAACCGAAGCTGCGGGCGGCTCGTTATCGGCGCGATCAAGCCCGCGTTGCGCCGTGAGATTCGCGAGGATCTCGGCAACCGCGCTGACGCTCTCACCGTGGCCACAATCGGCCTTGGAAGCGAAGCTGTCTTGCTATCCGCTCGCGCAGCTCGAGCAGGCGCTCGCTTCCGAACATGGCGAAGTGCGGCATTGCTCCGGCCGCGAATCGACTGGGATCGAATACCGGCTCTACGCCAACGGCAAGATCGGAAGGTGGAGCTGGATCGCGATTCCCGCCGGCGCCACGGTGGAGGTGCCTGATTTTCGCGAGGGCGTGCCCCGGCGCGCCGCCGCGCGGAGACACGCCCGCGCCGGCCGCTCCGCCGGAGGCGCAGTTCTGAGCAGCCGCCCGGCCCTCGCCCTTCCCATAGCCGGAGTGCGCCTCCCTCTTCCCCACCATAAATTCGCGATGCATATTCGGGACGGGTGGAGGGTGACATGCGTGCAGCTTTCCTCGCTCTACTCTTGTCGTTGGTCGCGTCGGCGGCGCCCGGGCAGGTCGATGGCCCGATCGAAGTCGATCTCGAGCTCATCCTCGCCATCGACGTCTCGGGCAGCGTCGACGAGGAAGAGGCCGCGCTCCAACGCCAGGGCTATTTGCGGGCGCTGGTGCATCCGCAGGTGATCGAGGCGGTCTCTGGCGGCCCAAAACGGAAGATCGGCGTCACCTACATCGAATGGGCCGGCTATCACTATCAGCGCGTCGTCGTCGAATGGGCGACCATTTCCGACAAAGCCAGCGCCGAGGCCTTCGTCGCCAAGCTCAACGCCGTGCCGGTTTCGACCGAGCGCTGGACCTCGATCAGCGGCGCGATCGAATTCTCGATGAAACGCTTCGAGGTGAGTCCCTATCGCGGGACGCGGCGCGTGATCGACATTTCGGGCGACGGCCGCAACAACAACGGCCGCGATCTCGGCGAGACGCGGCAAGAGGCGCTGGCGCGAGGGATCATCATCAACGGACTGCCGATCGTGAACGACCGTCCGACCCGCTGGGGCACGCCGCCCGAGCGCGATCTCGACCGCTACTACCGCGACCACGTCATCGGCGGGCCCGGCGCGTTCTACATTGTCGCTGACGGCTTCAATGCCTTCGCGAACGCGATCCGCACCAAGCTGGTGCGCGAAATCTCCGGCGCGCCGGGCGATGGGATCGTTCGCGTCGCCGCGCCGAGGCGGGTCCCGGACGAATAGCGCCCTGGCGCGGCGCGGTTGGCGTTGCGGCGCGGCTGCGAAGGCGCTAACCCCTCGGCCATGATGCCGGCATTTCCCCGCGCGCGGCGGTGCGCCTGATGCGCATCGGCCTGCTTCCGCTGCGCGCTTTCCAGCTGCTCGAGGCGGCGCCCGTCTGGGCGATACTGGGCCTATTCAAGCTGCTGCCGCGGCGCGCGGCAGCGGGCCTGGGCGCGGCCGTGGCCCGCTGCATCGGCCCTCGCCTGCCCATGGCCAAGGTGGCGCGGCGCAATATCGCGCTCTGTCTTCCGGAGAAGAGCGAGGCCGAGCGCGAGGCCATCCTCACGGCCATGTGGGACAACCTCGGGCGTCTCGCCGGCGAATTCACACATCGCCGCGCGCTGTGGGATGCGAGCCTGGTCGAAGCCGTGAAGCGCTATGGGGAGGAGAAGCTCCGCGCCGAGACGGCGCGGGGCGAAAGGGTGCGCCTTGTGTCGGAGCGGGTCGAGATCGTGGGCGCCGATCAATTCGTGCGGCTGCTCGAAGGGAAGAAACCGGCGCTCATCTTCACCGCGCATATGGGCAATTGGGAAGTGCTGCAATGGACGGCGGCCCGCATGGGCCTGAAATTCGCCGTCATCTACCGCCGCCCGAACAATCCCTTCATCGCGCGCCTGATCGAGGGCCGCCGCGGCGGAATGGTGGAATTCCTGCCCAAGGGCCTCCAGGGCGCGTTCGGCGCCGCGCGTGTGCTGGAAAATGGCGGGCGGCTCGCCATGCTCGTCGACGTCAAGGAGAACAAGGGCGCGGCGATCCCGTTTTTCGGCCGGCCGGCGATGACTGGCACGGCGCTGGCGACGCTGGCGCTTCGCCATGATGCGCTCATCGTCGGCACCTGGGCCCAGCGCATCGGAAAGGACAAGTTCCGCATCACGGTCGAGCGGCCGCTCGCAGTGCCACGCACGGGCGATCATGAGGCGGATGTGCGGGCGATCATGTCGGCGGTCAATGCCCGGGTCGAATGCTGGGTGCGCGAGCGGCCGGAACAATGGCTCTGGCTTCACCGGCGCTGGCCGCGCGAGGCGTACAAGGATTAGGAAGCGCGGCGGCGCGGCTTATGCGCCGAGCGTGTCGATGAAGCGGATGGGTTCGCCCGCGGGCGGCCCCAAGAGTTCGCCTTCGCGCATCACGATGCGCCCGCGGATCACCGTCGCTCGCGGCCAGCCCGTCACGGTCACGCCGTCGAACGGCGTCCATCCGCAACGGCTGGCGATCCAGGAATTCTCGATGCGCCGCCGCTGGGCGAGATCGACGATGGTGAGATCGGCATCGTAGCCGAGCGCGATGCGGCCCTTGCTCGCGATGTTGAAGACTCGCTGCGGCCCGGCGCTGGTGAGATCGACGAAGCGCTCGAGCGTCAGCCGCCCGGCTGCGACGTGGTCGAGCATGATCGGAACCAGCGTCTGCACGCCGGTCATGCCCGAGGGGCTCGCCGGATAGGCGCGCGCCTTTTCCTCGCGCGTGTGCGGCGCGTGGTCGGAGCCGATCACGTCGACGATGCCGGCGGCGAGCCCGCGCCAAAGGGCGTCGCGATGATGGCCGTCGCGGATCGGCGGGTTCATCTGGGCCAGCGTGCCGAGGCGCTCGTAGCATTCGGGCGCGGCGAGCGTGAGATGCTGCGGCGTGACCTCGGCCGAGGCGATGTCCTTGTGCGCGGCGAGCAGCGGCATTTCCGCGGCGCTGGTGACGTGGAGGATGTGCACGGGGCGCCGCGTCTTGCGCGCGAGCGCGAGCGCGCGGCGCGTGGCGCGCACCGCCGATTCCTCGTCGCGCCAGACCGGATGCTGCGCCGGTCCGCCCTCGGGCTTGATCAGCGCGCGGCGCTCCTGCATGCGCGGCTCGTCCTCGGCGTGAATGGCCACGCGGCGGCGCCCGGCGCGGAGCACGATCTCGACGCGCGCATCGTCGGCGACGAGCAGCGAGCCGGTCGAGGCGCCCATGAACATCTTCACGCCGCAGCAGCCCGGACGGGATTCGGCCGCGGCGAGGATGCCGGCGTTGTCGCCGGTGGCGCCGAGATAAAAGGCGTGCTCGCACCAGGCACGGCCGCGCGCGCGCGCGAGCTTGTCGGCGAGCGCGGCAGCGTCCGCGGTCGGCGGATTGGTGTTGGGCATCTCGAACACGCCGGTGACGCCGCCGAGCACGGCGCCGCGCGTGCCGCTCTCGAGATCTTCCTTGTGCTCGCCGCCGGGCTCGCGGAAATGCACCTGCGTGTCGATGACGCCGGGCAGCACGTGCAGACCGCGGGCCGCGAGACGCTGCTCGGACTTGGCGCCGCGGAGGTCGCCGATCGCCGCGATTCTCCCTTCGCGGACGCCGAGATCGGTTTCGGCGCGGCCCGCGGGCGTGAGGCACACGCCGCCCTCGACCACGAGATCGAAGCTTTCGTTCATGGCTTCCCCGCCGCGACGCGCGCGAACAACTCGAGATATTGGCGCACCACGGCCTCCTCGGTGAAACTCCTTCGGTAGCTCTCGTAGCCCGCCTCGCCGAATTTGCGCTTCAGCGGGGTCTCGTCGATCACGTGGCGGAGCGCGTAGGCCAGCGCCTTCGCATCGTCGATCGGTACCAGCAGCCCGTTCTTCCCCGCCTCGATGAGCTGGCGCGGGCCCTCGCTCAAGCTGGCGACCACGGGCTTGGCGCGCGCCCAGGCCTCGATCACGACGTTGCCGAGCGGCTCCTTGCGCGACGGCACGACGACGGCGTCGGCGGCGGCGAACAGCGGCGCCGTCTCCGTCCGCCACGCGAGAAAGCGCGTGCGCGGCAGCACGTCTAGCTCGTGCGCGAGCGCGCGCAGGTTCTTCTCCTCCGGCCCGTCGCCGGCGAGCCAGAGATAGGTGTCGGGCAGGTCGACCAGCGCCTTCAACAGCGTGTCGAAGCCTTTGTTGGCGTGGAATCGCCCGAGCGCCAGCAGCAGCGGCGCGTCGGCGGGCGTGTCGTGCGCGGCGCGATCCTCGGGATCGGTGTTGGAGCCGTCGACGAAGTTGGGCACGTAGTGCACGCGCTCGGCCGGCCATCCGTGGTCGCGGATGTAGCGGGCGATTTCCGCCGTGTTGGCGACGAGATGCTGACAGGTGCCAAAGTATTTGAGATCGTAATAGCCGCCGAGGCGCCCGATATGGACGTAGGGCACCTTGCCCCAGGGGGCCGGCATCGCGTCGGCGGCGCGGCTCATGAAGCTAAGGGTCACGGCCGGCCGAAATTCGGCGATAATCCGTGAAAGGGCCGGCCGCGTGCGGAAATCGAACCAGCCGCCGAAGGCGAGCTCGCGCACCTTGATCCCGGCATCACTGAGGCGTTGCGCGCGCGCCGGCTCTGCACGGATGACGGCGCGCTGCTCAACGCCCGCGCGCTGGAACGCGAGAACGAGGCGCTCGAAGAAAGCCTCGGCGCCGCCGTGCTTGGCGCCGGCCATCGCGGCGAGGAGCCGCATCACTCGTCCTCGAGCTTGTATTTGAGCCAGGCGAGCATCGGCCAGAGTGCCGCCATCAGGGCGACGAGGAAGCCCCAATAGCCTTCCTTGTAGCCCTTCCTTCGCACATAGCATTTGAAGAAGCGGGTGAAGAGGCGGCGGAGATTGCGGCCGAAGGTCTCCTTCGTGCCGTTTGCGCGCATGTCGCGGGCGCGCGCGCTGCTGTAGCGGTCAAGCCGGCGCAGCATGTCCGAGATGCCGGCGTCGACATAGTGAATCATCGGCGTCTTGAGCCAGCGCTTCTCGCCCTCGAGCGCGACGGCGGGGTGGATGCGCTGGTCGCCCCAGCGCTTGGCGCCGCGCGAGAAGAGCCGCGTCGTCGCCGCGACGCCCCACGAGCCGCCCCAGCCATGGCGCACCAGGCGCTTGCCGATGTAGTTGTCGAAGGGAATGAGATAGTGCGCGGGGGCACTCGCGCTCCGCACCGCGGCGCGGATCTCCTCGGCCAGCGCCGGCGGCACCCGCTCGTCGGCATCGACTTCGACGATCCAATCGCCGCTGCAGGCGTCGAGGCCGGTGTTGCGCCGCGCCCCCTCGATCGCCCAGGCGCCCTCGATCACTTTGTGCGCGAGGCGCGCGGCGATCGCCTTCGAGCCGTCGGTGCAGCGGTCGAGTACCACGACGATCTCGTCGGCGAAGCGAAGCGTTTCGAGGCAGTCGGCGAGCTGGCGCTCCTCGTTGCGCGCGACGACGAGCGCCGAGAGACGCGGCGGCGCTGCGTTCATAGTCGGACTCCTTGGGAGCCCCTGGGGGCGAAGCGCGCCGCTTGAGTGCTTCGCCGGTAGCTCGCGCTCTGCGCGAGCGTCCTCATGCCGCCCCCACACGCGTGCGGCAGCGCGCGAGCAATTGGTGCGCCGCGGCCAGGACCATTTCCGTCGACAGCGTTTCCATGTGCGATTCGTGCCGCATGTAGTCGTATCCGGGCTTGGCCAGGATCTGGTCGTAGGAGAGCGCGGTGCGCACGGCGAGAGCGCGCGCGCCCCACGGCCCGTAATGCTCCTCGCGGCTCGGGCCGAACAGGCCGAGCGTGGGCGCGCCCATTGCCGCCGCGAGGTGCATGAGACCGGAATCGTTGCCGACGAAGAGGTCGGCGCGCCCCAGACAGGCCGCCGCCGTGAGCAGGTCCAACTTGCCGGCGAGATCGATGCGCCGCGACGCCGGCACGGCGTCGAGCACCGGCCGGGCTGCGTCACGCTCTCCGGGTCCCGCGAAGACGGCGATGCGCGCCCCCGCCAGTGGACCGCCTGCTCCGGTCAGCCGCTCGGTCAAGGACACGAACCGGGCCGCCGGCCATTGCTTCCCGCCCCAATTCGCGGTCGGCGCCAGCGCCAGCACCGGGCCGCCCGCGGGGATGAGGTCCGCGGCGGCCTGGCGCCGGCGCGGTGCGAGCCAGACCCTGGGCTCGAGCGGCGGCGAAGCGCCGACCATCGCCGAAGCCTGCACCACCTTGTGCATGCCCGCGCGCTGATAACCCATGACGTAGCGGCGCCGGGCCGGCACGAGCCAGGTCACCGCCGAACGCCGAGTGTCCGCGATCGCGGTCCAGTAGCGGCCGACGGTCTTCCACCAAAGACGCCGCCAATGCCCGCCGAGCGGGCTCTTTTCGAGCACGATGAGGTCGCGAAGTTGCGGGATCTCGGCATAGAACGGCGCCGCGGCCGGACCGGCCGCCACGGTGAGCCGCGCCTCCGGCCAGCGCGCCAGCATCCAGCCGAGCACGCCCGACGACAAGACGGCGTCCCCGATTCGCGTCGGGCCAATGAAGAGAAGCTGCATTCCGGAGGGCTAAATTCCTGATCGGGCCGGGTTATACGCTCTCGGGCAAAGACCTGCCAATCGCGCTGACCGGCGCACAGCGCCGCCTTGCCGGTCGCGCTTCTCTGTCCCATATGGGAGCGCTGCCAAGCGCAACAGTCCGTCATGGCCGACGCGTTCCTCCTGTGGCCCGAAGAGCGGGGCCTCATCCGCATCGAAGGCGCCGACGCCCGCGCATTCCTGCAGGGCATCGTCTCCAACGACGTGAACAGGGTTTCGCCGGCGCGCGCGATCTACGCGGCGCTGCTGACGCCGCAGGGCAAGTATCTCCACGACTTCTTCATCGCCGAGGTCGACGGCGCGCTTATGCTCGATTGCGAAGCGGCGCGGCGCGATGATCTCTTGCACCGCCTCGCGCGCTACAAGCTGCGCTCAAAAGTCACGCTCGTCCCCGCGCCCGATACGCACGCGGTCGCGCTCATCTACGGGACCGGCGCGCTCGCCGCGCTCGGCCTCGGCAAAGAGCGCGGCGCCGCCAAGCCTGTTGCGCGCGGGATCGTCTACGCGGATCCGCGCCTTATCGAGATCGGCGCGCGGGCCATTCTCCCCCGCGCGGAGGCGGGCGCGGCATTGGCGGCAGCCGGCATCGCACCCGGTTCCCGCGCCGAATACGAGAGGCTGCGGCTCGAGCTTGGCCTCCCGGACGGCAGCCGCGATCTCGAGATCGAGAAATCGACATTGCTCGAGAGCGGCTTCGACGAGCTGGCCGGCGTCGACTGGGACAAGGGCTGCTATATGGGCCAGGAACTGACGGCCCGCACGCACTACCGCGCCCTGATCAAGAAGCGGCTGGTGCCGGTGCGCATCGAAGGGCCGATGCCGCCGCCGGGCACGCCCATCGTCGCCGGCGGCGCCGAGGTCGGCACCATGCGCTCGGGCAGCCATGGAGCCGGGTTGGCCTTGCTCAAGATCGAGGCGCTTTCCGGAATACCCGAACTTTTGGCCGGCGAAGCGCGAATCGTGCCGCACAAACCCTTCTGGCTCAAGATTTCTACCTAG
>DATBLL010000177.1:0-9843 GCA_036555425.1 Alphaproteobacteria bacterium | reverse complement strand
ACAGCACCAGCGCCGCGGCGCCGTCGCCGACCGGCGCGCACATCGCGCGCGTGAACGGGAACGTCACGGCGCGGTCGGCGAGCACCTGATCGGGCGAGAGATTGAACTTGTACTGCGATTTCGGATTCTTCGCGCCGTTCGCATGGTTCTTCGCGGCCGCGATCGCGAACTGCCGCTGCGTCGTGCCGTACTTCTTCATGTGATACGCGGCCTGGAGCGCGTAGGTGTCCATGAAGATCGTGCGGTTCGGGCCGGGCTCGAATGTCACCCCGCCCTTGGCCGCGGCCTTCGTGTAGTAGTCCTCCCAGTCGGCCACATCGAAGTTATCGATGCCGGCCTTGTAGGCGTTCATCGTCTTCTCGGGATGGTCGGGGTTGTAGAGCTTCTCGACCCCGATCGCGAGCGTCATCTCCGATTGGCCGGAGAGGATGTCCTTCCACGCGCTGTGCAGCGCCATCTGCCCGGAAGCGCAGCCGCCCTCGACATTGATCATCGGCACGCGCTCGGGAAAAAGCCCCTCCTTGACCAGCGGCGTGAAGCAGACCTGGCCGTGGATGCAGGCCTGGTTGTCGACCCACATGCCGCAATTGCTGAAATAGGCGAACTCGATGCCTTCGCCCTTCGAAAGGCCGGCATCGGCGATGGCCCCGAGATAGGCCTCGCGCGTCAGCTCCTTGTACGAGCGATTGTGGAAGCGGCCGAACGGCGTGGTGAAGGCGCCGATGATGTAGGCGTCGCGCATGAGATTTCTCCGATCTAGAGGCGCGCGTAGTCGATGGCGCCGTGCCGGTCAAGCGCGGTGCCGGCATCGGGCAGCGGATATTTCCGCCCGTCGGCGCAATTGAACAGTAAGCAGCGGTCGCTTTTCTTGACGAGCCCCTGCGCCAGCGCGTCCTTGTACGCAGCCCAGGTGGCGGCGCCTTCGGGGCAGAGCAACAATCCCTCTTCGCGGCCGACCTCGTCGCGCGCGGCGAGGATCGCATCGTCGTCGACGGCGATGGCGAAGCCGCCGCTTTCGCGCACGGCGTCGAGGATGAGGAAATCGCCGATCGCGGCCGGCACGCGGATGCCGGCGGCGACCGTGCGCGCGTTCGCCCAAGCCTCGGCGCGGCGCGTACCTTGCTCGAACGCACGCACGATGGGCGCGCAGCCGGCGGCCTGCACCGCGACCATCTTCGGGCGCTTCTTGCCGATCCAGCCGATCGCCTCGAGCTCGGCGAAGGCCTTCCACATGCCGATGAGGCCGGTGCCGCCGCCCGTCGGATAGAAGATCGCATCGGGCAAGCGCCAATCGAGCTGCTCGGCCAGCTCGAGGCCCATCGTCTTCTTGCCTTCGATGCGATAGGGCTCCTTCAAGGTCGAGACGTCGAACCAACCCGCCGCTTCCTTGCCGGCGCCGACGAGCTTGCCGCAATCGTTGATGAGACCGTTGACCTTGTAGAGCCGCGCGCCCTGGGCGGCGATCTCGGCCATGTTCACTTGCGGCGTGTCGTCGGGGCAGAAGACGATCGTCTCGATGCCGGCGCGGCTGCCGTAAGCGGCGAGCGCGGCGCCGGCATTGCCATTGGTCGGCATCGCCATCTTCGTCACCCCCAGCTCCTTCGCCATGCTGACCGCGAGCGCGAGGCCCCGCGCCTTGAACGACGCGGTCGGCAGCCGGCCTTCGTCTTTGACCAATACCTCGCTGCCGCGCGCCAGCTTCGCCAGCGGAATGAGCGGCGTCATCACCTCGCCGAGCGCCACGATGTTCTCGGCGCGGCGGACGGGCAGCATCTCGCGATAGCGCCAGAGCTCGGGCGGCCGCGACTTCAACTTCTGCTTGGTCAGCGCGCGCGCCACGCCGGCGAGATCGTAGCGCACGAGCAGCGGATAGCCCTGGGGCGAGAGATTGTGGAGCCGATCCGCGGCGACACGTTCACCGGTCCAGCCGCATTCGAGATGGGTGACGAAGGTGGGGAGGTCGGTCATGGGCCCAATGTTCCCCTCGCCCTGGGGCGAGGGGGCAGGGGGAGAGGGGGAGGACCTTCGCTTTCGAAGGTCTCCCCCTCACCCCCGCCACTCTCGCGCTGCGCGCGAGAGCGTCGACCCCTCGCCCCAGGGCGAGGGGTGATGTTGACCTTCTACCAGCGCAAGCGAGAATGGGCGAGCCATGCCCGACATCGCGTTCGACCATCAAGATCCGGCTTTCGTCGCCGATCCCTATCCGGTGCTGCGGCGTCTCCAGGAGACGGCGCCGGTGTTTCACTCCGAGCGCATGGGCGCCTGGGTGGTGACGCGCCACGCCGACGTGCGCGCGGCGTTCCGCGATCCGCGCCTGTCATCGGACCGTATTCGGCCATTTTGCGCGCAGCTTGCGCCGGCGATGAAGGAGCTGGTGCTGCCGTTGTGCGAGAACCTCTCGCTCTGGGCCGTGTTCAACGATCCGCCGCAGCACACGCGCCTGCGCGCCCTCATGAGCAAGGCGTTCACCAGCCGCGCGGTCGAGAGCCTGAAGCCGCGCATCGCGGCCATCGTCGACGAGCTGCTCGACGCGATCGAGGCGAAGGGCGGGAAGATCGACTATCACCGCGAGTTCGCCTACCCGCTGCCGGCGACCGTCATCGCCGAGCTGCTCGGCGTGCCGCGCGCCGACGTCGAGAAGCTCAAAAAGTGGTCCGACGACCTGGCGCAGTTCGTGCTCACCTCGCGCGCCAATCCCGAGAAGTACCGCCGCGCCGCCGCTGGCATGGCCGAGATGAGCGACTATTTCGACCATTTCATCCGCCGCCGCGCGGTGGAGGGCGACGGCAGCGATGTGACCGCTGCCCTCTTGGCCGCCCGCGAGCGGGACGACCGGCTCTCGCACGAGGAGATCGTGGCGACGGCGCTGCTGCTGCTGTTCGCCGGCCACGAGACGACGACGCAGCTTCTCGCCAACGGGCTCTATTGCCTCTTGCGCGATCCCGACGCGCTCGGAGAATTCCGCGCGCATATCGACGACGCGCGCCGTGTCGAGAACGCCGTCGAGGAGATGCTGCGCTATGACGGCCCCTCGCTCTCGATGGTGCGCGTGGCCGCCCAGGATTTCGAGTGGCACGGGCAGCGCATCGGCAAGGGCGAGCGCGTCTTCCTCTTCATGAGCGCGGCCAACCGCGACCCGCGCGTCTTCGCCGATCCCGACCGCTTCGATCTTGGCCGCAGCAACGCCGGCGAGCATGTGACGTTCGGCTACGGCATCCATTTCTGCACCGGCGCGCCGCTCGCGCGGCTCGAGGGCCAGATCGCGTTTCCGCGCGTCCTCCGCCGCTTCCCGCGCCTGGCGCTCGCCGATCCCAACCCGCCCTGGTCGGACTCGATCCTGACGCGCGGGATGCTGGAGATGCGCGTGCGGATCTGATGCGAGGCTTTCCGTAATCGCGGCACGAGCCGTCGCCGATTGACCTGCATCAACGAATTCGCAAGCCGCCCTCGCTAAGTCCAACGCACTCGTCAGCATTGAAGGGAAGTGCCTCATGCTCCGCGGATCGGGCCTTGTCGTTCTTCTCGCGATCCCCATCGCGGCTTGCGCGCCCGAGCCGCAGCCGGCGGCGCCCGCGGCCGCGCGCACGGAGAGCGCGGCCAAGGGCCTCACCATCGCCGAGAAGTGGTGCGCCGACTGCCATCGCGTCAAAGCCGAACAGCGCCGCGTGGCACGCCGGGCGATGGGCGCGCCGGAGTTCGCCGCCATCGCGGCCCGGCCCGAAGTGGATGCGGGCTATCTCACGCGCTTCATGGAAGTGCAGCACCTGCCGATGACGACCTTCCGCCTCTATTCGGACGAGAAGGCGGATGTCGTGACGTATATCCTGAGTTTGAAGGCGGGACGCTAGACGTGGCCGCCGGAGGGGCGCGCTGCGCGCGCCCCGCCTCCACACGCAAGCCGGCGGAAGTTGAAGAGGTCGAGGCGCTTGTTCGCTTGCGCAGCTGCTTTGTCGGGCGGAAGCAGGGAGCGCGCAGCGCGCCCCTACGCGTCAGGCTTATCAGACTTCTCACCGCGCCAGATAGTTGCGGTGGATGACGGCGTCGCCGCGGCGGGTCTCGAAGTAATAGCTCTTCTCGGTTTCGCGCATGGCGAGGCTGGTCTTGTCGTCAATCTTGCGCTCGCCGGCCTTGCCGCGCTCGGCGCGCTCGACGAAGGCCGCGATCTCGGCGACCGGCGGCGGCGTTCCCGGCTTCCCGTTCTTCTCGGCGACGGCCTCGGTCGCCGCGGCGTTCAGAAGCTTCGGCCAGAGCTTCAGGAACAGGCCGTGCGAGGGGTAGAGATCGGCGCTGTTAATGGCGCCGTTGATGGCGAAGACGAGGCCGATCGCATCCGGCGCTTTCAGCACGGCGGGCTCGAGCACCTTCACGTAGGCGGCCACGGTTTCGCGTACGCGCGCATTCTCGAGCGAGAGTTGCAGGCTCGAGCGCGATTCGGGCGCGTTCACCGGCGCGCCGACCGTGCCGGCCAGCTTGCGCTGGGTTTCGTCCACGTCTTTCCAGACCTCGCTCTGGCGGCGGCCGGTGTCGGCGCGGTATGGCCCGTCGGCGGGCGCCTTCATCGCGATCTTGGCCTTGCGCGAGGGCACGGCGCTGTCCGCGCTTGAAAAACGCGAGACTTCCTCCCTGCCGCGCTGCTGCCAGCGGCCGTGCTCGACGCAATAGGCGCCGATCGGCATCGGCCCCGAATGCTTGGGCAGCAGGAGACTCACGGTGAGCACGCGGTCCTGCTTTCCGCCTTTGACGATCTCGCCCGCCTGCACGAAGACTTCCTCGTCGCCGCGATTCTCGATCACGAGCTGGTTGACGTTGCCGGTCTCATGGACGAGCACCTGCTTGCGCGCGAGCGCCTCGGAGAGCGTGAGCGGCACGGGGCCCGGCGCCGAGGGCCCCTCGGCGAAATAGAGTGCCAGGTTCTCGTGCACATGGGGCCCGTTGAAGCGCGGCGCCTGGGTCGCGGCGGCGAGGCCAGGCAGGCCGAGAATCGGGGCTGCCGAACCAATGGCGGCGGCGGTGGCGATAAATTCACGTCGATGCATGGAACGCTCCCTCGTTTCCCTCAGGGTTATGACGAATTCTCCCCGCCCTCAGGGCGGGGGTAATCCTCGGTAGAGGCGCAATGCGGCGGCCGGTGGGGCCGGTCGCGGCGGAAGCGGGGATTTTCAGGGGGCGAATTGCGGCGCGGGCGGCGGGGCCGCGGCGCTACATCAACCCGAGCGTGCGCAGCGAGGCGTGGCCGTCGCGGCCGATGACGATGTGGTCGTGGACGACGAGGCCGAGTGCCGCCGCCGCCTTCTGCACGTCCTTCGTCATCTCGATGTCCGAGCGCGAGGGCGTGGGATCGCCGCTCGGATGGTTGTGCACGAGGATGAGCGCGCTGGCGCCGAGCTCGAGCGCGCGCTTCACGACCTCGCGCGGATAGACCGGCGCATGGTCCACGGTGCCGCGCTGCTGCACCTCGTCGCCGATGAGCTTGTTCTTCTTGTCGAGGAAGAGGATGCGGAACTGCTCGTTGCGCTCGTGCGCCATCGCGGCCTTGATATAGGCCAGCACCTGCTTCCAGCTTGAAAGGACGGGCTGCTTGCGCACCTCTTCGCGCAGCATGCGGGCCACGACCGCGTGCGTAGCCTTGACCTGCACGGCGCTGACTTCGCCCATGCCCTTGACCGCGCGCAGGGCCTCGGGCGGCGCCGCGAGCACACCGCCGAGGCTGCCGAAGCTCTCGAGCAGGGCCTTCGCGATCGGCTTCGTGTCGCGCCGCGTCTGCGCGGCCTGGAGGATAAGCTCGAGCAACTCGTAGTCCTCGAGGGGGTCGGTGCCGCCTTTCAAGAGGCGCTGGCGCAACCTTTCGCGGTGGCCGAAGTAGTGCGGCTTCGGCGAAGACTCGGGCGGGCCGGCCTCGGCGCCGTCGGCGGCGACGCCAGCGTCGGCATCCGCGGGTTTGCCGGGCGCCATCGCCCCGCGCCTCAGAACTGCACCACTTCGTTGGGCCGGCTGCGCGGCCGCAGCGTCGCCGCCGGCGCGCGGCGCTGCTCCAGCAGGCCAAGCGCCTGGCGCGCCCGGCTTTCGCCGGGATTGATCTCGAGCGCCTTCTCGTAGTCGACCTTGGCCTGGGCGAAGCGCCCGTTCAGATGGCTCACGAAGCCGCGATAGAAATAGGCCGAGGCGAGATCGGGCTCGAGCGTGATCGCCTTGGCGAAATCGGCATGGGCGAGGGCGAGCTCGCGCCGGTCCTGCAGGCGCAGCAGGCCGCGCGTCATGTAGAGATGCGGATTGTCGGGCGAGGCGGCGATCGCGCGCTCCATAAATTGCGTCGATTCCGGCAGCTTCCTCTGCATGTGCGATATGATCGCCATACCGCGCAGCGCCATCGCATTCCGGCCGTCAATCTCGACCGCGGTGCGCCAGTCGTCGCGCGCCTTGGCGGGGACGCCGCCGAGATAGTGGGCATCGCCGCGCACCGCGTAGGCGTCGGAAAGATCGTTGCCGGAAAGCTGTCGGGAATTGATCGCCTGGGTGGCGAGGCGGACCGCGCCGGCGTAGTCGCGCCGCGCCATCTCGCGCTGCGCGACGACGAGCGCGAGGGCAGCGCCGCTGACCGTCGTCGCGGCGCCCGTCCGCGTGTTCCGGAGGGTGACGTTCTGCGGCAGGCCGGATTCCGGGGGTTGCGGCGCGGCGCAGCCGCCCATCAGCGCGGCCATCACCGCGAGCACGGCCAAGCGTATGAACGGCATCGATTTCCCCCGTCGGCCCGCGTCCCGAAGAAAGGCGATCCTAGCAATTGTGGGCGCCGCTCGGTAGCGCCTGCGGGCGCAATTCCGCGCGCGCCGCGGATTCGCCGGGCGGCTCAGCCGCCGTAGCCGGGGCGATGCAGCCCTTTGGGCGACAAGGTGAAGATTTCGCAGCCCCCGGCGGTGACGCCGACCGAATGCTCGAACTGGGCCGAGAGGCTCTTGTCGCGGGTCACGGCCGTCCAGCCGTCGGCCAGGATCTTGGTCTCCTTGCGGCCGGCATTCACCATCGGCTCGATGGTGAAGAACATGCCTTCGCGCAATTCGAGGTCCTCGCCCGGCCGGCCGTAGTGCAGCACCGAGGGCGCGTCGTGGAAGACGGTGCCGAGCCCGTGGCCGCAGAAATCCTCCACCACGGCGAAGCGGTTCCCCTCGACGAAGGTCTGGATGGCGTGGCCGATGTCGCCGAGCGTGGCGCCGGGCTTCACCGCCTTGATGCCGCGCATCATCGCCTCGTAGGTGACGTCGATGAGCTTCCGCGCCTTGACGCCGACTTCGCCGACCGGGAACATTCGGCTGGTGTCGCCGTGCCAGCCGTCGAGGATCACGGTGATGTCGATGTTGAGGATGTCGCCCGCGGCCAGCACCTTCCGCGCGTCGGGGATGCCGTGGCAGACCACGTGATTGACCGAGGTGCAGATGCTCTTGGGGAAGCCGCGATAGCCGAGCGGGGCCGGAATGGCGCCGTGGCCGACGATGAAATCGTGGCACAGCCGATCGAGCTCGCCGGTGGTGACGCCGGCGCGGACGTAGGGGCCGATGAAGTCAAGCGTCTCCGCCGCCAAGGCGCCGGCCCGGCGCATGCCTTCGAACTCGCGCGGGTCGTGCAGCTTGACCTGCGCGGATCGGCGCCGCCGGCGGTCGGATATCTCGGCGATTTGCATCGGCTCGGCTTGGTTTCGTCTTTGGGTCCGGGTGGTTACGTAGCGATTGGTCCCGCCGACGGCAAGGGGCGGACGGTCCCCGCAGGGGGCAGGTCGCAACCGGCCTGGAAGGGGTCTGGGCTCGGGCCCTCAGCCCGGCCCCTCCGGGGCCCAACAGATCCTCCGGCCGCGCTTGAACGGCGGCGTCATGCCCGGATGCCTCGGTGCAGGCGACCCGCGCCACCGCCATTAAGCCTAGCTCGACGCCCTCGCGCGGCGATTGGATCGAGAATACGGGGCCGGCGGCCGGCGTCGCGTTGCTGCGCGCGTGGTTTGTCGGCACCGCCTACGCGCGGCATCGCCACGACACCTACGCGGTCTGCGTCACCGACCGCGGTTTGCAGGCCATCGACTATCGCGGCGCCGCCCGGACAAGATCGCCGCGGCCGCGCGGCGGGGGGCGTTGCCGCCGCGCGCGCCATCGCAGGCACGGCGACGCTAGGCGGCGCGGCTGAGGCCGTCTTGAACGATGGTGCAGGGGAGACGGATGTTTCGCCCGCGCCGAGGAGCGGCGCGCACCGCGCTCGGCCGGGGCCGGCCTCACGCGTGGGCGCGTTCCGGCCGTGCCGCGGGACAGCGCTTGGGCGGGAAGACGATCGCGACGCTGGTGCCCATGCCGGGCTGGCTCTTGATCGAGATCGTGGCCTGGTGCAGCTCGGCGAAGGACTTCACCAGCGGCAGCCCGAGGCCGGTGCCCTGGTGGCGCCGGCTCATCGGGCCGGAAATCTGGCCGAAGGGCTCGAGCGCCTTCGGAATGTCCTGCGCCGCCATGCCGATTCCGGTGTCGGTGACGACGAGCTCGAGGCCGCCCGCCGCCGTTTCGGCGATGGCGGCTGAAACCGAGCCGCCCGCGGTCGTGAACTTGATCGCGTTCGAGACGAGATTGAGCAGGATCTGGCGGATTGCGCGCGCATCGCCCACGAGCGCCGCGTCGCGCGCGCGGCAGTCGAGCGTCAGCGCGAGGCCGCCGCGCTCGGCCCGCTCGCGCATCAGATGCAGCGTCTCCTCGGCCAGGGCGCGCAGGTCGAGCCGTTCCTCGGCGAGCTCCATGCGGCCGGCCTCGATCTTGGCGAGGTCGAGCAGGTCGCCGACGATGTGGAGAAGATGCTGGCCGCTGGCATTGATGTCGCGGGCATATTCGGCGTAGCGGGCGGCGATGGGCCCGAACAGGCGCGCCATCATCGCCTCGGAATAGCCGATGATGGCGTTGAGCGGCGTCCTGAGCTCGTGGCTCATGTTGGCGAGGAAATCGGATTTCGCCCGATTGGCGAATTCCGCCGCCTCCTTGGCCTCGTGCGCGCTCATGACGGCCCGCCGCCGCTCGGTGACGTCGGTGAAGGTGAGCACGAGGCCGCCTTCGGGCGTGGTGTTGCAGCGCAGCTCGAGAGTGACGCCGTCGGGCCGGTCGATCTCGTGCTCGAACGGAATGCGCCGCGCGAACAATCCGACGCGGCGGCGCACCTGCTCCTCGATGTCGCCGGCGCCGTAGTCGCCGCGCCGCGCCTGGTGGCGAATGAGCGCGGACAGGTGCGGGCGCGTCCGCAGCAGGTCCTCGGGCAGGTCGAACATCGCGCGAAACAGCGGGTTGAACGCTACGACCTTGAGCTCCGAATCGAGCATCATCAGGCCCTGGGACATGTTGTCGAGGATGATCCGCAGGCGCTCGACCATCTCGCCGGGTGCCTGTTCACGACGGCTCGTTGCCGCGGCGCCGGTGGGGCGCCGCCGGCTGCCGCGCGGCGAGGGGTGCGCCGATTTCACGATTCGGCCAAGGCGGTTGCGGCGGGGTGGGGCAGCGAAGGACGGCGGCTCGGGGCCACGCGGGTGCAGCGGCGCAATCGCGGTGCTTCTTGGCCTTCGCGCGCAAGCTCGTGCGATTCGACAGCGCACCAACGCGCGACCGGCGTGCATATTCGGCTCGCGACGGGCATGCGCGTTGCCTCTGAAAGCTTGCAAGCCGCGCAAGCTAGGCCGCCTAGCGTTCACGAAGTGTTAATCCGCCCGCGGTCTTGCCCATTCAATGGATTCGCTTGAGAGATCAAGGGCATCGTATGCAATTCGCGCGAATCCAAAGATATATGACAATGAAAACAACACAGTTGCTGCGCATGGGCGAAATTTCGTATGTTTAA
>DATBLL010000171.1:0-12379 GCA_036555425.1 Alphaproteobacteria bacterium | reverse complement strand
GAAGCGCCGTTGAACGACAGCATCACCCGCCGGATCATCGAACGCGAGCGCGCGCAATCGAAGCGCCGCCAGCTCGCCGTGATCGATTCCGGCATCGGCGGGCTCGGCGTGGTGCGCGAAATCCGCAGGCTCTTGCCCGAGGCCGACATCGTCTATGTTGCCGACAATGGCGGCTTCCCCTATGGGAATCTGCCCGATGCCACGGTCGTCGAGCGCTGCGCGCGCATCGTGGCGGCGCTCGAGCGGCTGATCGCACCCTCCGCCGTGGTCGTGGCCTGCAACACGGCGACGACGGTGACGCTAGCGCCGCTGCGCGAGCGCTTCCCGGTGCCGTTCATCGGCTGCGTGCCGGCCATCAAATGGGCGGCGAAGGTCAGCAAGACGAAGACGTTCGGCCTGCTCGCGACCCCGGCCACAGTGCGGCGCGAATATCTGCGCGAACTGATCGAGCAATTCGCGCAAGGCTGCACGGTGCTGACGCACGGCTCGCAGCGCCTCGCGCCGCTGGCCGAGCGGCGCTTCCGCGGCCTTCCGGTGGACATGGACGCGCTGCGCGAGGAGGTCGAAGTGCTGACAAAGGCGCCCGGCGGCGAGGCGCTCGATACGATCGTGCTCGGCTGCACGCACTACGGCTTCCTGCTCGCGGAGCTTCAGGCCGTGTCGCCGCCGGGCATCACCTGGCTCGATCCGGCCGGCGCCGTGGCGCGTCGCGTGGCGGCGTTTCTTTCCGCGCTGCCGCCCGATCCGCCGCGCGCGATGCAGCTTCCCGCGAACCTCGCGATCTTCACCGCGCCGCTGCCGGATGCGGAGACGCTGCGCCCGAGGCTGGCGGAGTTCGGATTTCCCGAGCTCAAGGTCATCGATCTGGTCGGTGGTCCGATTGCGACGAACGCCAGGGAAACGGTCTAGCGCGTGACTGAACCCTTCCCGCGCCAACGAGGTCGCGGAAACGCGCAAGATTCGACGGCCGCGCGGCCGCGCCGCCCTGTATTGTTCGCAGCCTTTGTCTTGAGAGCCCTGCGATGTATGGAGGAGGTCAAGAGTCGGCCCCGCCCGATGGTTGGTGGGGCGCACCCGCTTTCTCATCTCGCATGTATTTGTTAAGAAGGCCGGCAACGCCCCTAAAATGAATTTTTCCACCCAATCGCAGACGCGGTCTTGATCCCATGTGGCGGCTCGAGCTTGTCGCGTTCGTCGGCGTCTTCGCCGGCCGTCCACGCGCAGCGCAGGCAGTGCAGCGAGCAAGACCGCGCCGGCGACACGTGCGACGGCTATGGATGGCCGCGTTTCTCGCGCTGGCGGCCGGATTCTGGAGTACGGGACTTTTCGCCCAGTCGCGAACATATCGCGTCGGCATTCTCTTCCCTGTCGGCAATAGCGCGAGTTTCGGCAGACTCGTCGAAGCATTAGCGCAGCGCGGCTACGTCGAAGGGCGCAACATGACCTACGACATTCGTGCGGCCGGAGACGAGCCAGAGCGGCTTCCGCAGCTCGCCCGCGAGCTCGTCGCGCGGCGGCCGGATGTGATTGTCTCCGCCACCGAGCCTGCCGCGCGTGCCCTGGCCGCGGCGACACGCGACATTCCGATCGTCTTGGCGCTGATTGGTGACCCCATTGCGCTGGGAATCACGCAAAGCATTGCGCGCCCGACCCGCAACATCACCGGTTTCACCGTCGGCCATGACACACTCGCCGCGAAGCGCCTGGAGTTGATGCGCGAGTTGGTCCCGACGGCGCAGAAAGCTCTGCTCCTATGGGTGCCGGGAAACAACCAAAACCGGCTCATATTCGAGCGGATGCGTCAAGCGTCGACGGGGCTAAAGTTCGAACTCGTATCTCTTCCGGTGACCAATGCCGGAGAAATCACGGCTGCCATGGCGAAAGCCGGAAAGGAGCGCTCGGCCGTGCTAATCGTGGCCGCTGATCCGCTAACGATCCGGAATCGCCAAACCATCATCGACGAATGTCTTCTCCTCAACCTGCCCGCAATGCACAGCTATTCGATTGAAGTGCGCGATGGCGCGCTGATTTCCTATGGCGGAGAAGTGGGTGAAGACTATAGCCGTGCTGCGCCTTACGTTGACCGCATCCTGAAAGGCGCCAAGGTCGCCGAACTGCCCTTCCAGGAGCCGACGAACATCCGCCTCTCGATCAATCAGCGCACCGCGCTATCGATGGGATTGACGGTTCCACAGTCGATTATCCTCCGCGCCGATGAGGTAATTGAGTAACACCGACCATTGCTGCATTTCGGGACGGGTCAAGAGCAAACGACGCCCGCCGCTGCTGACGGGCGCGCATCCCACCGGCCGTGGCGTGCGGCCCTTGTCCTCGGCTGCCCTTGTGCGTGCTTCCGAAAACTCGCGGGGAATGGGTCAAAGCGCAGCGCGCGCCGGCCGGAACGCCTCCACCGGCGCGGCCATGCCCTTGAGCGCGTGGCGGCCGACGCTTTCGAGTCCCGCCGCGCCGAGCGCGGAGGCGATTTCCGCCGACACGAGAATCGGCTCGCCGAGCGCGCCGGCCAGCGATTCGAGGCGCGCGGTCATGTTCACGGCGGGGCCGATCACGGTGAAGTCGAGGCGCTGGCTGGTGCCGATATTGCCGTACATGACGTCGCCGACATGGAGTGCGATGCCGAAATCGAGCTCGGCGCCGCCCGGCAGCTTGCGGAGATCGGCGAGGCCGGCGCGGGCGCGCTCGGCGGCGCCGAGGGCGGCGCGCGCGATCACGCCGAGATCGTAGCGCGCGCCCAAGGGGAAGATCGCAAGCACCGCGTCGCCGATGAATTTCAGGATCTCGCCGCCGGCCGCCGCGATGGCGCCGCCGACGCAGTCGAAATAGCCGTTCAGCAGCGCGATCAGCGCGTCGCGCGCGAGCCGGTCGGAGAGCGTGGTGAAGCCGCGCAGGTCCGAGAGCCAGATCACCGCGCGGATCGTCTCGCCGCTGCCGCGGCGGATCTGGCCGGTCAGCACGCGCTCGCCGGCCTTGCGTCCGACATAGGTGTCGAGCAGCGTGGTGGTGAGATAACGGAGCGTCAGCAGCTCGCTCTGCCGCGCCAGATGCGGCAGCATCGCGTCGAAGAAGCTGAGCTCGGCCGTCGTGAATCCTTCGGGCCGGTCGGTGGCGAAGGCGGCGGCGTGGCGTCCCTCGTCGCTGAACGGCAGATGCATGATCACGTAGTCGGTGCACCCCTCGGCCACGTATTCCTTCAGCACCTCGTAGTCGATCTGCGCGTTGGGGCCGACAAGCCGCCGGCGCAGCGCGGCGGCGCCGCGATTGATCTCGCCATAGGGGCTCTCCTGCAGCACCGGGCGGTTCCAGATCGCGTAGCTGCCGCGCGCGGTCCTGACCTCGGGATTGCCGCGATACCAGCGCTGCGCGACGCCGAAATGGTCGGGATGGAGCATCAGCAGCAGCGCCGTAAAGCGCGCCAGCGGCACGCCGTGCGCCACGAACCGCTCGCAGGTCTCGCGCACGAGCTGGCGCGCCGAGCGGATGCGCGGCGCCTCGTGGACGTACCACGCGGTGAACGATTCGAGCGCGGCCGCGTAGTTGCGATTGACGTCGGGGAGCGAAACGGTCCCGTCCATGCCCCGGAGTTTGCCACGGGAGGGCGGCGTGGCGCCATCGCCCGCAACAAGCGCAAGAGAAATGCCCCGCCGTCGCCGACGGCGGGGCTCGTTGTGCGGGGCTGGCTCTGGTCAGGTCACCGCGATCGGGCAGCCATGCGAGCCGGTGGCGCCTTTGATCGGCGACGGGCAGAAGATGTAGACGAACTGATATTTCCGGTCGCGCACGAGCTCGTCGAAGATGAGATTCTCGTGGTTGACGATGCCGTTCTTGGTGATGAGCTCGCCATGCACCGGGAAGGCGAGATTCTTGTCGGGATTGGGCACGCACTCGGTGGCCCAGGTGTCGGCGCCGACCGCGCAGAGCCCCTTGTCGACGACCCATTTGGCGACTTCGAGGCCGATGCCCGGCTCGCCGCTGTTGTAGCGGTCGTTGTTCTTCATCCACAGCGAGCTCCAGCCGGTGTTGAAGAACACCGCATCGCCCTGCTTCACGTCGTCTTCCTTCATGTTCTGCTTGGCGAAGGCGGCGCGCACATCGGCGACCTTGATCTCTTGCCCCGCGTCCCACATCGCGCCCCGGACGCCCATGACGTCGACGAGATGCGCGCGGGTGAAGATCGGCTTCAGCTTCTCCGCGCCGAGCTTCTTCAAGCCGTAGGCGTCGTTGATCTCGAGCGCGGTATGCCCGTTGTAGAAGCGCATCTCGCTCTTGTCGCCATCCTTGCCGAGCTGGATGCCGATATGTCCGAGCCCGTCGAATTGCGTGCCGGTCTGGCCGATCTCGGTGGTGAGGAATTCGTCGTTATAGACGAGCTTGTTGGCGCCGAATGGGCCGCCGGTGGGGCCACCGGGGATGCGCAGGGCGAAGACGCGCGCGCCGAACAACGGCATGCCGGACTCGTAGACGCGGCCGATCTTGTAGACCTTGCCGTCCTTGATCCACTTGACCGTGTCGAGGACCTTCTCCGGCGTGATCCAGTTGGTGGCGCCGGCCTCGTCGTCCTTGCCCCAGCGTGAGGGCCACCACTGCGCGCCTGCAGCCTGCGCGTATTGCAGCGGAGGCTCGGCGGCGTTCGCGGGCGGCGCCGAGGCGAACTTGCCGACGGCGCCGAATGCGGCGGCGGCGCCGGCGATGCTCGCGACCTTCATGAAGTCGCGGCGCTCCGGCTGGGCCGGGGTTTCGGGCGGCGAGGATGCGTCTTCGGGCCTGCGCGTCATGGGAGTCCCTCCAGTTGCAATCTTGTTCTTTCCCCTTGCTTGCAAAAACAATGCGGCGGGCCTCTGCTACGGTCAAGTCAGCCGATCGGAAACCGAATTCCGGTTCGAAACCGCAACCCGCGCGCACCGCCATGAGCCTGTTCGATCGCGATCGCTCCTCCGAGCGTACGCCCGTCGGCGTCGTCACCGGTTTTCTCGGCAGCGGCAAGACTACGCTGCTGAACCGCCTGCTCGGCGATCCGCACATGGCCAAGAGCCTCGTGCTCGTCAACGAGTTCGGCGAGATCGGGCTCGATCATCTCTTCATCGAAGCGCGCGACGGCGATCTCGTGCTCATGAAAAGCGGCTGCGTCTGCTGCACGGTGCGCGGCGAGCTCGAGACGACGCTGCGCGACATCGCCGCCAAGCGCCAGCACAACGCGATCCCGCCCTTCGATCGCGTGCTGATCGAAACCACGGGGCTCGCCGACCCGGCGCCGATCGCGGGCCTGTTCCTCAACCATCCGTTCGTGGCCCACGACTACCGCCTCGATGCCATCGTCGCCACCGTCGACGCGGTGCACGGCAGCCGCCAGCTCGACGAGCATCAAGAATCCATGAAGCAGGCGGCGATCGCCGACCGCGTGCTCGTGACCAAGCGCGATCTCGCGGAAGAGGGCATCGCCGCGCTGCGCGCGCGCCTCGCGGCGCTCAACCCCGGCGCCGCGATCTTCGAGGCGGTCAAGGGCGAAGTCGATCCGGCGCTGCTGTTCGGGGCGGGGCCGTTCGATCCCGAGGGGCGCACCGACAAGGCGCGCGCCTGGCTCGCCGCCGAGCGCTACGACGCGCATGCGCACACTCACGCGCATGCGCACCACGATCCGCACATCCGGAGCTTCGGCCTGGTGCAGGAAGCGCCGCTCGACTGGGAGCGCTTCCAGCGCTGGTTCGGGACACTGCGCGCCCGGCACGCGGACAGCTTGCTGCGCGTCAAGGGCATCTTGAACATCGCCGGCGAGGCGGGGCCGTTGGTGATCCACGGCGTGCACGATCTCTTTCACCCGCCGGTGCTGCTCGAGCGCTGGCCCGACGCCGACCGCCGCTCGCGCCTCGTGTTCATCGTGCGCGACCTCGACCGCGCCGCGATCGAGGCGGGGTGGGGCGGCCTTCGCGCGGAGAATCAGCCAGACTGATATTCCCTCGCACCCGGCAACGTGATCTGGCTCACTCGCGGTCGACGCCTGATCTCCGTTCAATGAGCCTTTGCCCGGAAAGCGGGGCGCAGCACTGGCGCACGGCATAGGAGCGGGCTAGCAAGGGGAAAACGGGGAGACGTTCATGGAGCCGCTTCAGGCCGCGCGCTCGTGCTTTGCCGAGGACTATGCCGATTCGCGCAAGCGTTTCCTCGCCGCGGCGAAGGCGCTGAAGGCCGCGATCAAGTCCTATCCCAATCCCAACAAGGGGCCGCGCGGCGAGGCGCTGGCGACCGATTGCGCCTGGCTTGGGCCGAAGAACGCCGAGAAGGTGCTGGTGCTGCTCTCGGGCACGCACGGCGTCGAGGCGTTCTGCGGCACCGGCTGCATCATGGACGCGTTCAAGACGCGGCCGAAGCTGCCGGCCGGCACCGCGCTGCTCGCCATCCACGCGATCAATCCCCATGGCTTCGCCTGGATCCGCCGCGTGACCGAGGAGGGCGTCGACCTCAACCGCAACTTCGTCGATTTCGCGAGCCCGCCGGCCAACCCCGGCTATGACGAGCTGGCCGACGCGATCCTGCCGCCGGCGCTCGAGGGGCCCGAATTCGAGGCGGCACAGAAGAAAATCGCGGCCTATCGCGACAAGCACGGCATCGCGGCGCTGCACGTGGCCTTCAGCGGCGGCCAATACCGGCATGCGAAGGGGCTTTTCTTCGGCGGCTTCGAGCCCACCTGGTCGCACCGCACGCACGCCGCGATCATCGAGGACCACGCGTTGGCGAGACGCAGGCACGTCGGCGTCATCGACTATCACACGGGGCTCGGCCCGCACGGCTACGGCGAGCTCATCTGCGTGCACCTGCCGGGCACGGCGGCCGTGGCGCGGGCCAAGAGCTGGTGGGGCGCCAACGTCACCGAGCCGCTGGCGGGAACCTCGATCGCCGGCGCGCGCCACGGCTTCGGCTGCCGCCTCTGGGAAGCGACGCTCGGTGACAAATTGACGTTCATCACGATCGAATACGGCACCTACGACACCATGACCCGCGTGCGCCCCGCGCTCGTCGCCGATCACTGGCTGCACGCGCAGGGGCCGGTCGACTGGAGCGACAAGCGCGCCCAGGCGATCAAGCAAGGCTTGAAGGATGCCATGTACGCCGACACCGACGACTGGCGCGAAGCCGTGATCTGGCGCAGCCGCCAGGTGATCCGCATGACGGCGGCCGGCCTTGCCCGCGCCTGAATCCGAATCCCCGGATCTCGCAACCGAAGACGGTGCACCGATGGACGTGCTGACCGCCGCGCGCGCTTGTTTTCCCCGCGACTACGCCGAATCGCGCCGGCGCTTTCTCCGAGCCGCCAAGGCGCGCGGCGCGGAGCTCAAGAGCTATCTCAATCCCAATCGCGGCCCCGACGGCGGCCGCCTCGCCACCGATTGCGCTTGGCTCGGCCCGCGCAACGCGAAGAATGTGCTGGTGCTGATGTCGGGCACGCACGGGGTCGAAGGCTTCTGCGGCGCCGGCGCGCTCTTGGACGTGCTCACGACGCCGCCCGCGCTGCCGCGCGGGCTTGCACTGCTGCTGATCCACGCGATCAACCCCTATGGCTTCGCTTGGATCCGGCGCGTCACCGAGGACGGCGTCGACCTCAACCGCAACTTCGTCGATTTCGCGAAGCCGCCCGCCAATCCCGGCTACGACGCGCTCGCCGACGCGATCCTGCCGGCGAAGATTTCGGGCCCCGTCTACGAGCGCGCGCAGAAGAGACTCCGCGCCTATATGGCGCGTCACGGCATGCCGGCGTTCAACGTCGCGATGAGCGGCGGCCAATACCGGCACCCCAAGGGCCTCTTCTACGGCGGCACCGGTCCGACCTGGTCGCACCGCACCCAGGCCGCGATCATCGCCGAGTACGCGCTTGCGCGCCGGCGCCGCGTCGCCGTCATCGACTATCACACCGGACTGGGGCCCCACGGCTACGGGGACATCCTGTGCGCGCACATGCCCGAAACGCGCTCGGCCGCGCTGGCGAGGAAGCTCTATGGCGAGAATTTGAGCGAGCCGTTCGGCGGCACCACGAATGCCGGCCAGGCGGCGCCGGGCGCACGCCACGGCTTCGCGAGCCTGCTGTGGCAGAAAATGCTCGGCGGCCGCGTCGCTTTCGTCGGCATCGAATATGGAACCTACGACAGCCTCGGCGTGGTGCGCCCGGCGCTCGTGGCCGAGCACTGGCTGCACGCGCAGGGCCCGGTGCGCTGGCGCGATCCGCGCACGCGCAAGATCAAGGCGCAACTCCGCAAAGCCTTCTATCCCGATACCGACGCCTGGCGCGAAGCCGTGCTCTGGCGCAGCCGCCAGGCGATCCGGATGGCGGTGGCGGGATTGACGAGGAGCTGACATCAATGCATCGAACTGGAGATTCGCCGCTCCCCACTTGAGGGGGATCTGTCCAGCGCGCTCTCGCGCGTTGGACCGAGGGGGACTTCAAGCGCCTCGTCGCGGGACAGGAGCACCCTCACAAGTCGTCGCGCCCGCGCAGGCGCGTGCGCGGCGCCGACCGCCCCTCAAATCGGGCGGTGGCGAGCACGGAGAGGCCGCTGCTCCATGCATAGGTGAGGATTTTTTGGTGGCTGGTGTAGCGCCGGACCCAACGCCGCTCAGTGCTTGTGCTCGCCTGGCGCGCTCACGCCGGCCTTTTCGACGACGGCCTCGACCTCGATCGTGCCCGCCTTCTCGAAGGTGAGGACGAGCTTCAGGCGGTCGCCTTCCTTGAGCGGCTTGGCGAGGCCCATCAGCATCACGTGGAGGCCGCCGGGCTTGAACTCGACCGTGGCGCCGGGCGCGAGTGCCACGGGGCCGACGGGGCGCATCATCGCCATTCCGCCCTCGACCTTGGTTTCGTGCACCTCGACCTTTTCGGCCGCGGGCGCCGTCACCTTGACGAGGCGGTCGGGCGCCGTGCCGGTGTTGCGGAGTTTCATGTAGGCGCCGCCTACCTTGACCGGCGTGGCGCGGGTCCAGGGGTGTTCGATCACGATGGCGCCCTGCTTGTATTCGTGGGCGAGCGCGGGTGCGGCGAAGACGCAGGCGGAGCCGAGGATGGCCGTGATGAATTGCGCAAGTCGCATGTGATCCCTCAATGGCGGCGCGCCACAGTCGCGCCGCGCACGGTGCGCGCCAATCGCCGAAATCGTCGCAGCGCCTAGAGCGGGCGGCGGAGGTCGGCGGGCAGGAACGACTGATCGATCAGCGCGTTCCAATCGACCGTGTCGGCGTCGATGACCTTGACGAGCTGAAGGCCTTTGACGTTGGCGGCGAGGCCCGCCTTGGTGAAGTCGCCGCGGCTCCAATATTTCTGCGCCGCCATGCGCTGGATCACCTGCTCCAGCAGCGGCAGCGGCACGCGCGCGTAAGCGGGCGCGATCAGCTTCGCCGCCGCCTTGGGTTCGGCGTAGATGTCGTCGACCGCCTTCCGCCGCGCCGCGATCACGGCGCGGATCTTGTCGGCGTTCTTGGCGGCATAGGCGCGGGTGGTGAAACCCACGGTCTGCGCCAGGTTCGGGATGTGCTTGGCGAGGTCGACGACGACCTTGTAGTTCTTGGCCTCGCGCGAATAGAGCGGCTCGCCGATGATGGCGGCGTCGACCGTGCCGTTGCGCAGCAGCGCCAAGCCCTCCATCAGGCCGCCGGCGGCGATCAGCTCGACCCGGCCGATGTCGATGCCGGCATTGGAGAGCGCCATCTTCAGCATGAACTCGCTGCCCGATTTGGGCTGCGTGATCGCGACCTTGCGGCCGACGAGGTCCTGGATCGAGCCGGCCGTGCCGTCGCGGCGGCCGACGAAGACGGCGTCGGCGGCGCTGTCGACCGAGGCGTTGACGATGACGACGTCGTTGCCGGCATTCTTGGCGGCGATGATCGGCAGGATGCCGGCTTCCCCGTAGGGGAAGCTGTTGGCGAGCACGTTGCGCACGGCGGTGCCGCCGCCGGGCGAGGTGATGATGCCGTCGATGTCGAGCCCCGCCTCCTTGAAGTAGCCCTTGGCCAGCGCGACCGCGAACGGCATGCCGTAGAGGCCGGAGCCGTAGTGGGTGATCGGAAGGCTTTCGCCGGCGCGCGCGGGCGCGGCGACGGCGAACGCAAGCAGTGCCGCCGCGGCGAGGGGCTTCGAACGGAAACGCATGGAGTGCTCCCTCGGGATCGGCGTCACGCGGCTGCGCTGGTCTTGCGCCGGTTGCGCTCTTCGAAGAACGCGATCTCTTCGGCCGAGAAGGCCGGCAACGCGATCGTGAGCAGCAGCAGGCCCTCGGCGGCCGTCAGCGCCGCCGTTTCGCCGGCCGCGAGCTCGACGAGCGAGTGCTTGCGGATCGGCTTGCCTTCGGCCGTGCCGGCGCCTTCGACGACGAAGAGGAAGCGGGGCGCGCCGGTTGCGCTCTCGCCCGTTGCGGCACCCGCCTCGAGCTTCGTTTGTGCGATCTCGATGCGGCGCTCGGAGAAGCTCGCGATGTGCCGGCGCGCGACACCCTTGGCGCCTTGCTCGGGAATCCAGGGGTAGTTGTCCGGGTTCATCAGCACCGGCGCCACATAGCGCGGCCGCGGATATTCGATCGGGCGCCCGTAAATGTGCTCCCAGATCGCCTCGTAGCCGTCCTGGTTCTTCTTCTGGCCGGGGGCGAGGTTGGTGCCGGGACTGCGGAAGAAGACGCCGTCCTTGAAGGTGCCGAGCTTGGCGAGCTCGGCATAGGCGGCATAGAGCTGGTCGTAGGAGAGATAGCCCCAGCCCGAGGGGCCGGCGAATTGAATGAGCACGATCTCCGAATCGCCGCTGTCGATCTGATAGTGGCAGTTCTCGGGGTAGTAGCCGATCTGGCCTGGCGCGATCGTGTCGTCCTTGCCGGCGCCGACCTCGCCCCTGAGGCCGAAGCGGATCTGCTCGAAATTGTGCCGGTGGCGCGGCCCATAAAAGCGGCCGCCGGTCTTGGCGAACAGGAACTCGAAGTTCTGCACGCCGCCGGGCGCGCCTTGCATCAGGCGCTTGAATTCGATGTCGCCCTCGCGGTGGTTGGTGCGGGGCTTCTTGTAGGGCACGTCGTCGGCGTGAACGATTCGCATTGCGGTCCTCCCTCGACCTTCGGGCAGGATAGCAGAGGCTGCGCTCGGCGCGCGATACGCCGGCGGCGGAGGAGGGCTGCGCCGCGCGCAGGCGCGGGCGCGAGGCCGCGTCAGTGCTGCGATTCGAGCGCGTGGAGGATGCTGACCACGTGCGCCGCGAACTTCGTCCGCTCGCGGACCTTGGCCAGCGGCAGCTTGCCGTCGACATAGTCGTTCCAGAGGCCGAGCACGGCGGCGAAATCCTGATCGGGGATCTTCTGCGCCTTCTCGTCGCCGGGCGAAACCACCTGGACGAAGGCGCCTTTGGTGCCGACGACGATGAATTTGTCCTCGCCATAGCCCTTGTCGGCGGTCCAGGTCTGCACCTGGCTGTCGGGCGCGAGCCGCTTCTTGAGCTCGGTCCACATTTCTTCGAGAGTCATCGGCGCACCGTTGGAAAAAGGGAAGTTTCGGCCGGACGGTTCGGGTTCGCCGGCGGACCGGGCTTCGATAGGAGAACGTCCAAGCGCGATTATTGCAGCGTGACGAGGCCCGCGCTCCGGTTGGGCGCGGTGCCGATCACGCTGTCCTTGAGCCCCGCGCCCATGATGCAGACGCGGCGGAGCTGCTGCGGATGGCTCGCGTCGTTCTCGTACCAGGTCCAGCCGGCGCAGCGCACATCGGCGACGCAGGCATCGCGGCAGAGCTCCGCGGTGTCGGCGGAGGGGAAAGGCTCGAGATATTGGTGGAACGTATGCGAGGAATTGGGCTGTACGCTCGACCGGCGGCCGCCCGGGGTGACGAGGCCCGCGGTCCGCGCCGGCGCGCGGCCGATCACGCCGTCCTTGAGCGTGGTGCCCATGATGCAGACGCGGCGCAATTGCGCGGGATGGCGGGGATTGCCGTCGTACCAGGTCCAGCCGCTGCAGCGCCCGTCGGCGACGCAGGCATGGCGGCACGCCGCCGCGTTGGAAAAGGTCGGAAACGGCTCGATGTAGGAGCGGAACGTCATCGAGGAATTGGGGTAGAAGCTCGAATTGCGCGCGCCCTGCGCCCCGGCCGTGCCGGCCGCGCAGCAGAGCGCAGCGATCAACGCGATGCGGAAACCGATCATTGCAGTTTGCCCCTTGCCGAGTTGCGGAGCCTACACGCGATTGCGCGGCGCCGGAAGGCGCCTGCGGCTTGAGTGTAGCTAGCTCGTCATCTGTCCGGTTTTTGTAGCACGTGAGTTGTCCGGTTTTGGAATCGCTCCAGGAAAGCGGGGGCGAGGATGGACCGGGCGAAGGTGCTGCAGGGGCTGCGGATGATGAAGTTCGAGGCGATGGCG
>DATBLL010000161.1:0-2691 GCA_036555425.1 Alphaproteobacteria bacterium | reverse complement strand
CCGGATGAGGTCGTTCATGGCCGCGTCGATGACGACGATGGGGCGGTCGGCGCCTTCCTTCACATAGACGATACTTGCAACGAGTATGCCGGCATTGCCGACCAGGACCCGGCCGGGCTCGATGACGACGTCGCAGCCGAGCGGGCCCACGACCTCCCCCACGAGGGCGGCGTAATCCTTGAACGGAATCGGCACCTCGTCGCGGTAGGTGATGCCGATGCCGCCGCCCAAGTCGATGCTTTTGACCGTGAGGCCGGCCGCGCGCAGCTCGGCCACGCACTTCGCCACTTTCTTGAACGCGCGGCGATAGGGGTCGAGCGAAAGAAGTTGAGAGCCGATGTGGATCGCGACGCCGACGGGATCGATCCCGGGCAGGCGCGCCGCGGCGCGATAGACCTCGACCGCGCGGTCAATCGGGATGCCGAACTTGTCTTGGCGCCGCCCGGTGGTGATCTTGTGGTGCGTGCGCGCGTCGACATTGGGGTTGACGCGGATCGCCACCGTGGCGCGCACGCCCTGCTTCTCGGCGACCTCGCTCAGCGCCGCGAGCTCGGGCTCGGACTCGACATTGATCTGGCGGATGCCGGCATCGAGCGCGAAGGCGAGCTCGGCGCGCGTCTTGCCGACGCCGGAAAAGACGATGCGCGAGGCGGGCACGCCGGCCGCCAGCGCCTTCCTGATCTCGCCTTCGGAAACCACGTCGGCGCCTGCGCCTTCCTGTGCCAACACCGCGATCACGGCCGGGTTCGAATTCGCTTTGACCCCGTAGCAGATGGTCGCGGGCAAATGTGTCAAAGCATTGGCCAATTGGCGGTAGGCGCGCCGCAATGCCATGGCCGAATAGCAATAGAAGGGGGTGCCCACCTCCGCGGCGACGCGGGCCAGCGGCACGCCTTCGGCCGAGAGCGATCCTTTGACGTAGGCGAATGCGGGGTCGGCGAGGCGGTCGAGCTTGGGCGGGGGCGCCATCAGGTCACTTCCAGCGCTCGACATAGATGCTCGGCGGCGCCGCCTCCGGCGGCACGGCGCCTTGGGGATAGACGCGCGGGTACATGTCGGCCCTGTCCGAGGCCAATTCGGGCGGCCCCTTGACGCCGCAGCCGGCCAGGAGCGTGCCGGCGGCCAAGGCGAAGAACACGGCGGAGAGGCTGCGCATCACAGGAAACGCTCCCGGGCTTGGGCAATCGCGCGGCGCACGTTGGCAGGCGCCGTGCCCCCATAGGACCTACGGCTGGCGACAGAATAGTCCAACCCGAGGACGCGGAAAACCGCCCGCGTCAGCCGTTTTTCGACGCTCTGCATCTCGGCCAGGCTCAAGCCGGCGAGGTCGCAACCCTTCGTTTCAGCCATCTTGACCAGGCGGCCGACGACGTGGTGGGCCTCGCGGAACGGCAGGCCGAGCGCCTGGACCAGCCAATCGGCCAGGTCGGTGGCCGTGGCGAAACCCACCGCGGCGGCCGCCCGCATGCGCTTCGTGTCGGGCTTCATGTCCTCGACCATGCCGGTCATGGCCGCCAGCGCGAGCGCGAGATTGTCGGCGGCGTCGAACAGGCCCTCCTTGTCCTCCTGCATGTCCTTGGAATAGGCGAGCGGAAGGCCCTTCATCACGACCGCGAGGCCGGTGAAGGCGCCCAAGATGCGCCCGAGCTTGGCGCGCACGAGCTCGGCAGCGTCGGGATTGCGCTTCTGCGGCATGATCGAGCTGCCGGTGGAGAACGCATCGGACAGGCGCACGAAGCCGAATTGCGGCGTCGACCACAGCACGAGCTCTTCGGCCAGGCGCGAAAGGTGCGTCGCCGCGATCGCCGCCGCGGCCAGGAATTCGAGCGCGAAATCGCGCGCCGAGACGGCGTCGAGCGAGTTCGCCATCGGGCGGTCGAAGCCGAGCGCCTTGGCGGTGGCGGCGCGGTCGATCTTGAACGAAGTGCCCGCGAGCGCCGCGGCGCCGAGCGGCGATTCGTTGAGCCGCTTCCGCGCATCGGCGAAGCGTCCGCGGTCGCGCCCGAACATCTCGACATAGGCCAAGAGATGATGGCCGAAGGTGACCGGCTGCGCCGGCTGCAAATGCGTGAAGCCCGGCATGATCGCATCGGCGTGGCGCTCGGCCTGCGCCAGCAGCGCCGCCTGGAGCGCGCGCAGCGCCGCGTCGGCCGCATCGATAATGTCGCGCACCCAGAGCCGCAGGTCGGTCGCGACCTGGTCGTTGCGCGAGCGCGCGGTGTGCAGCCGGCCCGCGGGCGCGCCGATGAGCTCGGCGAGCCGCGCCTCCACGTTCATGTGGATGTCCTCGAGCGCGGTCTTGAAGCGGAACGTGCCGCTCTCGATTTCGTGCAAAATCGTGTCGAGGCCCTTCTGGATCGCGGCATTATCCTGCTTGCCGATGACGCCGCGCTTGGCCAGCATCGCCGCGTGCGCTTTCGAGCCGGCGATGTCCTGGGCAGACAAACGCCGGTCGAAGCGGATGGAGGCGTTGATCGCTTCCATCAGCGCATCGGGCCCGGCGGCGAAGCGGCCGCCCCACATCAGATTGGCGGAGCGGGAGTTGGTCTTCTTGCGTTTCATTCGGCTCTCGGCGGCAATAGCGTGGCGCGCCCAGACGGCGGGGCTGGCATTCGCGCTGGCGGTGGCGGGGACCGTGCCGGCGGCGCATGCGGACGATCCGCCGGCCTTCAGGGGCGCTTTCCGGCAATT
>DATBLL010000140.1:0-3185 GCA_036555425.1 Alphaproteobacteria bacterium | reverse complement strand
CTGCTGCTGATGATGGCGACCGCCTTCATGGGCTACGTGCTGCCCTGGGGCCAGATGAGCTTCTGGGCCGCCAAGGTCATCACCAACCTGTTCTCGGCGATCCCGCTCGTAGGCCCCGACATCACCACCTGGCTCTGGGGCGGCCCCTCGGTCGACAATCCGACGCTCAATCGCTTCTACAGCCTCCACTACCTTCTGCCGTTCGTGATTATCGGCGTCGTCGTCCTGCACATCTGGTCGCTGCACACGGTGAAGTCGGGCAACCCGCTCGGTATCGACGTCACGAGCCCCAAGGACACGATCCCGTTCCACCCCTACTACACGGTGAAGGACATGTTCGGGCTCGGCGTGTTCCTGATCGTCTGGGCCGCCTTCGTGTTCTTCGCGCCCAACTACATGGGGCATCCCGACAACTACATTCCGGCCGATCCGTTGGTGACGCCGCCGCACATCGTGCCGGAATGGTACTTCCTGCCGTTCTACGCGATCCTCCGCGCGACGCCCGACATCCTCTTCATCAACGCCAAGCTCGCCGGCGTGATCGCGATGTTCGGCTCGATCCTGCTGCTGTTCTTCCTGCCCTGGCTCGACAGCTCCAAGGTGCGGAGCGCCAATTACCGTCCGGCCTACCGGATCGCGTTCTGGCTGCTGGTGGTCGACTGCATCGTGCTCGGCTTCTGCGGCGCCAATCCGCCCGAGGGCGCGTGGCTGACGATCAGCCGCATCGCGACGGCGTGGTATTTCTTCCACTTCCTGATCCTGGTGCCGATCATCGCGCGCACGGAGAAGCCCAAGCCCCTGCCCTTCAGCATCAGCGAGCCGGTGGTCAAGCCCGCCGCCGTCGCCCGCGCCTAGAGCCCCGAGCGAGAGTAAGGAGAATACGACAATGCGTCTTGCGATCGCCGCGGGCCTGGTTCTCGCCACGCTCTCTGCCGCCGCCACGGCCAACGCCGCCGAGGCGGAGAAGCCGAAATCCCAAAGCTGGACCTTCGACGGCGTGTTCGGGACGTTCGACCGGAAGCAGCTTCAGCGCGGGCTCAAGGTCTATACGACGATCTGCGCGGGCTGCCACGGCATGCGCCATCTCTACTACCGCAATCTGGTCGAGATCGGCCTGACGCCGTCGGAAGCCAAGGCGGTGGCGGCGACCAAGGAGGTCGATGATATCGGCGACGACGGGCAGCCCAAGAAGCGCAAGGCCGATCTCAAAGACCGCTTCGTCTCGCCGTTTCCGAACGTCCAGGCGGCCGCGGCCGCCAACAACAACAAGGCGCCGCCCGACCTCTCGCTCATCGTCAAGGCGCGCGCGGGCGGAGCCGATTACGTCCACGCGCTGCTGACCGGCTATTCCGAGCCGCCCAAGGACTGGAAGGACGAGGACGGCAAGCCGCGCAAGCTCGAGTCCGGCCAGAACTACAACAAGTACTTCCCCGGCAACGTCATCGCCATGGCGCCGCCGCTCGCGTCCGACGGCCAGGTCGAATACGGCAAGGACGATCCGAAGCCCACCATCGAGCAGATGGCGAAGGATGTCGCCGCCTTCCTCGCCTGGGCCTCCGAGCCCACGATGGAAGAGAGGAAGCGCACCGGCATCAAGGTGATCCTGTTCCTGCTGCTGGCGACCGGCGTGTTCTTCGTGATCTACCGCCGCGTCTGGAAGAACGTGCACTGAGCGCGAATTTCCGATCGCGCAAGCAAGGGGCCGTCCGCAAGGACGGCCCTTTCGTTTGCGATGATCGCCGGGCCGCGGGCATCGCGTCGCACCCGCGCAACCATTCGCCAAGCCGCCCGTAAAGGCGCTAGAATTCCGGGCGTATCAGGGCCGAAAGCGATGATCCGCAAGCTGGCGTCGGGCAAGTACCGCCTCTATTCGCGCAAGATCAACCCGAAGACGGGGAAGCGGCGCAACCTCGGGACGTTCGAGACGCGCGCGGACGCCTTGAAGCACGAGCGCGCGATTCAGTTCTTCAAGCGGCGGCATTGATCGGGCCGCGCGCCCCGCGCAGGAGCATGGCGATGCGCAGCCGAGGCAAAGGCACCGCAGAGATCCGCACGTCCGCAAGCGCCGCGCCGCCCGGCGCCGTTCGCCGGCGGCGGCGCCGCGCGAAACCGGGTGCGAGCGGCGAAGGCCGCTATTTCCACATCGAGGTGCGGCCGAAGCGGCTGTTCCAGGCCTTCCGCGTCCAGGACGTCGGCGGCAGGGGCGGCATCGAGCGCGTGGCCGGCCAGCGCGCGAGCGGCACGTGGGATACGCAGAAATGGCTCGTCGGCAAGGAGCACGCGCATATCGAACGCGGCCACCTCGTGCCCGACAGCGCCGATGCCGCGAAGCTCTTGGCGAAGATGCTGGGCTCGAAGCCGCGCCATCTCGGCGGCGACCGTTTCCGCGCCAAGCCGAGGCACAAGCTGCCCGCAAGCGCCAAGCCCACGCCGGCGCAGCGCCGGGCCTGGCGGCGCAACATCGCGAAGGCGCAGGCGGCGCGGCGCAAGCGGGCGCGAAGCTGAGGCCGCGCCGTGGCGGGAATTCCGGCCGGCCGCGCCGCACGGCGGCGCCCCCGCAAGCCGAAGCCGGCGGGGCGCGGCCGTTATTGGTCGGGCGAAGTGACCCGGCGCAGCTTTGCGCTCGATCTCGATGCGGACGTATTCACGCTCGACGATCCCCGGATGATCGCGGCCTCGCTGAAGCGCTCGGCCGAGCGCAGCACGCGGAGGAAGGGCACGGCGTTCCAGTCGGCGATGTCGATGCTCAACTTCTACATCAATCGCGCCGGCAAGAATCTGCCGGCCCGGCGCAAGTCCATCCTCAACCGCGCCAAAGGCGAGCTGCGCGAGGCCTTCGGCCGCGCCTAAAGCGGAGTCCGGTCAAGCAGAAGCATCGGCTGCCGCGGCAGCGTGCGATTCCACCGAAACGGATTTCGATTTCACGAAGCGCGCGCAGCGCCCCCCTGCGCGTGCGACGGATTCGCCGGGCGCGAAGCCGCGCCGGCGCTACATGCACTTGCCGGCCTTGACCAGCTCGTCCATGTCGCGCAGCGCCGCATCGATGTGATCGGGATGGCGGAGGAAATCGCAGGGCTTGCCGCGCACGGCGATCTCGCCCCACATCGCGTCGGGGCGCTGCTCGGGCCTGGCCGCCCTCGCGTCGAAGCCGATGCCGACGGTGAGCGAAATGCCGTTGCGGTAGG
>DATBLL010000150.1:0-8723 GCA_036555425.1 Alphaproteobacteria bacterium | reverse complement strand
TCTTCGCGGACCCGTACTGCTTCTCGAGGCCGGCCACCGTCTTCTCGGCCTGGGCGATGAGGGCCCGCGCGCCGGTGACGGTGCGATTCCAGTAGGCCGACATTATGATGACGTGATTGAGCTGATCGTGCTTGCCGAAGGCGAGCTCGACCGTGACCGGATAGCCCTCGACGCGGCCGACCGCGATCACGCGCTTGCCGCGATCGATGACCACATAGTTGGCGTGGAGGCGATCGATGGCGAATTCGCGCCGCTTGCCGATCGCCTGGCCGGTGACCTTGAACCCGGCCCGCGCCAGCGCCTTCTGCGCCTCGGCCGATTTCATGCCCCAAGCGAGGCCGTGGAACGAGTAGCTCGCGACCGTCTGCTGCTGCGCGACGGCCGGCGCCGCCAGCATCGCCGCCGCGCCCGCGGCCGCGATGATCGCGACACGCGCGCCCAACAGCGCGCGCTTTCCTTGCTCCTTCAAACCCATTGCTTGCCCCCAATTGGAGATGTGTAACGCCAAGTCGCTGGGCCGGACGCGCTGGGCACGACGCCCTAAACGCCGCCGACCCTCATATTCTCCCCCGAAATTATTGCGAATCGCGAAACGTGACCGGCCGAGGGAGGCTGTCCCCAGCATCGCTTCCGGCCCGCACGCCGAGCGTCGCGGATCTATGCCGGGCTTATACCACGCAGCCGCCAAGTTCGCGACAGCACTTTGATTTCTGGCTTTACCATAACTTAAAGCCTCGGCGGATTCAGCGCCGGGGCGGCGGGATGAACTCGGACGGGTCCTTCTGATATTCGCGCCGCAGTTCTTCCTTGGTCAGCGGCTTGGGCTTCGGCGGCTCCTTCTCGGACTCGGGCGGCATCTCGATCCGGCTCGTCTCGGCGATCTTGCCGCCGACGAAGTCGACGCGCAGCGCGGTCTTGTAGGACGGGCTGAACATGAAGCCCTCGGTGCCGCGCACATAGAGCGCGAGCAGGCTGCCGTCGCCGGCGCGCGGCCAGAGCGCGGTATCGACCCAGCCGTCTTCCTTGCGCTTGATCGCCGGCCCGTAGCGCAGCTCGTAGAACATCGTGATGCGGGTCGCGAGATCGACCATCGTCTTGGCGCCCGGGATCGTGCCGTCCCAGTATTTGGACGTGACGATGACGTGGTTGAGCCGCTCCTCCTTGTCGAAGGCGAGATCGACCTGGACCGGCTGGCCCGCGATCTTGCCGGTGGCGATGAGGCGCTTGCCGCGGTCGACCGTGGCGATCGAGGCGTGGAGGCCGACGACGACGAATTCCTCCTGATGCCCCTCGACCGGATTGCGCGCGACGCGGAAGCCCGCCTTCTCGAGCTTCGTGCGCGCCGCTTCCATGCTCGCGCCCCAGGGCAGCTCGAGGAAGTTGTAGCTCTTCCGCGCCTCGGCCGCCGCGGGCGCGGCGAGACCGGCGGCGCTCGCAAGACCGAGCGCGCACGCCACGATCGTCATCCTGAGCGGCCTGCCGAAGGCAGGCGCGATGGATCTCTTGGCTATGAGTCGAGCCGCAGACACGTGGTGCTCTCCCTTCGCGCAACCGCTCGCGCGCGCGCACGATCCATCGCGCGGGCCCTCGGCCCGGCGCTGAGGATGATGGTTGCGCTGTTGTGCGATGGCGGTCACTGCGCCCGATGCTTCACGAGATCGTCCACGACGGCGGGATCGGCCAGGGTGGAGGTGTCGCCGAGATTGGAGAAATCATTCTCGGCGATCTTGCGCAAAATGCGGCGCATGATCTTGCCCGAGCGGGTCTTGGGCAGGCCCGGCGCCCATTGGATCACGTCGGGGCTGGCGATCGCGCTGATCTCCTTCCTCACCCATTGCACCAGCTCCTTGCGCAAATCCTCGGAGGGCTCGACGCCGGCCCTCAACGTCACATAGGCGTAGATGCCTTGGCCCTTGATGTCGTGCGGGAAGCCGACCACGGCGGATTCCGCGACCTTCGGGTGCGCCACCAGCGCGCTTTCGATTTCGGCGGTGCCGAGGCGGTGGCCCGCGACGTTGATGACGTCGTCGACGCGGCCCGTGATCCAGTAATAGCCGTCCTCGTCGCGCCGGCAGCCGTCGCCGGTGAAATAGAGGCCCTTGTAGGTCGAGAAATAGGTCTGCACGAAGCGGTCGTGGTCGCGGAACACCGTGCGCATCATGCCCGGCCACGCATCGGCGATGCAGAGATTGCCCTTGCCCGCGCCCGCGAGCGGCTTGCCCTCGCCGTCGACCACCACGGGCCGGATGCCGAAATAGGGCTTGGTCGCCGAGCCCGGCTTCAAGGCGATGGCGCCGGGCAGCGGGGTGATGAGGATGCCGCCGGTCTCGGTCTGCCACCAGGTGTCGACGATGGGGCAGCGCCGTTCGCCGACGACGCGGTGATACCATTCCCACGCCTCGGGATTGATCGGCTCGCCGACCGTGCCGAGCAGGCGGATCGACTTGCGGCTGGTGCGCTTCACCGGCGCCTCGCCCTCGCGCATCAGCGCGCGGATCGCGGTGGGCGCGGTGTAGATGATGTTGACCTTGTGCTTGTCGCAAACCTCCCAGAAGCGCGACGCGGTCGGGTAATTTGGCACGCCTTCGAACATGACCGTGACGGCGCCGTTGGCGAGCGGGCCGTAGACGATGTAGCTGTGGCCCGTCACCCAGCCGACATCGGCCGTGCACCAGTAGATGTCGCCCTCGTGATAATCGAAGACGTGCTGGTGGGTCACAGACGTGTAGACCATGTAACCGCCGGTCGTGTGCAGCACGCCCTTGGGCTTTCCGGTCGAGCCCGAGGTGTAGAGGATGAAGAGCGGGTCCTCGGCGCTCATCGGCTCGGCCTTGCAGGCCGGCGACTGCTTGGCGAGCAGCTCGTGCCACCAGAGATCGCGGCCCTCGGTCCAGCCGATCTTGCCGCCGGTGCGCTTCAAGACGATGCAGTGCTTGACCGTCGGGCATTTCTTCAACGCCTCGTCGGCGTTGGCCTTGAGCGGCACCTTGCGCCCGCCGCGCAAGCCCTCGTCGGCGGTGACGATGATGTTGCTGTCGCAATCCTGGATGCGGCCCACCAGCGAATCGGGCGAGAAGCCGCCGAAGACCACCGAATGGATCGCGCCGATGCGCGCGCAGGCCAGCATCGCCGCCGCGATCTCGGGCACCATGGGAAGATAGATGGTGACGCGGTCGCCCTTCTTGACGCCGAGCGACTTCAATCCGTTGGCGAAGCGGCAGACGGTCTCGTGCAGCTCCTTGTAGGAGATGTGCCGGCTTTCCTTGGGGTCGTCGCCCTCCCAGAGGATCGCGGTCTGCCCGGCGCGCTTGGCCAGATGCCGGTCGAGGCAATTGAGCGAGGCGTTCAAGACGCCGTCCTCGTACCACTTGATGTGGACGTTGCCCGTAAAGCTCACGTCCTTGATCTTGGTCGGCGCTTGGATCCAATCGATGCGCTTGGCCTGCTCGGCCCAGAACCCGGCCGGGTCCTTGACCGAGCGCGCATACATCGCCTCGTATTGCTTCGCGTCGATCCAGGCCTTGCCGCGCCAGGAATCAGGTACCGGATAGACGTTGTCCGACATCGCGTTTCTCCCGAGTTTTTCGTCGCTTGGTGCGCCGCCGCCCCGGCGGCCGCGCGTTCGAGGGCGAGAATGACAGCGCCTCTCATAACCGGCAAAGGGGCAAAGAGTCACGAGGCGGGACCGCGGCCGCGGAGCGCGACGCGCTTGGCTTTTCTTGGCTCTTGTTGGCTTTTCTTGGCTTTTCGCGGGCGCCCGCCTTGGCTTTTCTTGGCTTCTGCGCCCTCGGCAGCTTGGCTTTCCTTGGCTTTTCGCCGCTGCCGCCTTGGCTTTTGTTGGCTTTTGCGCGGACCGCGACGGAGCGCGCCGGGGTGGGGAAAGTGGCGAAAGCGGCGGCTCGGCCCGCCAGGGGGCCTGGAAGGTGGACAATCGTGGACAAAGGTGGACATTGGTGGACAATCGCAGCGCTCACGCGTGCCCCTTGTCGCGCGCCTTGCGCTCGCGTTCGTCCGCGCCGCGCCTTGCAATCCGGTTCGCCTCGGCCTCGGCGCCTTCCGCGCGCATTTCCGCCTCGCGCATCGCCTCGTAGGCGTCGTGTCCGTCCACCGGACCCCCGGCGAATTCGCCGAAGCGCAGCGCCGTGAGCTTCTGCTCGGCCGCGTGGGCGCGCGCCCAGAACTCCTGCTCGTAGTCGCGGGGATCGCGGCGCATGATGCGCACGCCGGGAAGATAATCGGCGAAACCCGCGAGGCGGGCCTTCATGGTGAGCGCCTGCATCGCGGCGTAGTAATCGGCCTTTTCCATCGCCGCCTCGAATACCGCTTCGGCCTGATCGATGATGGTGTCGCGCCGGACGAGGTGGTCTTTGCCGCGGATGTCGCGCAGCTCGTAGATGCGGCGGATGATGAGCGGGTGCTTCAGGAGCCGGTTCGCTTGGCGCTTCGCGTCGGCCGGCGAATAGCCGGCGAGGCGCGCCGCCTTGGCGGCGACGGGGCGCTCGACATAGGCGCGGCAGAAGGCTTCCTGCCGTTCGCTGAGTGCCTCGCCCGGCGTCTCGAGCTCGGGCGGATGCTCCGGCTGGGGCGGAACCGGATCCCGCTGCTGCCAATAGGGCAGGCCTTCGCGATATTCGGTCTGCCATTCGTGGGCCGGCCGGTCGGACCAGCCGGGGCGCGGCGGGATCGAAACCATTGCGGGGCCCGATGGCGGCGGCTGCGGGCGAAGGACCGCGGGCCCGGCGTGCGGCGCGGGTAGTTCGCGCGGCGCGGTCGGTTCCGAGGCGGCGGGTGCGGGCGATTGCGGATCGTAGGGCATGGGCAACTCGCGAAAAGAACAAACATAGATCAAAATAGGAAAAATATCAAGAGCCTTCGATCGACCCGAGCGTTTGAAGATGCCGGCTTGGGAGAAGCGAGGCGGCCGCCGATCCGCCGCGCCGCGCGCGCGGCCGGGGCGAAGACAAGTGGCGGCACCGGCGCGCGCGGCCCGACGTATTCGTCGCCTGGTCCAATCCTTATGCTCGGGGGCGATTGAGCGATGAGCGGGCCGGACCGGATGCCGGGCATTTTCCCGATCCGGCGCCGCTCCGCCGTTTTGATTTGGCTCATGGCCGCCGCCGCGGACCGGTGCGAGACGAGGGGGACCGATCAGCCGAGGATTCCCCCATGCATCGCCTGTCCCTTCGATCCGCCCAGGCCCCGGCCTGCGCCGCCACGCCGTCGTCCGCGATCGGCCGCCGCGCTGCGGCGCTCGCGCTCTTGGGCGGCATGCTTTCGCTGCTGCCCTTCGCGGCGGCGCCGGCCCGCGCACAGACGCCGCTCGCGCCGCAGACGCTTTCGGGCGTCTGGCGCGGCCAGGAGCAGTCGCCGATCGGCACCTTCTCGGTCGAGGTGATCTTTTTCCCCAACGGCACCTATAGCCGCGCCAATGTCGCCGGCACGCCGATGACGCGCGACGTCGGCACCTACTCGATCGTGCAGAACTGGATCCATTTCCAGCTGCGCGACTACGAGCCCAAATTCTATATGAACCGGCCGATGACGCGGCCGATGTCGGACACCTGGGTGGTAAGCCGCTTCGACGGCCGCATGCTGCAGGCGACGGTCGGCGGCAACAGCGTCGTGACCGTGCAGCGGGTGCAGTGAACGCCTGAAGCGCCGAAGCAAGCCCCGCCTTCGCGGCGGTGGCGATCATAGGGCCGCCCGAACCTTTTCGGCGGTGTCAGCGATTGCGAAAGGAAGCGGCCATGGATGACGCGCTCAAGCGGAAGATTCTCGAACTCCTCGATCAGCATCGGCTCATGACCGTGGCGACGTTGCGCCCCGACGGCTGGCCGCAGGCGACGACGGTGGGCTATGCGAGCGACGGCCTGAACCTCTACTTCCTCTGCGGCGCCGACAGTCAGAAGGCGCGCAATCTGGCCCGCGACGACCGGGTGTCGCTCACCATCGACCGCGACACGCCCGATCCGATGGCGATCGCGGGCCTTTCCATGGCGGCGCATGCCAAGCGGGTTGACGATCCTGCCGAGCTGGAAAACTTCACGGCGCTGCTGGTGAAGAAATATCCCGAATACGCCGCCATGCCCAAGCCCAAGCCCGAGGAGGTCCGCGTCTTTCGCCTCGAGCCCAAGGTCATCTCGGTGCTCGATTACACGAAAGGCTTCGGCCACACCGATCTCGTCGACGTCTAGCCGAAGGAAGGAAAAGCGACCGCGGCGTTCCCGCCGACGCCCGATTTGCCGCCGGATCGCGGCGGCGCTAGCCTCGCGCGGCACGAGCAGCGGAGGCGGGGCATGACCAAAGGCGTTTGCGCGAGGCCGCCGGGGGTGGGCGACGTCGCGAGCGAGGTGCTCCTCGTCGACGAAGAGACGACGCGCGTGGCCGAGCTCGAGCTGGCGCCGCGCCAGGCGCTGCCTTGGCACTACCACAGCAATTTCGACCGCATGTATTGCCTCTCGGGCACGGTCGTCGTGGAGACGCGGATGCCGCTCGTCCGCCACGAGCTGCGCCCCGGCCAGCACTGCCACGTGCCGCCGCGAAAGGCGCACCGCGTCCTCAATCCGGCCGACGTGCCCGCGCGCTATCTCATCGTGCAAAGCGGCGCGCCCTACGACTTCTTCCCGATCGACGCACTCAACGAAGCGGACCGGCGCTGAGCGGGGCCGGCCGGCTTATCGGCGGGCCGGCTGCGGCGGCCGCGATCGCGGGCGGCGCTTTTCGGTTCGCTAAGGGTTGAGCAACCGCGCGGCCTTACCCTTGCGCGCAATTGGCTGCGGGGGACGGAATGCTGCGCGGGTTCGCGATCGCGGCGCTGGTGATCGGCACGACTCTGTTCGCGTGGCAAACGCTGCCCGCGATGGCGCCCGCGGCCGGGATTCCCGTCGAGCGCCTGCGTGAAGAGGCCGCGCGCGGAGCCGTGCGCTATCTTACGGCGCCGCTCCCCGAATGGCTGCCTTTGCCGGCGAGCGGGCGCGTGAGCGTGGCTGGCGACTACGCGCCGCAGCCGCCCTATGGGGCGGCCATCTCGATCACGCTCGTCATCGACGAACCGGCGCTCGACTTCGCGGCCGCGTATTCGGCGATGCTGGGCGCGGCGGGGTATCGCGTGCGGCGCGTGGTGCCGCCGTTCGATTTCACGTTTGCCAGCGATGCCGCGCTCGACGCCTACGACCCCAAATCGGGCCGCTACGTCGTGTGCGTGCTGCGCCACTCCCGGGCGGCGCGCTTCGCCCAGATCACGTTCTGGGAGGCGCCAGCGCCGCGGCTCTGATTGGAGACCGGTCCCCGTTGCGTCGAGGTCCACGGCGCGCTCGACCCGGCGCCGCGCCCATCCGCCACACCATCGTGCAGCACGGCACCGCCGGCGCTTGGAGCCGTTCAGGTCGGGCCGACGCCAAGCCGTATCGCAGCCTGTCGGCGAGGCGCTCGAAGGACCTGCGGCGATCTTCGGCCATGCCACGGCTCGGGCGCCATCCATGCGCGGGGATCAGGACAAAAGACGAAGACTTTGGGGAAAAAGGCGTCTTGCCCCTTACCGTTTCTTACCCATCCGTAACGATTTTGCGCCAGCCTGCACCTGCGCCAGGCCGACCTGGAAACCGCCCATGATTTTCGTGCGCGAAGTTCCGCTGTCACAGCAAGCGGTGAATGCCCTCAAAGGGGTGACCACCTCTGCACGGGGCGGCCGGCTGTGGTCGCGCCTGGTCGGCGCCGCGCCGCCCTCCGGCGCCAATGATCTCCCTGACCGCGCCGCCCTGGCGCGCGCCGTGCTTGCGCGCGGCGTGTGCGAGGAAGTGGAGGTGTGGCACGATGCGCCGCCGGCCCTCGCCGAGCACGAGCACGGGATTTATCTCTTCGTCCCGATGTACGCGCGCGCGACGCTGCTGCTCGACGTGAGCTCGGTTTCCGAGGACCCGCGCTGGGCCCTCCACCGCGCGAACGGCTTGCTGGTCGCGCACTGGCGCTGGCTGCGCTTTCCGGGGCTCGACGGCCCCTGGTGCTTTCTCGCCGAGGGGATGGAGGTCGTGCCTATACGGCTCGGCGAATTCCACGGCACGGAGCTCGAGCTGTGCCTGACCCAAGACATGGCTTGGCCCGGCGACGATGCCCTCCTGCCGTTTTCGTTCGACGAAATCGAGCGCTTCGCCCGCCGGCGGCTCGGCGCCGTCGCCGCGCCGCGCTGACGCAACTCCTGCTTTCGGCCGCTAGAGCTGCCGCTTCAAGAGCCGGTCGACCGAGTAGGGGCCGCCGCCGCGCAGCCAGATCGCGACGAAGACGAGGCCCCAGAGCAGCACGAATTCGTAGCCGCGCGCGGTCCACGAGAAGCCGTTGGGCAGATAGAGCGCGAACATGATGTAGGCCATCTCGATCGCGGCGGCGGCGGCGAAGAAGCGCGTGAAGAAGCCGACCGCGACCGCGAGGCCGCCCACGAACTCGACTAAGATGAGGAAATAGAAGAGCCGCATCGGCGACTCGAAGCCCATCTTCGCGAAGGCGTCGACATAGGTCGCGGGGCGGAGCAGGATCTTGCGCCAGCCGTGCACCGCGAGGATGAGGCCGGCGCCGAGCCGCACCACGGGGCCAGCCCATCGGCACCACCAGCGCATAAAGCGGCGCCAGGAACGGCAGCAGCGGCTTGGGCTCGTCCGCTACGCTGTCGGCCGTCGCTTGCCTTCCGTTCGCCATCGCGTCCCCCACTCGCGCCAAAGGGCGCGCCCGCG
>DATBLL010000138.1:0-13521 GCA_036555425.1 Alphaproteobacteria bacterium | reverse complement strand
AGAGCGCCGCCGAGGCGCGTCTTCGCGAGCGTGCTCGTCGCCGATCCGTTCGATTTCTTGATCAACATGGCGTTTTCGCTCCCAAACTCAGTATCGGGACTCAGTAGCGGTTCGTTTCGTAGTACCGTTTGACGTGATCCGTCTCCTTGTAGCGCGACTTCTTGCGCTCCTCCTTGGTCTCGGGCTTGGCCCAAGCCTTCTTGGGAGCACCCACCGCCAGCACGGCGGCGGCGAGCAGCGTGCCGGTCGCCGTTCCGCGCAGGAAGTCGCGGCGCGCCGCCTTGCTCTCTTTCGTGTCGCTCATGGGACCCTTCCTCTCCTATGCGCCCGGGCCCGCACCCGGCGTCCAAGATGGACGTGTCCGAAGACGGACTAGGTTTCGAGCGCGAACGCTTCCGCTTCTATCGAGCACAGCAGCCGGCCGACCCTTCCGACCGGCCGGTAGAAACGCGCGGCCTCGGCCTTCTCGAGATCCGCGAAAAAGCGCGGCGCCCAAGGGGCGAGGTGCGTGTTGAAGAATTGCTTCTGGACCGCGAGTCCGGCCGGCGCGCCGAACGCGCCGACGATGAGGCCCCCCATCATCTCCGCGATCGACGCGATGTGGTCTTCGGGATCGGAGGCGTTGTCGGTCGCGGCGATGCCGAAGCGCTCCATGTCGGTGCGCAGCTTGGCCAGCGGCTTATCGTAGAGAAAACCGGTGCGGTAGTAGGAGGCGAACGGCACGAGCTCGCCACGCGCCAGGCCGATGAAGAGGTCGTGATACTCGCGGCTCGCGGCCTCGGCGTCTGTGCCGCGCGCGGCTTGGGCCAGCGCGTCGATGGCGCTGCCGAACGTGCCCTGCCCGCCCAGCATGCGGCCGACGGCATCGAGCAACTCGGCGGAGGGCGGCGCCGCCAGCAGCCGGCCGAGCAGCCGGTAGCAATCGGCGCGCGTGCGCTCTTCGGGCGCGATGTCGGCGGCGGCGCGCACCGGCGCCTGCAATCCTGTCATGTTCGCGGGGTAGAGATCGGGGCGAAGATCGTGACGGCTCACCTTGCCGCCGGTCGCCGCTTCGATCTTGAGCACATATTCGCCAGGGACGCGCTCAGACTTGTGCAGCCAATGCCAGACGTTTGGCTGCGTGACGCCGAGTAGCCTTGCTAGCTTCGCTTGGCCGCCGACGATTTCGACGGCGGTTGCCAACGCGTTGCCTCCCATAATTTGAATCTATAAGTCGCTTTATAGGCGGTCAATTGTAGAATCACCCAAGACGGTAACGCTGTTCGACCCGCTAATTCTAAGATTTCTTTGAACAATTTTGCGATGCAACAAGGCCGATTAACAAAGGTCAAGCGGCTAGTCCGGCAGCGCCCCGCCATGCTTGCGGCGCGGTGGCGGCGGCTCGGGCTCCGCTTTGGGAGCCGGTGGCGGTAGCCCAGCCTCTGCCTGCTTTTGCGCCAAATTCAACTCGGAAGCGGCGGAGGGAGCCTCGATCGCCTTCGGCGCCTGCGATGCCGGAGCCGGCGGCGCGGCCGTGGCCGGCGCGGACGCCTTCGGCGGAAAGATGCGATCGAGCATCTTGGCGACATCGTCGCCGGCGCGCAGCGAATAGTCGGGCGTGGTGAAGTCCCACCCATAGTCGATCGCCGGCGAACGGAAATCGCGGATGAAGGGATCGCTCATCCATGCCTTGCGCAGCGCCGCCAGACGCAGCGCTTCGGGCACGCCCTTGCGCAGGAACACGGTGTAGTCGCTGTCGGGCCCGAGGCTTTCGAGCGGCGGCAGCGTCGCGGGATCGATCGCGTCCTCATCAGGCCTCGCGTTCGGAGAACCAGAGGGTGGAGGGTCGCCCATCCCGGCCTTCCCCGGCTCCGCGGGGGAAGGAGAAGCAACGAAGCCTTCCCCCGCGTGCGGGGGAAGGTTGGATGGGCGTGTCTCCCCAGACTGCTTCTCGACAGCGGGATTCTCCGTGCGCTTCTTGCGCGACCACCGCTTCAGGAATCCGCCGTCACTCATCGCCGCGCTCCAGCTTCTCGGCGAGGGCCTTGCCTTCGGAGACGTGCCGGCTGCGCTTGCGCCTGAACGAGGGCGGTGCCGCGGGATGCTCGGCGACGAATTCAGCGACCCATTCGGCGATCTCGCGCGGCATCGGCACCGATTCCACCACCAGCTCGGCCCCGCCGGCCAGCACTTCGGCTTCGCCCGCCGCGACCGTCACGGTTTCGAGCTCGACGTCGCGCCCGTCGGGCTTGGGCTCCGAAGGGCGCAGCACGATCCAGACCTGCGGCTCGCGCCCGGCGAGATTGTAGAGATAGGATTCGGACTCCGACGGAACCAGCACGATCTCGGCCGGCCCGGCGTAGTAGCGCGCCACGCCGCTGGCCTCGCCGAGCTTCGTCCAGGGCGCCGCCTCGGGAACCTCGAGCAGCACCGCGCCCGGATGCCAGCGATGCGTCGCCCAACGGCTTTCGAGCGCGTGGCGCTCCACCACCACGCCGATCTGGCGCCGCTCGGCCACGCGGTCGGTCCAGCTCATCGCGTCACGGTCCTCTGGCGACCCGCCCTTCCACGCCCTAGCGGATGTCGAGCTCGCCGCTGATGTCGACATCGAGCGCCACGCCGGCGGCGGTGATGCGCGCCTCGACCTTCAAGCGCTCGGTGCCCTTGAGCTTACCCTCGGCCAGGGCCTGGCGCACCGCCTTTTCGATCTCGCGCTGGGCCGTGACGCCCACGGTCTTCAGGAACTTGCGGATGCTCATGTTGAAATTGTCTTCATCCATCGTCGCCTCCCGATCGCATCATATCTCCGGCGTCGCGGCGCACAGCTGTGCGCCCCTTCTCAGCCGGCCCGTTGCACGAAATGGGGCACCCGGCCGTGCGCCCCTACGTTGTCGGAGCCAATGGTAAGTTGACCAACAAGTTCTGCGGCTTCAAGCGCAGGCGCTTCTCCTCGTTCATCGCCATCGCGAGATAGACCGGCTTTCCGGCGACGCGCGGCAGCATCGCCGCGGGATCGCGAAACTCCAGTCGGAACAGCGAGAGCACGCGGTACATGCGCTCCTCGCCGACGGAGGCGTCATTGTACATGTCGTTGAGGATCGCCGTCGCCTCGCTGTCGAGGCCGATATGCCACGACCAGCGCTCGTCGCGGATCTGCTGCACCGGCTGGATCGCCACTTCGACACCGAGGAAATGCCCTACCCAGGCTTCAAGCACGCGGCAGAGCGCATCGAGCCCGGGCCGCGCAAAGGAGAGATCGAGGACGGTGTCGAAGCGGTCGCTGCGCGCCCAATAGAGCGGCGCGTTGTCCGGCGTCAGGATGTCGAGCTCGACCGCGCGCGGCTTCGTGCCGGCCTCGACCACGAGCCGCCCGAGATCGCCGAGGCCGCCGGTCTTGGCGTGCATCTCGACTGTTTCGGCGTCGGCGGCGAGGATGGTGCCGTCCGCGATCGAAATCTGCTGCGCCCGATAGAACAGCTCGGCGGCGCGGACGCGGAAGGGATCGTCGCTGCCCTCGAGGATGCCGCGCAGGATCACGGCCGCGAGCTGATCGACGAAGAGCGCGGGGAACGGCACCGCTTCGGCGCGGAAGAGCGCGAGATAGGCGCGCTCGACGGTCTCGTGCTTCACCAGCCAGTCGCGGAAGCGCACGAAGACCTGGTAATTCTCGCGCGCGTCGCGGTCCTTGATCGCGACGACGTAGACCGCCGTCACCATGCGGCGCGGATCGGCGAGCAGCGATTTGTGCAGCGTGCGCTCGGCGGCGCAGGATTCGGGTACCGGCGCCATCTCCGGCCGCGCGAGATAGGCGGCGAGAAACGCATCGGTGACCGCGAGCGCGCCGTCTCCGCGCCGGTCGAGCAAGTCGTAACCCGAGGAGCGCCAGAAATTCCGTTCCCCCGCGGCCGTCCGACGCGCAGCGTCGGCGGCGAGAGGGGTGGGGGGCAAGGGGGAATATCGTTCCGATTGCGAGGTCATCTCCCTCACCCCTTTCCCCTCACCCCAGGGCGAGGGGCAGATTCCGCCGCCACCGCCTTGTAGGCGCCGAAGCGGTCGGGCAGCCACCAGCTGCGCTGCTTCATGCCCTGGCCGATGGTGAGGATGCGCTTCAGGCCTTCGCGGCGCAGCGTCACCGTGCCGTCGTCGTCGATGGCCTCGACGCGGAAAAAGACGCGGCGCGCGATCTCCTGCTCGTGATGGCCGAGCGCGCGCGCCATCCACGCCGCGCGCACCGGCGCGAAGCCGTCCTCCTGCCAAATCGTCGTCCAGCGCAGGAAATAGCGCGCGATCGCCTCCAGGAGATCCGTCGTCGAGAAGTGTTCGCTGTAGGCGAATTCGTCGCCGAGCGTCGTGACTTCGGGATGATGACCGGGCTCGTCGAGGGGATCAGGCTGGATCGCGAGCAGCACGCTCCACACCATCCACTCCGGAATTTGCCCGATGTTCGAGGTCGGCGCCGCCGCGAGCCGCGTCCCGCCGATGCAGCCGTCGTTGACCAGGATCCGGTCCGGCCACTCGAACGCCACGGGCGCCTGCTCGGGCAAGAGGCCGCCGAGCGCGTCGCCGACCGCGGCCATTCCGACATAAGCAACATTTTCGGGGTATTTGATGGTGCCGTCGGGCCTGAGCACGACCGCCAGGTCGAGCGCGTCCGGGCGATCGACCCAGAAGAGCGTCGCCGGCTCGGCGCCGGCGCGCGCGGCCTCGATCGCGTGGACATGCGCGTCGAGTGCCGTGAGGCGCTGCGGCTGGTAGATCGGCGGGAACTGCGGCTTTCGGTCCATGGCGGGGCGCTCCGGCCTCGTCGACCGGCGGATGAATGACCTATATAGAGGCGCGCCCCGAACAAGACGAGACGGCTGAGAGAGCAGCGGAATGGAAATCGAAGGCAAGCGCGTGCTGGTGTGCGATTGCGAAGGCACGATGCCGCTCGACGGCAAGGTGCTGGCGCGCGCCTGCAAGTCGGCGCCCGACGCGCGCGGCCTCGCGACCCAGCTTTGCGGCACCGAGCTCGGCCGCTTCATCATGGCCTTGAACGAGGGGAAGCCCCTCATCGTCGCCTGCACCCAGGAAGCGCCGCGCTTTCTCGAGCAGAAGGATGACGCCAAGCGCGAGACGCCGCTCACCTTCGTCAACATCCGCGAAACCGCGGGCTGGTCCGAGGAGGCCGGCGACGCCACGCCCAAGATCGCGGCGCTGTTGCGCCACGCGGCGCTCGAGGTGACGCCGGCGCCGGTGGTCTCGCTGAAGTCCGAGGGCGTGACACTCATCTACGGCAAGGATCAGGGCGCCATCGATGCCGCGCGGCGCCTGGCCGATACGCTCAACGTCACGGTGCTGCTGCAGCCCGGCGCGGAGGTCCTACCGCCGCGCGTCATGGACGTGCCGGTGGTGCAAGGGCGCGTGCGCGGCGCCAAGGGCCATTTGGGCGCGTTCGAGCTCATCGTCGACGACTACGCGACGCCGGCGCCCTCCTCGCGCCTCTCGCTCGCCTTCGGCACGCCCAAGAACGGCGCGCGCTCGCGCTGCGACATCGTCCTCGATCTGACCGGCGGCACGCCGCTGTTCACCGCGCACGAGACGCGCGACGGCTATCTCCGCCCCGATCCCGGCAGCGCGCGCGCGGTCGAGGAGGCGATCGCCAAGGCCGCCGATCTCGTCGGCGAATTCGACAAGCCGCGCTATGCCCTTTTCGAGGCCGAATTCTGCGCCCATTCGCGCTCGAAGAAGACCGGCTGCACGCGCTGCCTGGACGTCTGCGTGCCGGGCGCCATCACGCCCGCGGGCGACCACGTCGCGATCGATCCCTTCGTTTGCGCCGGCTGCGGCTCCTGCGCTGCGGTGTGCCCGACCGGCGCCGCGACCTACTCGCTCCCACGCGTCGCCGATCTCTTGAACCGCCTGCGCGTGCTGCTCGAGGCCTATCGCGACGCCAACGGCAGGAATCCGGTGCTGCTCGTGCACGATCTCCGCCACGGCGAGAAGCTGATCGATCTTGCGGCGCGCGTCGGGCGCGGCCTGCCGGCGCGCGTCATCCCGTTCGCCGTCAACGAGATCACGCAACTCGGCCTCGAATTCTTCGCCGCCGCGATCGCGATGGGTGCCGCCGCCATCCGCATTCTCGCGCCGGCCAAGGCCAAGTACGAGCGCGCGGCCTTGGCGCAACAGATGGGCTACGCCGAGACCGTGCTCGCGGGCTTGGGCTACGGCGCCGGCCGTATCGGCTTGATCGAGACCGACGATCCCGATGCGCTCGCCACCGCGCTCTACGTGGCGCTGCCGCTCGCCGCGCCGAAATCGGCCGCGTTCCTGCCGCTCGGCGACAAGCGCGGACTCGCGCGCCTTGCGCTTTCGACGCTCCATGCCGCGGCGCCGGCGCCGGTCGATGTGCTCGCGATGCCGAAGGGTGCTTCGTTCGGCACGCTTGACGTAAAGGTTTCGGGCTGCACGCTGTGCCTCGCCTGCGTCTCGGCCTGCCCGACGGGGGCGCTCAAGGACAATCCCGACAAGCCGATGCTGCGCTTCGACGAGGCGGCCTGCATCCAGTGCGGGCTCTGCAAGAACACGTGCCCCGAGACGGTGATCGCGCTGGTGCCGCGCCTCGACTTCAAGGCGCAGAGCCGCGGCACGGTGACGATCAAAGAGGAAGAGCCCGCGCATTGCGTGCGCTGCGGCAAGGCCTTCGGCACCAAGAGCTCGATCGACGCGATCGTGAAGAAGCTCGAGGGGCAGCACTGGATGTTCACCGACCCGGCGCTGGTCGAGCGGCTCAAGATGTGCGGCGATTGCCGCGTGATCGTGCAGACCGAATCGAAGCTCGATCCCTATGCCGGCGCGCCGCGCCCCCACCCGCGCACGACCGACGAATACGAGGCGGCCCACGACCTGCCGCCGCGCGACAAGAAGAAGCCGAACTAGCCCCGGACTGCCCGGTGGACGCCGGGCTTTCCATAAAGACCGGCCATCGCCCGTCGGCAGCAATTCTTGCGGCGTTGGCCCGCCCAATCTGTGCTAACCGCAAGACTACCTTTCACTAAGGCTAGTCGAGTGGAAGTGCACGCGGGCTCATTAAGGCTGAGCGCCGAACTCAATAAGCAATAATTCATCATAATGCGACGTTAACGCAAATGGTTGGCCAGTTGCGCTTGAGATTCGCACGCGAAACCTCTTTGATGGCGACGCGCATTTATAGCTTCACCCGGGCGGGCTCGAAGGGGGACGATGAGGCCGTCACAGAGAGTGTTGATCGCCGCAGGCGCCTGCTTGGCCCTCGCGGCCCCCGAACTGGCACAAGCCGAAACCGACCCGCTGCGCGACCCGGCCGTCCGCAGCGTGCGCGAGGCGTTTCCCATCGAGCGGCTTTCGCTGTTCGACAAGCCGGCGCCGCGCGCGCAGCGCGGCGCCGCGTGCACCGACAGCACGATTGCCGGCATGTCTTGGTGCGCCACGGCCGCGAGCTACGAAACCACCGATGCCGGCACCTATAGCCGCAGCTTCGGCTACAACGTCGATGCGGCGGGCCGCGTCGTCTACATGATCCTGACGCGGCGCGAATTCCCGCTCGCCCGCAGCGCGTTCGACGACACGGTGAAGACGCTGGGAGCGCGCTACGCGCGCGCGCCGGTCACGCTCAAGTTCCAAGGGAAGACCGAGGACGGCGACGAGTTCGTTTCCTTCGTCGCCTATTGGGGCAACATCAAGCTGATCCGGCTCACCGAGGCCGAGCTGCGCGTCGTCGCGCAGAGCGGGACTCTGGGGCGCGGCCCCCTGGTCGATCACCGGCAGAATCTGCGCCTTTCCGCCCGGCGTCGCGAGCCGGTGTACCGGATCGAGGGCGGGGCGGGATTCGTCGCCGAGTTCCGCTCGGTCAGCGATGTGCGCACGGACTACGTTCTCCGCGCGGTCTATGCGCCGGCGTTCTCGGCCGAGCACGCGGCCAAGCCGGAAGCGGCGGCGCCGAAACTCCGCGACTATCCGCTGGATCCCGGGCTGGCGCGCGCGCTGGCCATCGTGAAGGCCGAGGAGGAGCGCCTCGCCGCCATCGAGCGGGTGCGGCGCGAAGCCGAGGAGCGCAAGGCCGCCGCGGAACGCGCGCGGCGCGAGGAGGCCGAGCGCCAAGCCGCGGAGGCGCGCCGCGCCGAGGAAGAACGGGTGGCCGCGATCGAGCGCGCGCGGCGCGAAGAAGAAGAGCGCAAGGCCGCCGCGGCGCGGCGCATCGCCGAGCAGGAGGCGCGCCGGGTGGCCGCCGAGCGCGCGGCGGCGGAAGAGCGCGCACGGCGCGCGGAAGCGGAACGCAAGGCGGTCGAGGAGCGGCGCCTCGCCGAGGAGCGCGCGCGGCGCGAAGAGGCTGACCGCAAGGCGGCCGAGGCCCGCCGCATCGCCGAGCAGCGCGCCCGCCTCGAAGAGGCCGAACGCAAGGCCGCGGCCGAGCGGCGCGCGCTCGAGGAGCGCGCCCGCCGCGCCGAGGCCGAATACAAGGCTTCGCTCGAGCGCGTGCGGCGCGCGGAAGCCGAGCGCAGGGCCGCCGAGGACCGGGCGCGCCAGGCGGAAGCCGAGCGCCATGCCGCCGAGGAGCGGACGCGCCGCATCGAGGCCGAACGCAAGGCGGCCGAGGCCCGCCGCGCGGAAGAGCGCCGCGCCGAAGAGCGGCGCGCCGACGAGCGCCGCCTCGCCGACGAGCGCCGCCTCGCCGAGGAGCGTGCGCGGCGCGAGGAAGCCGAGCGCAAGGCCGCGCAGGAGCGCCGCGCCGCCGACGAGCGGCGGAACGCCGAAGAGCGGCGCAGTGCCGAAGAGAAGCGGGCCGCCGACGAGCGCGCCGGCAGGGCCGAAGCCGAGCGCAAAGCGGCGGAGGAGCGCGCGCGCCGGGTGGAAGCCGAGCGACGCGCGGCGGATGTGCCGCCGCCCCCGGCCGCGCCGCGCGCGACGCCCGAAACGCCGCGCCGCGCCGCCGAAGAGCCGGCGCGGCCGCCGGCCGAGCAGAAGCTTGCCAGCGTAGCGCCCGGCGTCGGCGGGCCCGCGCCGAGCCAGCAGGAATGGCTGCGCATGGCCATCGCCCAAAGCCGCAATTCGACCGCGAACTGGGTCTTCGAGCGCGTGCGCGATCCGATTTCCGAGGACCTCGTGATGCGGACGCGCGCGATCTTCTCGAGCGGCGCGCCCGTCGCCCTCGAGATCACGTTCGACTGCAATATCGGCGCGGGCAAGCGGCTCACCGCACATGTCCGCGCGTTCGACGAGGCGACCAAGGCCGGCGTCGCAATTCTCGCCGAGGACGGCCGCGCCAGCGTGGTGCGCGGCACCGTGACGCTCGACGAGGACGCGCCGCAGACCGCCTACCTCTTCCCCGAGCGCGGGGAGCGGCAGGCGAGCATCGTCGAGATCCCGCTGCAGCACGACGACGTGCGCAAGAACACGCCGCGCGCCGAGGCGTGGCTGCGCCACTACCGCGTGACGCTGAAGCTGCGCGCGGAGAAGGGCGAGGCGACGGCGACGATCTATCCCTACGCCGAGAACCTCCGCCGCGTGCTGGAGGCGTGCAGCCTCTGACGGGGCCGCGGCGGCTCGGGCTCATGCCGCGCGTTCATCGACTCCGGAAACGGCCGGCATTGGCATTGCGGCCGCGTCGCGGGCACTGTGCGAAGCATCGCATTGCGCTGCATGGCGGGCGGACCGCATGTCGAAGTTCGCGCCAATCGCTTTGGCTGCCACCCTGCTCGGCGCGGGCGAAGGCGGACAGCGCGACGCCGGCCTCTGACGCATTGGCCGCGCAAAAAACCGGCCGGGTTGCCCCGGCCGGTCCGTTCGCTGGCGCAGGCGGGCCGCGTCGCCGTATCGTGAACGCGCGAGCCTCCGCCCCATTCCTCGCGGCGCACCGTGCCCGGGCGCTTACTTCGTCTCGCGCAGCTTGGCGTCGAGCGCGATGGGGCCGGCGTTCTTCGCCTCGCCCGGCGGCACCTTCAGGCGGTCGGGGTCGGTCGCGAAACGGATCCAGCGCTTGGCGCCCTTGGGCCGGATCACGAAGTGGTAGTTGCCGGGCGCGAGGTTCTTGAAGGAGAAGGCGCCGGCGGCGTCGGTCGTGGCGTTGGCGGCCAGGGGCTTGTCGTCGCAGGGGCCCTTGCCGATGCCGAAATCGAACGCGCGCACGCCGCACACCTGGACATCGGCGCCGGCGATGGGCTTGCCGTCGGACCATTCGGCGCGGCCCGCCAGCGCGCCGGTCGCCTGGGGGATGACCGGCGGCAGCGCCGGCGCCTTGCCGAGCACCGCGATGAGCATGAGATCGTTGTCGGCGATGTCCGAATTGTGCATCTGGCGCGCTTCCCAGGCCGCGCCGGAATAGCGCGCGAGGCCGAACTCGGTCGCGGCCCAGACGATGCCGGCGCCGTCGGCGGCGACGGCGCGCGTGTTGTTGTCGGTCGGGATCTCGCGCATGCGGCCGTCGTCGACGACGGCGACGCGGGCGCCGGAGGTGAGCCAGAGCCGGTTCTGGTCGTCGGTCGAGATGAAATTGGCCGCGGCGAGGCCGCGCGCCGTCTCCCACTTCTCCTGCTTCCAGGTGTAGAGGCCCTTGGCGTAGGGCAGCCACACCCGCCCCGCGCGATCGACCGCGAGGCGCCCGAAATCGTGCTTGGCGCGGAAGCCCTGGCCCGGGCGGAAGAGGCGCCATTCGTGGCCGTCGAAATGGAGCACGTTGCCGTCGCCGAGAGTGGCCCAGACCGAGCCTTCGGGGCCGGCGGCGAGCCCGCGCACCCGCGCATTGCGCGGCGCGCCCACCGCCGACAGGTCGTAGTGCTTCCAGCCCGCGGCATCGCGGAACGAGAGCGCGGTCTGGCTCGCGGCCCAAACGCCGCCTTTCTCGTGGCACGAAATGCGCTCGACGAGGCCGCGCCCGACCTTGGCCGGCCGATCGAAGCTCGCGCCGTCGAAGGTGACGGTCGCCTCGCCCGCGGCGATGAAGACCGTCTCGCCGCAGACGGCGAGATCGGCGATGCGGTCTTCGGGCAGCTGGCCCGCGCGGCGCGTGAAGCGCTTGAAGCCGGTCGAATCGAGGCAGATGAGACCTTGGCTCGAGGTGGACGCGCACACCATGTCGGCCGCGCGCGCGGGACCCGCGGCGCAGGCTGCAGCCGCGACCATCGCGAAAGCCGCGCTGGCGGCGATTGTCCTCATCGGTATCGGTCGCCCGCTCACATTGCCGGGCTAGGCTAGCGCCAAGGCCTTGTCAATTCGCGAAGACGCCGCCCGGCGTCGCTGGGCCCAGAGGCCCAGCTTGGGGCGAAGCGAAGCTTCGCCATCAAGCTCGCGCAGCGAGCGTCGCTGCCGCAATCAGGGTTTCCGCCGCGGCCTTGGCGCGGCGCGCCGCGGTGCGGTCGCCCGTCACCGCCGCGGCCAGGACCGCGCCCTCCATGAGCAGGAACAGCTCGGCCGCGAGCTTCACCGGATCGGCCGCCCCCGTCGTCGCCGCGGCGCGGCGCACCTCGCCGAACAGCCAGCCCTTGTGCGCGAGCACGGCCTTCTTCACCGGATGCTCCTTCTCGCCGTATTCGGCCGCGGCCTTGTCGAACAGCGAGCCGCGAAACGCGGGATCGCGCACCCAGGCCTCGATCGCGTCGAACATGGCGAAGAGCTGCGCGCGCCCCGCGTCGGCGCCGGCGCTCGCCGCGACCGCGGCGACGGCGGCAGTGAATTTCTCGCGGAACGCGGCGTCGCGCTTCTCGAGCACCGCGACGATCAGCGCCTCCTTGGAATCGAAATGATGATAGAGCGTCATCTTCGCGAGGCCCGCGGCGGACAGGATCTTGTCGATGCCGACGGCGTGGAAGCCGTGGCGGTCGAAGAGATCGAGTGCCGTGTCGATCAATTGCACGCGGGCATTGCCGCGCTTGGTGCCGCGCTGGGCCATCGTGGATCGCGTCTTAGACCGATCCGTCTACCACGAATTCATGCCGCTCACCACTCGCGCGATGCGCGTGAGGGAAAGGGCACAGGCGTCGGGGACAAGGAAAGGAGAAGGAGAAGGAGAAAGAAAGAAGATTCAACACCAAGGCACCAAGACACGAAGACACCGAGAAATAGATCGCCGGCCATCGGCCGGCAAATCCGATCTTGGTGCCTTCGTGTCTTGGTCTTGGTGGTGAGCCTTTCGTGTCCCCGGCCCCGCTCACCTCATCTCGTCGAGCGAGTCAGGCGGGATGCGGCCGACGATGTCGAACTTGCCGCCGCCCCGCGGCTTCACCACGACGATTTCGCCCTCGCGCGCCATGAGGCGGGTCAGCGCCGCGATGTTGTCATGGTGGGTCACGAGCAGCACCGAGGGCGTCGTGATCGGCTGTGCGACAAGCGCGGCCAAGTGCTTCGTCTGCTCGCGCTCGGCTGCGGCCGCGCGCTCGGGCGATTTGTCGAGCTCGTTGAGGATATCGAGCGGCTCGACATCTCCGACAGCGAGCAGCTCCGCCGTCTCCATGCCGCGGCACCAGCGGCTCGCATAGAGCTTGAAGATCGTGATGCCGGCGCGCCGGAGGCCGGCGCCGATGCGCGCCGCCTGATCGCGCCCGGCGGCGTCGAGATTGCGCTGCGCCCTGCAGTCGCCGCCGCGAAACTCCTCATGCTGGCCGCGGCCGGGCGCCTGTGCATGGCGCATCAGCCCGTAGTGCCCGCCGGCCTTGAGCGCCGCGAGCGCGCGCTCGCCGCTTTCATCGGCGAAAGCCGCCGGGGCGGCCACGAGCACAGCCACGACGATCAGCAGTCGTGACGCGTAAGACAAGAGGAGTTCAACCGCGGAGAACACGGAGGGCACGGAGACGGAAATTCCGCGCGCCAAGGGCACGCAAGAAATTACCTCCGTGCCCTCCGTGTTCTCCGTGGTTCAATCTCTTTCTTCGCCTCCGCCGTGCGCGGTCAATTGAGGCGCGAGGGCGCGGGCGCGGGCTCGTCGCGCGGCAGCAGCGCCAAGGGGCTCGCCTGATGGTGCACGAGCTTCCAGCCGCCGTCCTCGCGCGCGAAAATGTTGGTGGCGGCGAGGATGCCTTCGCTCAGGACCTCGTGGCAGACGACGAAGGCCATGTCGCCGATGACGAACGGCGTCTCGTTCCGGCACACGATGTTGGGCGCGGACGGGTTCTCGACGATCTGCCGCCAGCTCCGCATCACGGCGGCGCGGTCGGTCAACGCGTCCCAGCCGGGATGGATGCAGGCGACCGGCTGCAGGCGCGACCAGAGGCGATCGATCGCCGCGACGTCGCGCCGCTCGAAGGCCCGGTAGAACTCGCGGTTCGCGGCGACGACTTTCACTTCGTCGGCATTCATCGGATCAGACCTCGCGGTGCCTTCCGCACATCTTCGCCCCGATTGGGAAAAGTGTCGGCCAAGAATCGCGCGCTGGCAAGGGCCGCAGGCTTCGATTGTAGCTAGCTCGTCATCTGTCCGGTTTTTGTAGCACGTGAGTTGTCCGGTTTTGGAATCGCTCCAGGAAAGCGGGGGCGAGGATGGACCGGGCGAAGGTGCTGCAGGGGCTGCGGATGATGAAGTTCGAGGCGATGGCGG
>DATBLL010000137.1:0-2252 GCA_036555425.1 Alphaproteobacteria bacterium | reverse complement strand
CTCATCTCTGTGGTTCAAGTCATGGGAGGAACTAATAATGTCGAGCTTGAACGGTAAGACGCTCTTCATCACGGGCGGCAGCCGGGGGATCGGGCTCGCGATCGCGCTGCGGGCGGCGCGCGACGGCGCCAATGTCGCGATCGCGGCCAAGACCACAGAGCCGCATCCGAAGCTGCCCGGCACGATCTTCAGCGCGGCCCGGGAGATCGAGGCGGCCGGCGGCAAGGCGCTGCCGGTTCAATGCGACATCCGCGACGAGAACCAGATCCTGAAAGCGGTCGATGCCACGGTCGAGCGCTTCGGCGGCATCGACATCCTCGTCAACAATGCCAGCGCCATCAATCTCACCAACACGGCCGAGACGCCGATGAAGCGCTTCGACCTGATGTTCGGCATCAACGTGCGCGGCACCTTCGCTGCGACGCAAGCCTGCCTGCCGCATCTGAAGAAGGCCCAGAACCCGCACGTGCTGACGCTCGCCTCGCCGCTCAACATGAAGGCGCACTGGTTCAAGAACCACGTCGCCTACACCATGGCGAAATACGGCATGAGCATGTGCGTGCTCGGCCACGCCGAGGAGTTCAAGCCGTTCGGCATCGCGGTGAACGGGCTTTGGCCGAAGACGATCATCACCACGGCCGCCCTCCAGATGATTCCCGGCATGGACCCGGGGCGCGGGCGCAAGCCCGAGATCATGGCCGACGCCGCGCACTGGGTGCTGACCCAGCCGAGTCGGCAATGCACCGGCAATTTCTTCATCGACGAAGACGTGCTGCGCAAAGCCGGCGTCACCGATTTCGCGCGATATCGGTTCGATCCGAAGAAAGAACCGGCGCCCGACATCTTTCTCGACTGAGGAGCGTCGCGGGACCGCGCGCCTCCAGGCGCGCTCTTTGGTTCCGCAGGTGAAGGGCGCGCCTGGAGGCGTGCGGTCCCAAAGAATCAGCCGCCCGCGGCGATCCGGTGCTCGATGAGGCGCCGTGCGATCGCGTCCTGCATGTCGGAGCCGAAGATGTCTTCGAGGCGCAGCATGCGCGCGCGCTCGAAGCCCGGCGGCGGCACGCCGCGGCCGGGGACCCAGACGGCGTCGCTGGCCGCGCGCGGCGGCGGCGCCACGCTGTCGTTGGCTGCCAAGTGTGCGGGGGCGGCGGCGGGCTCGGGGGCCGCGGCGCGCGGGGCCGCAGCGCGGTCGGCCGCCGCATCGAAGATCCGATAGAGCTTGCCCCCGGCGGAGAAATAGGAGCCGGTCGATGCCGCCGGATCGGGCTGGGCCGCGCCGGCCCGCATGCGGCGCCCGGCCTCGGCCGCGCGCTCGACGGCGCCGGGGAGAAGGTTCGGCCACCAGAACAGCGTGTAGCCGCCGTCGGTGTTGAAGCACACCTTTTCGCCGATCACGATGCGCTCGTCCGTGGTTTCGAGTTCCGCAACCGGCTCCAGCGGCGCCTCGCCGACGCCAAACTGGGCGGAGCCGACCTCGTTCGTGGCGCCGCGGGCGTCGATGGTCTGCAGCGTGATGCGGCGCGCGCCGTGGGTGGGCGCCGGCGCATCGTTGACGTAGCGCAGCGATGCCAGCAGCGTGCCGTAGGTTTCCCCGCTCTGCATGCGCGAGAGGATCAGGCTCAAGGTGCCGGCCTTTTCGTCGCGCCGCGGCGTGGAGCGCACGAGCGAGGTGCCGAGATCGATGAACAGCTTCTCGTGCTCGCCGTCGCGGATGCCGGAGAGCGTGGCGGTCGCGCCGGTGAGCGGCGCCGTGGACGGCAGCGATAGCGCGAAGTCGGCGAAGAGGCGCAGCGCCGGATCGCCCGCGCGATAGACCGGCGGTCGCCGTGGCGCCGCGGCCGGTCCAGGCCCGGAAACCTCGGTGATGCCGGCGCGCAGCCCCCCCGTCACAGCGCGGCTCGCGCGGCCGAAATAGGCGCGCGGCGACGAGACCGCCCCGCTGGGCGGCCGGCGGTTCTCGTTCCCGCTGGGCTTGTCTTTGTCGCTCAATTCGCGAGGGCTCGCCGAAGTGCTTGGCCCGGCGCTAAGACTTCAGCCCGGCCGCGCTCATCCTAACACAAACTTAAGCATGATTGCGGCGGCGCGGCTTGGGAAGCCCCATTCGTGGTTAATGTAGCTAGCTCGTCATCTGTCCGGTTTTTGTAGCACGTGAGTTGTCCGGTTTTGGAATCGCTCCAGGAAAGCGGGGGCGAGGATGGACCGGGCGAAGGTGCTGCAGGGGCTGCGGATGATGAAGTTCGAGGCGATGGCGG
>DATBLL010000128.1:0-2775 GCA_036555425.1 Alphaproteobacteria bacterium | reverse complement strand
AAGCCCGCGGCCATCTTGTCGAGGCCTTCGCGGACATTGCGGAAGCTCGCGCCGAAGGAGGCGATGATGCGGAGCTGCTGCTGGAAGAGATGGGTGAGATTGGTCTCGGCCGTCATGCCGCTGGTCGAGCCGCAGGTCACGAGCCGCCCGCCGCGCTTCAGTGATAAGAGCGAGCCGGCCCAGGTGTCGGGCCCGACATGCTCGAAGACGACGTCGACGCCCTTCTTGCCGGTGATCTTGCGCACCGCCCCCTCGAAGCGCTCCTCGCGGTAGTTGATGACGTGGTCCGCGCCGAGCGCCTTGGCCTTGGCGATCTTGTCGGCGCTGCCGACCGTCGCGATCACCTTGGCGCCGACGAGCTTGGCCATGCGGATCGCGGCGGTGCCGATGCCGCTGCCGCCGGCGTGGACGAGGATGGTTTCGCCGCGCTCGAGCTTGGCGTTGTCGAACAGCATGTGCTGCACGGTGCCGAAGGTGACGGTGGTGCAGGCGGCGTCGATCGGGTTCACCTGCGGCGGCACGTGAATGAGACGGTTCGCCGGCACGACCAGGCGATCCCGCGCCATGCCGTCGATGTGGAAGCCCATGATGCCGGAGATGTTCTCGCAAAGATTCTCGCGCCCCGCCTTGCACGCCTTGCAGGTGGCGCAAAAGAGGCCGGGATAGACCACCACCGTTTCGCCCTCGCGGAAGCCGGATACCGCCGCGCCGAGCCGCTCGACCGTGGCCGAGCCCTCGACGCCGACGACGAGCGGCAGCGTGCGCTTGGCGAAGGCCATGCCGCGCAGGCCGAAGAGATCGATGTGGTTGAGCGAGACGGCGCGCACGCGCACCAGCACGTCGTGCGCGCCCGGCGGCGCGGGATCGTCGACCGTGCCGAATTCGAGCTGTTCTTCCTTGATGAGGCGGAGGGCGCGCATGAATCAGGGGGCAGTGGACGGAGGACAAAGATCAGCTCTGTAGCTCGTTCGGCATCCGTCCTCTGACATCTGTCATCTGTCCTCTGAAACCGCGAACACCAGGCTCACATTCTGCCCGCCGAAGCCGAAGGAATTGGAAAGCGCGAACTCGACCTTCTGCTGGCGCGCCTGGTTCGGCACGACGTCGAGCTGAATCGCGGGATCGGGGATCTCGTAGTTGATGGTCGGCGGCAGGATGCCGTCCCTGAGCGAGAGAATCGTGAACGCGGCCTCGACCGCGCCCGCCGCCGTCAGGCAGTGCCCGACCATCGACTTGTTCGAGCTCACCGCCACCTGCTTGGCACCCTCGGCACCGAAGACGTTGACGATGCCGAAATGCTCCATCTTGTCGTTCTCGGGGGTGCCGGTGCCGTGCGCGTTGATGTAGCCGACGTCGCTGGGCTGCAAGCCCGCGTCGTCGATGGCGCCCTTCATGCTGCGGATGATCGCCTGGCCGTTGGGATGGCTGCGCGTGCGGTGGAACGTGTCCGCGGCTTCGCCGATGCCGCGCACATAGCCCAAGATCGCGGCGCCGCGCGCCTTGGCGTGCTCCGGGTCCTCGAGCACGAGCGCCGCAGCGCCCTCGGCCATGACGAAGCCGTCGCGGTTCTTCGAGAAGGGCCGCGAGGCCTTGGTCGGTTCCTCGTTCTTCGATGATAGGGCCGAGAGCAGCGAGAAACGGATCAGGGTTTCCTCGCTGATCGAGCCGTCGGTGCCCACGGCGAGGGCCATCGGCGCGTCGCCGCGCCGGATCGCCTCGACGCCCAACTGGATCGTGCTGGCGCCCGAGGCGCAGGCGGTGGTGAGCGTGATCGGCGAGCCGCAGACACGGTATTTCTCGGCCAGGCGCTCGGCCAAGGTGCCGTTGAGGAAATCTTGGTAATAGGGCGCGAGGTCGGGCGGCGGCGAGGTGAGCGCGCGGCCCGGACTGTAGGGACTCTTCTCGCCGCAGCCGAGGCGGTGGGAGAGATCGCGGCGCGTGGCCCAGTCGTGCTCGATCGGCGGCGCGGCCAGCACCAGCTCGCCGGGGAAATCCTGTCCCGACATGCCGGCCATCGCCAGCGCCTCGGCGATCGCGCGGTCGGCCATCACATAGCTGTGCGAGGGGATCGTGATCGGCTCGTCGCGCATGAAATCGACCGAGCCGGCGATCGTCGTGCGCAGGCCCTCGATCGAGAAGCGCGTGATGCGGTGGATGCCCGACTCGCCGGCGGTGAGCCGGCGCCAGTTCTCGACGAGGCCGATGCCGAGCGAGGTGATCATGCCGAGCCCGGTCACCGCGATGGGCTTGCTCGCGTCCTTAGCCATCGATCGCCTCCACCAGCGCCATGCCTTCGCCCTTCAAATGCCCCCAGCTCGTCAGCAGAATTTGGCGCACGCGCCCGTCGAATTCCGCTTCGATCGGCTCGGCCGGATCGAGCGGCGGGAACAGCGTCCCGCGCTCGAGCGTCGCCACCGCCAGCGCAAGGTTCTGCAGGAACGCGCATTCCATCGCGTGGCCGAAGGCGGCGGCGGTGCCGCGCACCGGTAGCCCGGTATCGCCGGCGATCCCGGCGAGGAACTCGCGCTCCTCGGCGGTGATGCTGCCCCGGCCGGAGGCGCCGCTCAAGACGCCGAGGCCGCCCGCCTTGATCTGCGGCAGAACGCGCGAGAACTCGCCCTCGGCCACTTTCGCGGCGGCTCCGGGTTTGCGCGCCGCGCGCTCGGATTCGACGGCGAGCAGCCGCGCGCGCGGCTTGGCGCCGCGCTTTTCCGCCCGCGCGCGCGCTTCGATCACGACGAAGGCGCCCGACGACCCGAGGCAGATCCCCGCCTC
>DATBLL010000125.1:0-4499 GCA_036555425.1 Alphaproteobacteria bacterium | reverse complement strand
GGCGCCGCTCGAGCTGCTTCAACGGAATGTTGATCGCACCCGGCAGGTGGCCCAGGGCAAACTCGTCTTCGGGCCGGACGTCGAGCACGGTGACGGCGCCGTCCTTGAGCCGGCGCAGGAGTTCCCGGCGCGAGACCGGTTCCATCGCGTCGCGCGCGCGGAAATAGCCGGCGACGACCTTGTCGACCTCGCCGAGATTGCGCTCGGCGATCGCGCGCAGCGCGGCGAGGACTCCGACGACCTGATCGTCGGCGAGGCGATAGAGCACGTGCTTGCCCGCGCGCTCCGCGGCGACGAGGCCGGCGCGGCGGAGCTGCTGCAAATGCTGGGAAGCGTTGGCCACGGAGAGGCCGCAAAGACCGGCCAGCGGCTCGACGCTGCGGGCGCCCTGGCCCAGGTGCTCGAGCAGCTCGAGCCGGTGCTCGTGCCCGATCGCCTTGGCCACGGCGGCGAACTGGGCATAGAGGCGGCGCTTGGGGCCGGTGGTTGACACGTCCGACATCCGATCCTATCATTCAACCAATCAATTGAATGATATCCGGCCTCCGCCCCAAGTCAAGAGCAACGGAAGACCCGTCCATGGCCGACACCGCCTTGCCGCTGGAGCCCTATATCCGCCTCGGCGCCTTCTTGGGCGTGTTCGCGGCCATGGCCCTTTGGGAATTCGCGGCGCCGCGGCGGGCGCGAAGCGTCAGCCGCTGGGTGCGCTGGCCCAACAATCTCGCGATCACGGCCGTCAACACCGCGCTGGTGCGCGTGATCTTTCCGACTGCGGCGGTGGGCCTGGCCTTGCTCGGAGAAGCGCGCGGCTGGGGAATGCTCAACGTGCTCGCGCTGCCGCCTTGGCTGAAGATCGCGGCCGCGGTCGCGGCGCTCGACCTCATCATCTATCTCCAGCACGTCATGTTCCACGCCGTGCCGGCACTCTGGCGCCTGCACCGCATGCATCACGCCGATCTCGACATCGACGTGACCACCGGCGCGCGCTTCCATCCGGTCGAGATCCTGCTCTCGATGGTGATCAAGCTCGCGGCGGTGGCGGCGTTGGGCGCGCCGGCGCTGGCGGTGCTGATCTTCGAGGTGCTGCTGAACGCCACCGCGATGTTCAACCATTCGAACGTGCGCATGCCCGCGGCGCTCGACCGCGCGCTGCGCTGGTTCGTGGTGACGCCCGACATGCACCGCGTGCACCATTCGATCGCGCCGTCCGAGACCAACAGCAATTTCGGCTTCAACGCGCCATGGTGGGACCGGCTTTTCGGCACCTATCGCGCCGAGCCCGAAGCCGGGCACGAAACGATGACCATCGGCATCTCCCAGTTCCGCGATCCCCGCGAACTCTGGTTCGACCGGCTGCTCACGCAGCCGCTGCGCGGCGAGGCCGCACGCTATCCTTTGGGCCGCCGCGAGCGCGAGCCGGCCGGAGAGAGCCGAAAGCCATGATCCGGGCGACGGCCCGTCACCACCTCGCGCGGGCCGCGGTGGCCCTCGGCCTCGCCGCGGCCATTGCCCTCGCATGGACCTACCGGGCGCAATTCGACGTATCGCGCATCGGCGCGCTGGTCGAATCGGCGGGCATATGGGCGCCCGTCGCCTTCATCGCGCTCTATGCGTTGGCGACGGTGCTGTTCGTCCCCGGCGTCGTTTTCGGCCTCGCCGGCGGGGCCTTGTTCGGCCCGGTCTGGGGCTCGATCTGGAACCTCGCGGGCGCGACGCTCGGCGCCACGGCGGCGTTCGTGCTGGCGCGCTATCTCGCCGGCGGCTGGGTCCGGGCGCGCGCCGGCGGCGCGTTGAAGCGGGTCGTCGAGGGCGTCGAAGCGGAGGGCTGGCGTTTCGTGGCGCTGACGCGCCTCGTCCCGCTGGTGCCATTCAACCTGCTCAACTACGTCCTCGGGCTGACCCGCATCGATCTCGTCCGCTACATCGCCGCGTCGCTCATCTGCATGATCCCGGGCACCGTCGCGTATACCTGGCTCGGCCATGCCGGGAAGTCCGCGCTCGGCGGCGAGAGCGAGGCGATCCGCTACGGCCTGCTCGCCCTTGCGTTGCTGGCGCTGATCGCCTTCGTGCCGCCGCTGGTTCGCCGTTTCCGCCGGCCGCGTTCAGGCTGGATCGAAACGCAGGCGTTGAAGGCGCTGCTCGCCGCGCCGGACGCCCCGGTGGTGCTCGACGTGCGCAACCCCGACGAATTCACCGGGCCGCTCGGACACCTGCCCGGCGCGCGCAACGAGCCGCTGGGGGAACTGCCGGCGCGGCTCGGCGCGCTCGATGCTTCGCGCCGGCAGCCCGTCGTCGTGGTCTGCCGGACCGACAAGCGCTCGGCCAAAGCGGCCGAGATTCTCCGCGCGGCGGGCTTCGCCGACGTCCGTGTGCTGCGCGGCGGCATGGAAGCCTGGCGGGCCGCCGAAGCGCCGCCGGCCCCCGCCTCTCAAGCTGCACCAGCGGAAGGAACGCCTGCATGAAAGCCCTTTTCATCCTCAACGATCCGCCCTACGGCACCGAGCGCTGCTACAACGCGTTGCGGCTCGCGCACGGTCTCCTCAAGAACGATCCGGCGGCCGAGGTGACCGTGTTCCTCATGGCCGACGCGGTGCTCGCTGCCAAGCGCGGGCAGAAGACGCCCGACGGCTACTACAACATGGAGCGCATGCTGAAGCGCGTCGTGGCGGCCAAGGGCCAGGTGCTGCTGTGCGGCACCTGCATGGATGCGCGCGGCCTCGGCGAAGCCGAGATGATGGACGGCGCCCGCCGCAGCACGATGGACGAGCTCTCTCAGGCGACGCTCGCGGCCGACAAGGTCCTCGTTTTCTGAACCGAGCGCGTGAGCCCGGCGGCCCGCCGGAGCCGCGCATCCTTCTGCGGAGGTGAACCATGGGACGGACGGTCGTCACGGCAATGGCGTCGGGCCTCGCTCTTGCGGCGTCGGCCCCTTCATTCGCGCAGACATCCCCGGATCGCGACGCGATGTGGCACATGGGCTGGGGCTGGGGGTGGGGCGGCATGGTGTTCGGCACGCTCACCATGTTCGTCTTCCTGGCCGGCGTCGTCGTGCTCGCGGTGCTGCTCGTGCGCTGGCTCGGCGGCGGTGCCGGGCATGGCCACGACCCTTTCTCCGCGCGCCGGACGGCGCTCGAGATCCTGCAAGAGCGCTTCGCCAAGGGCGAGATCGACAAGCAGGAATACGAAGAACGGAGGCGCGTCTTGAAGGGCGAGGGCTAGCGCGTCATGGCCGGCTTGGCGACGGTCGCCATCGGCCCCGAAACCTATTCCGCCTGGCGCTCGACCGAGCTCGGTGCCCGCACCGAGCGTTTGGAGCAAGACCTGATCCTGCGCCTCGCCGGCGATGTCGCCGATCAGAGGGTTCTCGATGCCGGTTGCGGCGACGGCCTGCTCGCGGTTGCGCTGGCGGCGCGCGGCGCCCGCGTGACCGGCCTCGACGCCGACGCAGGGATGCTGGCCGCCGGCGCTGCCCGTGCCGAGGTCGCGGGCGCAATGATCCGTCCTGTTCGCGGCGCCATCGAGCGCCTGCCCTTCGCCGACGCCAGCTTCGACATGGTCGCCGCGGTGACGGTCCTGTGCTTCATCCGCGACCCCAGCCGCGTGCTCGCGGAATTCCGGCGCGTGCTCGTGCCGGGCGGCAGCCTCGTAATCGGCGAGCTGAACCGGTGGAGCGTGTGGGCATTGCGCCGCCGCGTTCGCGGATGGCTCGGCGCGCCGCTCTGGCGGCAGGCGCATTTCACCGATGCGCGCCGTCTGCGGCGCCTGCTCGCCGGCGCGGGGTTTACGGTCGAGGCGCTGGAAGGCTGCGTCTTCTATCCGCCGTCGGCATGGTTGGCGCGGACGACGGCCCGGGCAGAAAGCCGCCTCGGCCGATTGACGACTTTCGGTGCTGCGTTCCTGGCCGCACGCGCTATCGCGCCGCCGCCGTGACGCTCGCCGCGGTCTGGCCGAACAGCACCTTCCGCTCCTCCTCGCTCATGCCGCCGGTGCGCGGCGGCGAAATCTTGTGGCCGGCCTGGTAGGCGCGGTCGACCGCGGGGCGCGCGCGCATCGTCTCGACCCAGCGCATCAGATGCGGGAACTCGTCCATCGTCTGGTTGAGCCGCTTCCAGATCGCGACCCAGGGATACGAAGCCATGTCGGCGATCGAATACGCGCCGGCCAGATACTCGTGGTCGGCGAGGCGCCTGTTCATCACGCCGTAGAGGCGGTTCACCTCCTGCGTGTAGCGCTTCTTGCCGTAGGGGATGTCCTCGGGCGCGTAGTTGAGGAAGTGGCCGGCCTGCCCCGACATCGGGCCCAGGCCGCCCATCTGCCACATCAGCCACTCCATCACTTGCTTGCGCGGCCGCGCCTGCTCCGGCCCGGGCAGGAACTTGCCGGTCTTCTCGCCGAGATAGACGAGGATGGCGCCCGATTCGAACACCGCGATCGGCGCGCCGCCATCCTTGGGCGCGTGATCGACGATCGCTGGCATGCGGTTGTTGGGCGAGATGGCG
>DATBLL010000119.1:0-25504 GCA_036555425.1 Alphaproteobacteria bacterium | reverse complement strand
ACTGGCGCCGTACCACCGGCCTCGACAATTCGACCTACTGGGTCTTCTCGATCGGACGGCCGCGCGCATGACCACGGTCCAATATTGCAAGAAGTGCCTCTATCCGGACACCAAGCCGGACCTGTGGTTCGACGCCGAGGGGGTCTGCAGCGCCTGCCAGGCCTTCGCGGCGCGCCAGTCCGTCGACTGGGATGCGCGCCGCCGCAGCTTTCTCGAGGTCGCCGACCGATTCCGTTCGCCCGACGGCAGCAATTACGACTGCCTCGTTCCTTGCAGCGGCGGCAAGGACAGCACCTACCAGGTGCTGCGCGTGAAGGAACTCGGGCTCAATCCGCTCTGCGTCACGGCCACGACCGATTCCCTCTCCGAGCCTGGCCGGCGCAACATCGAAAATCTGAAGCGCCAGGGCGTCGACTACATCGAAGTGACCACCAATCCCGTCGTGCGCCGGCGCATCAATCGGCTGTGCCTCAGCCAATTGGGCGACATATCGTGGCCCGAGCACGTGACCATCTTCACCGTTCCGGTGCGCGTGGCGGTGCAAATGGGCGTCCGGCTCATCGTCTGGGGCGAGAATCCGCAGAACGAATACGGGGGGCCCGCCGCTGCGACCGAGAACAACGTGCTGAACCGGCGTTGGCTCGAGGAATTCGGCGGGCTCTTGGGCTTCCGCGTCAGCGATCTCGTCGGCCAGGACGGCATCGAGACGCGCGACCTCATTCAGTACACCTATCCATCGGACGCGGAACTCATGCGCGCCGGCGTCACCGGCACGTTTCTCGGATTCTATTTCCCCTGGGATGGATGGGCCAACGCGTTGATCGCCCAGGCGCACGGATTCGAGACGCTCTCGGGCATGGTCGAGGGCTCGCTCGCCAACTACGAGAACCTCGACAACCACCAGACCGGCATCCACGACTATTTCAAATACCTGAAATTCGGCTTCGGCCGTGCCACCGACATCGCCTGCTCCCATATCCGCCGCGGCCGCATTCGCCGCGACGACGCGGCGCGGCTCGTGGCGCTGCACGACGGCAAGTTTCCCTGGACCTACCTCGGCCGGCCGATCGAGGACATCCTCGCCGAGATCGACATGAGCTTCGACGAGTTCATCACGATTTGCGACCGCTTCACCAACCGCAAGCTGTTCCAGACCGACAATCGCGGCGGGGTCGTCCGCGACGCCGACGGCAACGTGATCCGCATCGCCTGAACCATGCTCCGCCGACCCGCCACGATCCCACGGCCCGGACGGCGCTTCGTCGACCGCCCTGCGCCCGAGCGCGCGCAGGCGACGCGGGCGGTCGAGGTTGGGGTGATCGACACCGGGCTCTGCAACCTCGATTCCATGGTGCGGGCCCTGCGCGAATGCGGCGCCGACCCGCGCGTCTTTCGCGAAGCGGGCGAGCTCGGCCGCGCCCGGCGCATCATTCTGCCTGGCGTCGGCGCCTTCGCCCGAGCGGCGGACGCCTTGGCCGCGAAGGGGCTGGACGAGGCGATCCTGCGGGCTGTGAAAGAGAGGGGCGTGCTGCTGCTGGGGGTCTGCATCGGAATGCAGCTTCTGACCACGGCCGGCAGCGAGGCGGGTGCGCGAAAGGGTCTCGATCTCGTGCCGGGGCGGGCCCTGAAGCTCGTGCCGCGCGCGGCGGAGGATCGCATTCCCCATGTCGGGTGGAATTCGGTCGAGCACGACGGGAGCTGCGCGCTTCTCGCCGGAATCCCGGCCGGCAAGGATTTCTACTTCGTGCATAGCTATCACGTCGTCCCGGACGATGCGGCCGACGTGGCGGCGGTGACGCCGTATTGCGGCGGATTCGCTTCGGTGATCGCGCGCGCCAACGTTTTCGGCACCCAGTTCCATCTCGAGAAGAGCCAGCGCGCGGGCTTTGCGGTGCTGCGCAACTTCCTCGCCATGGCCGCCTGACGATGCTGAAGGTCCGCATCATCCCGGTGCTGCTCTACCGCAACCACAGCCTGGTCAAGACCGTGCGTTTCGATGCGCCGCGCCGGGTCGGCACGCCGCAGCAGGCGATCAACGTCTACAATCTCCGCGAAGTGGACGAGCTGGTCCTGCTCGACATCGACGCCACCGCACAGGGGCGCACGCCCGATCTCGCCCTGATCGACGAGCTCGCCGACGGCTGCTTCATGCCCTTCGCCGTGGGCGGCGGGATCCGTTCGGCGCGCGACGTCGCGGAGCTCCTGCGCGTGGGCGCCGACAAGGTCGTCGTCAACAGCGGCTTCGCCGAGCGGCCCGAGCTCGTGCGCGAGATCGCCGACGATTTCGGCACGCAGGCCGTCGTCGTCTCGATCGACGCGCGCCGGGTCGATGGCCGCCACCGCGCGTTCGCGCGCAACGGCCGCCACCCGACCGGCTGCACACCATCCGATCTCGCCCGGCGCGCCGAGGATCAGGGCGCGGGCGAGATCCTGCTGACCTCGATCGACCGCGACGGCACGATGGAGGGCTACGATCTCGATCTCGTCGCTGAAGTGGCGCGGCGCGTCACGATCCCCGTGATTGCCTGCGGCGGCTGCGGAATCTTGGGTCACATGGCCGAAGCCGTCGCGGCCGGTGCGTCGGCGGCGGCCGCCGCGAGCATGTTCCACTTCACCGAGCAGACGCCGCGTGAGGCGAAATTGCACCTCAAGGATGCCGGCTACGCGGTGCGGACGTGATGGGCAGCGCCAAACTTGATCGCCCCGGCGTGCTCTCGGCATCCGGAAGCCCTGCCGTAGCCGGCGCGGGCGGCGAAGCTGTTCCGTTCGGCCTCGCTGAAGCGCTGCGCGCGCCCGCAACCTGGCGTGCTCGCTTCGCCTGGCCGATCGCCGCGCAAACCGTCTTCGATCTCGCGACGCGTCTGTTGTCGCGCTCGGTCGATCTTCTCATCGCCACCGCGGAGCCGGCCCGGAGCGTGCTGCTGCTCGGCCGCTCGTTCAATCGTGCGGCGGCGCTCATCGAGGCCGCGGCCGCGGTGGAAGCCGAGCGCGCGCTCGGATTGCGGCTCGAAGGGCCGCGCGATCTTGCGGTGCTGCGCGGCGAGCGTGAAACCGATGAACGTGCGCCGAGCGATACCATGCTCATGGCGCCGCCCGCCCGGAAAGCGCGGTTTCCCCGCCTCCGGCGGATCGCGCGCACCAAGAGCTGGACGCCATGGTGGCGCATGCCGCGCGCGCTGCTCCGCCCCGAGGCGATCGTGGTCAGCCACAACAGGCTGCTCGTGAGCGACGCGGCGCGGCAGGGCGCGGCGGTCCGCTACGTGCCGGCCGATCCTATGCTGGCCGATTGTCTCGGCGGGGCGCCCGCGGCGAGCCTGTTTGCCTCGCCCGAAGCGCGCGCGGCGCTCGTAGCGCGGACGGTCGAGGCGCTGAGCGACGAGCCGCTGCTCGGGCGCGAGATGCGCGCGCGCGTGAAATCGCTGCTCGCGCCCATCGTCGCGGCCGACCTCGCCGCCGCGGATTCGGTGCTGGCGCGGCTCGACCGCTCCCCCGGATTGCCGGGGTCGATCTGGAGCGGATCCGGGGGCTTTTATCCGGCGCGCGCGTTGGGCCTGGCCGCGATGCGCCGCGGGGGCCGCGTGCGGCGCTACGACCACGGCGGTACGGCGAGCCTCATGGCCGACGTGAATTTCCTTGCGCAACAGGAGCTCGCGGTTTCGACCGAGCTGGTGATGCCGACCGCGCGCGCCGGGGCGGCGATCGCGGGTGCTGCGCGACGGCTCGGGACGGTGCCGGCGGCAGCGATCAGCGGCAGCAGCGGCGATCCGTCGCTCGATCCCGGCCGCGCCTGGCGGCGCAGCTCGGTGCCGAGCCGGCGGCGGGTCATCTATGTCGCGTCGGCCTATTACGGTTTCAGCCAGACCTTCCCGCCGTTTCCGCCTTCCGTCGTCTACATCGACTGGCAGCACCGGCTGCTGGAGGCGCTTGCGCGTCTCCCGATCGAGCTGCATCACAAGCCGCATCCCGGCGGCCTCTTGCGCGGCAATCCCCGGATGCTGGCGCATCTCGCGCCGATCCTGACCCGGCGCTTCGAAGACGAACTGGGCGGTGCCGACGTGGTCGTGATCGACATTGCCGCGACGACGACGCTCGCGATCGCGATGTGCAGCGATCGCCCGGTCGTCCTCCTCGATATGGGTTGCATGCCGTTCAACGAGCCGGTGCGCGCGGAGATCGTGCGCCGCTGCCGCATCGTCCCCGTCGTCTCGGACGCCCGAAACCGCCTCGCCGTCGACGCGCAGGCGTTGGGCGAGGCCGTCTGCGGCGGGCCCGATCGTGCCGACCCGTCCTTCTTCCGCGAATTCTTCTTGGGAGCGTAGCGTGGCGCGCACGGTGATCATCGCGCAGGCACGGACGGGATCGACGAGGCTGCCGGGAAAGGTGCTGGCCCTTGTCGCCGGGCGGCCGATCGTGGAGCACGTGCTTTGCCGCGCCATGGCCGTTGGCGGCGCCGACGCCGTGTGCCTCGCGACAACGGATCTCGCCGCGGATGACGGCGTGGCCGAGATCGGACGCCGCCTCGGTGCCGCGGTCGTGCGCGGGAGCGCCAGCGACGTGCTCGGCCGTTACGCGCTCGCGGCGCGCGAGACGCGGGCCGACATCGTGATGCGCCTCACCTGCGATTGCCCGCTGATCGATCCGGAGGTGTGCGCGGCGGTCCTCGCCCTTCGCCACCGGACCAGCAGCGACTACGCGGCGAACGTCATCCGGCGCGACTGGCCGCAGGGCTTGGATTGCGAGGCCTTTACCGCCGCGTTCCTGGCAGAGGCGGCCGCAAGAGCCACCGAGCCCTACGACCGCGAGCACGTGACACCGTGGATCCGGCGCCACGCGCCGAAGCAGGCCAATCTCGAAGGGCCCGGCGCGCCCGCATCGGAGCAGCGCTGGGTCGTCGATTACCCCGAGGACCTGGAATTCGTCCGCGCCGTCATGGACCGGCTGCCGCCATGGCCCGCGCTGCCCGGCTGGCGCGCGGTCCTTGCGGTGCTCGAGCGCGAGCCCGGACTGCTCGCCCTCAATGCCGCCCGGCGGGAGTCCACGCTCGTATCGCCGCGGTAGAGGGCAATTTGGCGCGACCGGAATTCGGGACGGCGGCAAGGGGGCGGCGGCCATTGGCCGTGTTCCGCGCGGACGGCGGCGGCACGCTCGGCTACGGCCATTGGGCGCGATGCTTGGCGCTCGCCGAACATCTGGCGCGGCTCGGCTGGAAGAGCCGGCTCGCCACCGCGAGCCCGGCGACTCTGCCCGCTCACTTTCGCGGATTCGACGGAATTCTCCGGCTTGAAGATTCGGAAACAGCCGATCCCCAGGCGCTGCGGCGGGTATCGCCCGAAGCCGACGTCTTGGTCGTGGATCACTACGGATTGGATGCGCAATACGAGCGGCCCTGCCGCGGCTGGGCGCGGCGCATCGTCGTCGTCGACGATCTCGCCGATCGGCCCCATGCGGCGGACATGCTCATCGATTCGGCCGACGACGCCCGCGCCGCGTCCTATCGCGGCCTGCTGCCCGACGCGTGCGAGGTTCTCGCCGGGCCGGGTCACGCCTTGCTGCGGCCGGACTTTTTTCCATTGCGACTGCGCGCCCGTCCCGGCGCGCGTCCGGTCAAGCGCGTGCTGATCGATCTCGGCAGCGCCGGACGGTCATCGCTGGTCGAGGCTGCGCTGGCGGCGGCCGCGAACGCTTGGCCTCGGGCCCGGATCGACGCCGTCGTGCCTGCCGCCGACGCGCAAATGCTCGCTTCGGCGATCGCGGAGCGATCCAAGAACGCGGTCGTGCATGCCGGAAGCGGTCGAATGGCCGAGCTGATCGCGGCGGCCGATCTTGCGATCGGCGCCTGCGGCGTCTCGGCCTGGGAGCGCTGCGCAGCGGGGCTCGCGGCCGTTGCCGTCGTCACGGCCGCGAATCAACGCGAGGTCGCGGCATCGCTCCGGCGCGAGGGCGCCGCGCTGGTCGTGGCGGGCAGCGGGCCGGCGCTGGCCGACGCGGTCGCGAAACTTGCGGCTGAGCCGGCGTCGCGTGCCGCGCTGCAATCGGCCGCGATGCACCTCTGCGACGGGCTCGGCGCGGCGCGATTGGCGGCCGCGCTCGATCTCGCCGCGGCCGGCACCGGCGGTTCGCCGGTGCGGCTGCGTCCGGCACGTCGCACGGACTCCGATTGCATGCTGGCGTGGCAGCGCGATCCGCGCACGCGCGCTTTCGCCAAGCGGACGACGGCGGCTCCCACGGCCGACGAGCATGCGGCCTGGATCGCGCGCAAGCTCCATGATCCCGCCTGCGTACTGCAGATGATTCTGCATGGCGGCGAGCCGGCCGGCGTCCTGCGCCTCGACCTCGCCGCCGCCGAGCCCGAGTCATGGACGGTCTCGATCTATGTCGCGCCGACGCATTACCGGCGCGGCATCGCGCGCGCGGCTCTCGCATTCGCGCGCCGGCTGCGACCCGGCGCCACGCTGCTCGCCGAAGTCTTGCCGGGCAATGCGGCCTCACACGCGCTGTTCCGCGCGGCCGGCTACACGGCGAAGGGCGAGGTCTACGAATGCCCGCCGCTTCGCGACATGGTTCCCGCATCATGAAGCAAGCCATCGAAATTCTCGGCCGCGCCGTCGGCCCCGGGCACGGCGTCTATGTCGTGGCCGAAATCTCGGCCAACCATCTCGGCAGTTTCGAGCGGGCGACGAAGCTCGTCGAGGCCGCGGCCGCGGCCGGCGCCGACGCGGTCAAGCTCCAGACCTATCGGCCGGACACGATCTCGCTCGACTGCGATCGGCCGGAGTTCGTGATCCGCGGCGGGCTTTGGGACGGATGGCGGCTGTTCGATCTCTACCGCGAGGCGCAGACGCCGTGGGAGTGGCACGCGCCGCTCTTCGCCCAGGCGCGCGCCTGCGGCATCGCGATGTTCAGCAGCGCGTTCGATGCGACCGCGGTCGAACTGCTCGATAGCCTGGGCGCGCCGGCCTACAAGATCGCGTCGTTCGAGATCGTCGATCTGCCGCTGATCGAGCGCTGCGCCGCCACCGGCAAGCCCGTCATCCTTTCGACCGGAATCGCGAGCCTCTCCGAGATCGTCGAGGCGGTCGACGCCGCCGCGCGCGCGGGCTCGGGCGGCGTCGCGCTCCTCCACTGCGTCTCGGGCTATCCCGCGCCGGCCGAGGAGATGAACCTCCGCACCATTCCCAATCTCGCCGAGACGTTCGGGGTGCCGGTCGGGCTCTCCGACCATACGCTCGGGACGGCGGTGCCGGTGGCGAGCGTGGCCTTGGGCGCGGTGATGATCGAGAAGCACCTGACGCTGGGCCGCACCGACGGCGGCCCCGACGCCGCGTTCTCGCTCGAGCCCGCGGAGTTCAAGGCCATGGCCGAGGCCTGCCGCTCGGCTTATGCAGCGCTCGGCGCCGTTTCGCACAATCCGGTGCCGAGCGCGCGCGCAAACCGCGGCTTGCGCCGGTCGCTTTATGCCGTGGCCGATATCGCAGCGGGCGAGCGCTTTGACGCGGCGAACGTGCGCTCGGTCCGCCCCGGCGCTGGCCTGCCGCCCAAGCATCTGCCCGAGATCCTCGGCCGCCACGCACGGCGCGCCATTAAGCGGGGCACGCCGCTTTCCTGGCGCGACGTCGACGACTGAATCGCGCCGCCAATTCCGGAACACAGTCGAGTATGGACAGCATCAATCAGAGCGACCTCGCCAGCCTTCTGCCGAGCGCGTCGGCGCTCGAGCGGATGGTGTACCTCGTCGGTCCGGCGCGGGGCGGGACCACGATCATGCACATGGCGATGGATGTGCATCCCAACGCGCTCGTCCTTCCCGGCGTGACGCATTTCCTGCAGCAGATCTGGCGCTATCGCCGCGTCGTTCACGAGCGGCTGCTGCGCCTGATCCTCCGCTCGGCGGAATGCTGGCATCAGGACGCGATCCTCGCGCGGCTCGACGCCGAGCAGAACGCCGAATTCATCCGCCTGGTGAACGCCGCCTTCGCCACCCGCGCGCTCGCGCCGCTCTACAAGCTCTATCCGATCGCCTACGCGCTTTCGCCGAAATTCGCCAAGGCGCCGGCGGACATCGCCTGCTGGCACGACAAGAGCAACGACTGGCGCTATTTCGGCGTGCTCGCGGAGGCATTTCCGCAGGCGCGATTCATCTTCGTCGTGCGCGATCCGCGCAGCGTCGCCGTTTCCGGCGCCCTCCGCATGTCGCTCAAGGCCGGCGAAGCGCGGGCGCGGGCCGAGCCTTCGGATCTCGTCGACATGGCGCTCTACTGGCGGCTCATGGTGCAGCGGTGTCTCGATTTTGCGCATCGCCATCCCGCGCGTAGCCGCATCGTCCGCTTCGAGGACTTTCTCGCCGCGCCGGTCGCGACGCTGGCGCAGCTCTTTCGTTTCACGCTCGGCCACGCGCCGCCCGAGGCCGACATCGAGCGCGGCCTCGCGCGCACGATCGGCCGCGCCAGCAACGATCCGGCGGGCCTCTATCGCGGTATCAGCCGCGAACCGGTCGAGCGGTGGAAGACGGCGCTCGCCGCTGACGACGTCGCGCTGGTCGAGCGCCTTACGGCGCCCACCGCGCGCAAGGTCGGCTACGACATGGAGCGGCACGGCGGCATCGCAGCCGCGCTCGGCGCGATCCGCGCGCTCGGCAGCGGTCCGCGCGCGCGCTGGGCGGCCAAGCTCTTGATCGAGGAGGGTTACGAGGCACGGGCGAGGCGGCCGGCGCCGCCGACACTGGTGGCGCCGGGCGGCCCGGCGGGTGCTTCGTAGCGGGCGACGGATGAGCGCAACACCCTTCGGATCCGTCCTTTTCTTCGCCAGCCCGGCGGCCAGCGGCTTCGTGCCGCAATTGGCGGAATGGCTGAAGGCAAGGCGCGGCGCGCGCGTCGTCCTCGTCGCCAACACCGAGCAGGACCGCGATTTCTATCAGCGCCGCCATCCGGGGCTGTTCGCCGAAATCGCCACCATTCACTCGCTCTATACGAGCCTCTTGGAGCCGCTCGACGACGAGACGCGGTGGATCGACGAAGCGGCCGCGCTCGAGCGCCGTTTCGGCTTCCGCTTCACCCACTTGCTGATGGACGACCGGCATCTTGGCCTCGGCTTCTCCGCCGGCGGCACGCGCTATCCCGAAACGCGCTGGGCACGGCTCGGCACGCGCGCCAAGGCGATCCGCGCCTTCGTGCTCCAGCTTCGGTTTCTCGAGAAGTTGATCGTGGCGCACAAAACGACGCTGATCGTCAATCCGACCAAGACGGCCGCGGTGATCGCGCGCGCGCTCGCGATCCCCATGCGCGTCTTCACCAACTGCACCTATCGCAGCTACTACACCTGGGCCGTCAACGAGTTTCTCGAGATCGAAATGCTGCCCGCCGCCTTCGCGCGGGCGAGCGCGGCCGAGCTCACGATTCTCGACCGCCAGCACGACTACTATGTGCGCGAGCGGACCGAAATGCTGAACCGCTTCCGCTTCGGAACCATGGTGCGCCTCGCCGCCGTCGATACGCTCCGCTATTTCTATTGGGTGCTCCGCCGTTACGAGAAGCGGCTCGGCCGCCTGCCGCTCGAGCAGATCGGGATTCACTACCGCGTCTGGTCCGAATTTCGCGCGCTGCGCCGGCACCGGCTTTGGCGGGCGAGCGAGCTCGAGAACCGGCGCTTCGTCTACTTCCCGCTCTCGGTCGAGCCGGAGATCACGCTCACGCGCGAATCACCCGAATTCTGCCACCAGGCCTATGCCGTCCACGCGATCGCCAAGGAGCTGCCGCCCGACACGCTGCTCGCGGTCAAGGAGCACGTGTTCACCATCGGCATGCGCCCGAAGAGCTTCTATCGCGACCTCGCCCGGATCCCGAATCTCGTCTTCGTCGATCCGTTGGAGTGGGGCCTCGACGTGATCCGCCGCGCGGCGGTCGTCGCCACCGTCAACGGCACGTCCGGCTTCGAGGCGGCGGTCCTCGGCAAGCCCGTTCTCGCCTTCGGCGTGCACAGCAAGTACAACATCCTTCCGCATGTGCGCGTCGTCGAGGGCTGGCGCGACATGCCTGCGGCCATCGCCGATGTGCTCGCCGCCGCGGATCTGCCGCCCGAGGCGCGCTCGCGCGACGGCCGGCGCTTCCTCAACGCGCTGGTCGGCGTTTCGGTCGATTGCGCCGGGGCGAGCTTCCGTGCCGTGCTGCCGGAGACGATGCTCGATCAGATCGCGGCGCTGCTCGAGCGCAGCCTCCTGGGCGAAGATCGCCCAGCCGAAGCCGCGGCCGTGGCGAGCGCCTGACCCGGCCCCTTCATCCCGTGCGTCGATCCGGACGATGACCGCGCCATCCGCAGCGCCCCGGCGTTCCTTCTGGAGCGAATACCGCGCGATCTGCCGCGCGTTCAACGTGCGGCGCCGCGATTTCGCGCTGCTGACGGCGCTGCAGATCGGAGGCACCGCCTTCGAGGGCGTGGGCCTCGGCGTCTTCGTTCCCATCCTGCACCTTCTGTCCAACGGCCGTGGAGGCCTCGCCTCCGCTTCGGCGGATCCCATCCTTGGTGCGATTCAGCGGATGTTTGCCGCGCTCGGCCTGCCGCTGACGTTGGAGGTGCTCCTCGTCGCGGCCGTGGTGCTGCTGTTCCTGCGCCAGGTCTTCCTGTTCTTGCGCAACGTCGTGCAGGGCACGATGCAGGAGCGTCTGAAGCGGACGCTGCGCGACAAGCTCTTCGACCGCTACATGCAGGCCGACGTGGCCTATCAGGACCGCGAAAGCAGCGGCAGCATCATCAACGCGCTCACGACCGAGACCCAGATCACCGCGATCACGGTGCTGGCGCCGATCATGATGGCCAACGTCGCCATCGTCGGCGCCGTCTATTTCGCGATGATGCTGGTGGTTTCGGTGAGCATGACGCTGGTTTCGGCCGCGACCATGCTCGCGACCGGACTGCTGCTCAACCAGGTGATCCGCCGCAGCCGCCGCGCGGGCAACGAGCTCGCCGACACGAACCGGCGCATCTCCGACTTCCTGGTGGGCCGCGTCCAGTCGCTGCGCCTCGTGCGCCTCGTCGGCCACGAGCAGGCCGAGGTCGACCGCACGCATCGCATCTCGCGCGACATTTTCAACATCGGCTTCCGCATCGTCTATCTCGGCGCATCGTTGAGTGTGCTGCTCGAGCCCATCGTCGTGGCTGCCGCGATGGCGATCCTCTATGTCGGCGTCACCTTCTTCGGCATGGCGCTGGCGGAGATCGGCTTTTTCGTGGTGATTCTCCTGCGCCTGCTGCCGATCGCCAAGGACGTCACGCGGCTCCAGCAGCAATATGCAGCCGGCTATGGCAGCATGCGCTCGCTCTTCCGCCGCCTCGTCGACATGGAGCAGGCGCGCGAGGATCGCTCGGGGACCAAGCCGTTCCCGGCGCCGCTGGCCAGGGGCATCGCCCTCGACGGCGTGCATTTCGATTTCCCGGTCACCTCGGCGCGGGGCGGGCACCGGGCGCTGCGCGGCATCGATCTCGTGATCGCGGCCGGACGCATGACCGCGCTGGTCGGCCCTTCCGGCGCGGGCAAGTCGACGCTCATCGACCTGCTTCCGCGCCTGCGCACGCCGACGCAGGGCCGCATCCTCGTCGACGACGTGCCGCTCGGCGAGATCGACGTCCAGGCGCTGCGCGCCAACATCGCCTATGTCCCGCAGGCGCCGCGCATCGTCGAGCCGACGCCGCGCGCGCATATCTGCTACGGCGCCGCCAATTTGACCGCCGAGCGGGTCGAGGAGGCTGCGCGCGACGCCGGGGCGCACGAATTCATCGTGCGCTTGCCGAAGGGCTACGACACGATGCTGGGCGAAGAGGGGCGCCTGCTCTCGGGCGGCGAGCGCCAGCGCCTCGACCTCGCCCGCGCGCTCGCGCGCCGCGTCCCGATCCTCATCCTGGATGAGCCCACGAGCAATCTCGACGCCGAGTCCGAATTCAAGCTGCAGGAGGCCTTGCGGCGCCTCAGGCAGCGCGGGCAAACCACGATCATCGTCATCGCCCACCGGCTCGCGACCGTGATCCAGGCCGACACGATCGTCGTCATGCGCGAAGGCCGTATCGAGGCGAGCGGGCGCCACGCGCGGCTGGTCGAGATTTCGCCCTGGTACATGCGGGCCTTCGCCCACCAATCGGGCGCGCTCGCGCTCGAGGCGCCCGCGGCGCAGGCGGGAGGCGGCTGATTCCGCGGACACCGGCCGTGAGGGAGCGATCCACTGCCGCGCCGGGCGCGCCGGCGGCGGCCGACCTCGCGCGCATCGAGGCGGGCGCGTGGCGCAAGACGTCGGAGGGGCCGGTCCGCGTCTACCTGCGCGGCTATCTCGAAGGCGATGTGGCGGCGCGATTGGCCCGATCGCTCGCCCGGCCCGATGCCGAGGCCGGCGCGCGCGTGGCGGCGTCGTTGGCCGAGGCGCGCGGCCATTTCGCACTCGTGATCGCGCGCGCCGATTGGGTGGTCGCCGCGGTGGACTGGGTGCGCAGCATTCCGCTGTTCTACACGGCGATCGGCGGGCACTGGACGCTCGACGACCAGGCCGAACGACTGCGCCGGCAGGCGGGCCTCGGCGCGGAGGCGCTCGATCGCGATGCGGCGCTTGCGCTCGCCATGGCCGGCTACACGATCGACCGCGCCACGCTCTATCGCGGCCTCGAGATGCTGGGCCCGGGCGAATGCGTTCTTTTTCGCGCCGGCGCCGCGCCGCAACGGCTGCGCTACTACACCTACCGGCCCTGGCGCGTCGCGGCGCGCGAGCCGGCCCGGCTCGAAGCCGAGCTTGCCGAAACGACGCTCGACATCGTCCGCCGCATGCTGGATTCGCTCGCCGGCCGGCCCTTGGTCATACCGCTCAGCGCCGGCTACGATTCGCGCCTGGTTGCCAGCGCCGCCCGCCATCTCGGCGCCAAGAATGTGCGGTGTTTCGCCTATGGCCGGGCCGGCAATTTCGAGGCCGGTGCCAGCCGCGCCATCGCCGAGCGGCTCGGCTACCCCTGGTCCTTTGCGCCGCTCACGGTCCCGAGCCAGCGCCGGTTCTTCGCCGGCGACGCGCATCGGCGCTATCTCGACGATGCCGACACCTGCGCCGCGGTGCCCTTCGTCCAGGACATGAGCGCGATCCTCGCGCTCAAGGAGCGTGGCTTCATCCCCGCCGATGCCGTCATCGCCAACGGCAATTCGGGCGACTACATCAGCGGCATGCACATCGCGGCGCCGCTGCGCACGCCGCCCGCGCGCGGCATGAGCGCCGCGGCGCGCCGGGAGCGCCTTCTCGGCGCCCTCGTGGACAAGCACTTCGCGCTCTGGGACTGGCTCCGCACACCGGCCAATCTCGATCGCATCAGAGCCTTGCTCTGGCGCTCGATCGAAAGCGCCGGCGGCGCGCTCGGCGGCCCCGAATGCGACCACGGCCTCTACGAATATGCGGAGTTCCAGGATCGTCAGTGCAAGTATGTCGTCACTGGCCAGCGCATCTACGAATTCCTCGGCCACGATTGGCGCCTGCCGCTCTGGGACAACGCCTATCTCAGCTTCTGGGAGAGCGTGCCGCTGGCGGAGAAGGCCAACCAGGCCCTGTACGCGCGCATGCTCGAGCGCGCCAATTGGGGCGGCGTGTGGCGCGACATTCCGGTGAACGAGAAGACGATTCGTCCCCGCTGGCTCGCACCGCTTCGCTTTGCGGCCAAGCTCGCGCATGCGCCGCTCGGCGCCCGCCGCTGGCACCGCTTCGAGCGGCGCTTCCTGCAGTACTGGTTGGATCTCGGCTGCAATTCCGCGGTGGTACCTTACCGGCGCGTCGCGCGCGACGCGCGCGGCGCCCGACACGCCGTTGCCTGGCTCGCCGAAGACTATCTCGCCGCCAAGGGGCTTGCGCTCGCCGCGTTGGCCGGCGCCGGGATCGCGGCGTGAAGCTGCACCTCTTGACCACCGATGCGTCGGCGTTCGATTTGGCCGGCCTGCTGCCGCCGCACGACACGATCGTGGCCGTGATCGTGCCCGAGAACCGTAGCGGGGCCGAGAAGGTGGCGGCGGTGCGCCGGCGCTCGCCCGTTCCCTGCTTCGTCCATACGCGCGGCGCCCGCCTCTCCGGCGAACTGCCGGTGGCGGATGCCGCGATTTCGTGGCTCTATTCCCAGATAATCGATCCCGCGGATCTCGCGCGCTACCCGAACGGCGTCCTCAACATGCACGGCGGGAAAATTCCGGAATATCGCGGCGCCAACGTGCTGCAATGGGCGATCATCAACGGCGAGACCGAGATGGGCATCACCTGGCACGAAATGGCGGCCGAGGTCGATGCCGGCCCGATCTGGGCCGAAACCACGATCCCGATTCCGGCGTCGGCGACGGCGCTCGAGATGCGAACGGCGATGATCGCCGCAGCGATCCACCTGTTCCCCGCCGCCTGGAAGGCCTTCTCCCGCCGCGTCGGCGCGCCGCGGAAGCCGGATCTCTCGCGGGGGCGCGTCTGGCCACCGCGGCGGCCGAAAGACGGCGAAATCGGCGAACTCTGGTGCTCGGCGCGTGTGCGAAACCTCGTCCGCGCATTGCCGAAGCCGTGGCCGCCTGCCTGGATCGAGTCGGATGGCACCCGATACGCGGTAAGGGCCGTGCACGATGGACCCGCCGCCGATCGCATGCCCTATCGGACCGGCGAGGGCGCGATTCTGTACCTCGAGCTCGACGGCGAGGCGTGATCGTCGCCATCCATCAGCCGAACTATTTTCCGTGGCTTGGCTATTTCCGGAAGATCGCGGCGGCGGACATCTTCATCTTCCTCGATGACGCTCAGTATACCAAGAACAGCTACATCAATCGGGTGCAGATCGCTGCGCCCGCGGGCGCGCGCTGGCTTACCGCTCCGGTCAGCTATGCGTTCGGCGACCCCATCAATCGCGTACGCTTTGCGCGCGCGGATTGGCGCCGCGCGCATCTCGACGCGCTGCACGGCGCCTATGCCAAGGCCGCGGCGTTTCGCGGCGTCTGGCGGCGAATGAGCGAGATCTATGCGTCGCTGCCGGTCGGCAATCTGGCTGCCGCGAATGCGGCGGCCATCACTGCGCTCGCGGCCGAACTCGGTTTCCAGCGCGAATTTCGCCTCGCCTCGACGCTCGGGGTCGATGCGCGGGGCGATGCGCGCCTTGCCGGGCTCGTCCGTGCGGTCGCACCGGGGGGCGTCTATCTCTCCGGCGGCGGCGGCGCCAAGTATCAGTCGGAAGAAACCTTCGCCGCGGCCGGGTTGACCTTGCGCTACGCCGATTTCGTCCATCCCCGGTACGAGCAGGGACGGGAGGGCTTCACGCCCGGCCTCTCGGTACTCGACGCCGTTTTCCACCTCGGCTGGCGCGGCGCGGCCGAACTGGTCGCGGCCGAAGCGCGATGAGCGCGCCCCTGCGGGTCCTCTGCCTCGACATCGAAGGCGGCTATGGCGGGTCTTCGCGCAGCCTGTTCGAATCCCTGCTGCACATGGATCGCAACGCGGTGGCGCCCGAGGTCTGGTGCCGGCGCGACGGTCCGGCGCGAAGCTGGTATGCGGGGATCGGCGTGCCGTGCCGCATCGAGCCCGCGATGCCGCGGGTAAGCTCGCTGCCGCGCCTGTCGCGGAATTTGCGGGCTTATGCCGAATTCGCCCGCGCGTTCTTCCACGCCAAGCCGTTCCGCGCGCGGCTTGCGGGCGAGGGAAAGCGCTTCGATCTCGTCCACTTCAACCACGAGGGCCTGTTTCTGCTCGCCCGCTGGCTGCGCCGGCACCTCGACCGCGCCTTGACCATGCACATCCGCACGATGCTCGCCCCGAGCGCCTTCGCCCGCTGGCAGGCGCGGGTCATCGCACGGGTGGCCGACCGCTGCGCGTTCATCACCGAGAACGAGCAGCGCCGCATGAGCGCGTTGGCCGGCGCGACGCTGCCCGGCGCCGTCATCAACAACATCGCGCGGGCGCCCAACGGCGTCGGCTGCGACCCCGACGTGCCGCAGGACGGGCGGCTCGCCGTGGCGGTGCTCTCGAACTATGCCTGGGTCCGCGGCGTCGATCGCGTCGTCGACATCGCCGAGCGGCTCGCGGCGCGTGGCAGCCGGGACGTCCGCTTCGTCGTCGCCGGCGACATGCGGCTGCGCGGGACTCTGCCCGGGCGCCTCGGCCAGCTGGCGCGCGAGCACAAGACGCTCGCGGACTTCGCGCGCGAGCGCGACGTCGGCGATTATTTCCTCTTTCTCGGCCATGTCGACCGGCCCGAGACGGTGCTGGCGGCGGCGCACGCCCTCATCAAGCCGTCGCGCGAAGACAATCCCTGGGGCCGCGACATCATCGAGGCGCTGGCGGCCGGGCGGCCTGTTCTCGCCGTCGGTTCCTACGACCGCTTCGTGAATGGCGAAACCGGGCACTTGCTCCCGGAATTCGACGCCGATCGCGCCGCCGAAGTCTTGCTCGCCTGGGCGCGGGATCGTGCGCTACCGGCGCGCCTCGGTGCTGCGGGCGCGCGGCGCGTCGGCGAGCTCTGCAATGGGCCCGCGCGGGCGGCCGATCTTCTCGGACTCTGGCGCAACGCCGTCGCGTCCCACGGGCGGCCGGCGGCATGACCGCCAACAGCGACATTCAGTTCACGCCGGACGGATACGTTGCGCTGGTCCAGCGCTTGAGGGCGCGGGGCTATGCGCTGCGCGGGTTCGCCGCTTCGGACCCGGCCGCGCCGCATCTCATCCTCCGGCACGACGTTGACATGTCGCTCGAAAGGGCGGCCGAGATGGCGGCGCTCGAGGCGCGGCACGGCATTTCCGCCACCTATTTCGTCCTCGTGCGCAGCGAATTCTACAATCCGGCCGCGGCCGCAAGCGGCGCCGCGCTCCGCCAAATCCTGGCGGGCGGTCACCGCATCGGGCTTCATTTCGACGCCGCGCTACACCCGCCATCCGCGCAAGACGAGGCCGCCGCCGCGGAATGCGCGCTGCTCGAAGCGCTCGTCGGCACGCCGGTCGAGGCGATCAGCTTTCACCGGCCGCCGGCCGCGGATGTGGGGGGCGCGGAGCGGATCGGTGGGCGGCTCAATGCCTATGCCGCCCGCTTCACCCGCGACATGGGTTATTGCTCGGACTCGCGTGGTGCCTGGCATCACGGGCCGCCGCTCGCGCACCCCGCCGTCGCCGCGCGCCGCGCCCTCCATCTGCTCACGCATCCCATCTGGTGGATGGGAGCGGAGGCGGCGCCGGCCGAGAGGCTACGGAGCTTCCTCGAGCGCCGGTTCGCGCATCTCGATGCCGAGCTCGCGCGCCACTGCTCGGTGCACCGGCCGGAGGGCGGCAGATGAAAAAGCGCGGTTCGGCGCGCAAGACGCGGGCTGCCGCGCGCACGGCGCCGCGCGTGGCGGTGATCGGCCTCGGCCATTGGGGCCGCAATCTCGTGCGCAACGTGGCCGGCCTCGACGCGCTCGGCGCCATGTGCGACAGCGCCGCGGAGGCGCGCCGCGCGCATGCCGCGCTCCACCCCGGCGTGCTGGTCACGGGAGACGCGGCGAGCGTGCTCGACGACCCCGCGATCGAGGCGGTCATGATCGCGACGCCGGCCGCGACGCACGGCGCGTACGTGGCGGCTGCGCTCGACGCCGGCAAGCATGTCTTCGTCGAAAAGCCGCTCTGCCTCGACGTCGCCGAGGCCGAGGCTCTCGTCCAGCGCGCCAAGCGGGCGGGGCGCGTGCTCATGGTCGGGCATCTGCTGCACTATCACCCGGCCTTCATTGCCTTGAAGGCCACCGTGGCGGCGGGGAGGCTGGGGCGCCTGCGCTACATCTATTCGACGCGCTTGAGCCTTGGGCGCATCCGCCGCGAGGAAAACGCGCTCTGGTCCTTCGCGCCGCACGATGTCTCGATGATCCTGGCGCTGACCGGCGCGCTGCCCGAACGCGTCATCGCCACCGGCGGGCATTACCTCACCTCGAACGTCGCCGACACGACGCTGAGCCACCTCGCTTTCGCCGGCGGCGTGCAGGCGCACATCTTCGTCTCGTGGCTGCATCCCTACAAGGATCAGCGGCTCGTCGTCGTTGGCGAGGATGCGATGGCCGTATTCAACGATGTGGCGCCGGAGCCGGACAAGCTGGTCCTGTACCGCCACAAGGCGCAGTGGTCGGGCGATCTTCCCGTGATCGACCGCGCCGAGGGCGAGCGCATCCCCTTCGAAAGCGCCGAGCCGCTGCGGCGCGAATGCGAGGCGTTCCTCGCCGCGCTGGCGGGCGGCCCGGCGCCCCCGTCGAGCGGGCCGGAAGGCGTGCGCGTGCTCCGCGTGCTCTCGGCGTGCCAGCGGGCACTCGAGTCGGGTTCGCCCATCGCGCTCGATGCGGAAACCGGCGCATGAGCGCGCCGCCCGCCGCTCCGGGTGCGGCCGCAGGCGCGGCGCCGGCGCGCGCGATGCTTGCGCTGTTTGCCTTCGCGCTGTGCCTGCGCTGGGGCTATGCGCTCGCGATGTTCGCCGCCTTCGGCGCCCCGGGCCTCATGATCGGCGATTCGCAGGGCTATGTGGTGCTCGCGGAGGGATTCGCCGAAACGCTGCGGGCGGGCGATCTCGGCGCATGGCGGTGGCTGGGCCCCGACATCTCCGTCATGCCGCTGTTCACCTGGGCGATCGCGCTGGTCGCGCTCGCCGCCGGCAAGCTGCTGCCGATCGCCTACGCCCTGATCCAGGGCGCGCTCGATGCCGGCACCTGCGTCCTCGTCTACCTTGTCGCGCGCCGCCTCGGCGAATCGGCGGGGAAGGCCGCGGGCATCGCTGCCGCGCTCTCGCCGACCATGATCGTGTTGAGCGGCGTCGTCTACACCGACACGCTGTTCGTCTTCCTGGCTGCGCTCGGGCTCTACGGCGCGGTGCGCTGGATCGAGGGGCCGTCTTGGCGCGCGGCGCTTTTCGTCGGGCTCGCGCTCGGCGCGGCTGCGCTCGCGCGGGTTCTGATCCTCGCCTGGATTCCGATCCTGCTCGTGGTTCTCGCCGCCACGCTCGCCGTCCAGAAGCGTCTGCGCTGGCCGCAGCTCGGGATGCTGGCGTTTGCCGGCCTCGTCGGCGCGGCTTCGACGGGCCCCGTCATCGCACGCAATGCCAGCGTCTACGGCGCCTGGTCGGTGACGCCGCAAAGCGGGGTGCATCTGGCCATGTGGATCGTCCCGCTGGTGCGCGAGGCCAAGGACGGCACCCCCCGGAGCCGAACGATCGAAGCGCTGACGCAGCGCTTCCAGCAGCGCCATGGGACAACGCCATCCGCCAATCCCTTCGCGGAGTCGCGGCGATACCGGGCGCTGGCGATGGAGGAACTCGAGCAGCTCGGCCTTCGCGCCGTGATGAAGGCATGGGCGATCGGCGCGGCGATCAACCTGGCCTCGCCGGCTGCGACCCTTGTTCCCGCCGTTTCGGCGCTGCCGCGGACCGGGTTCTACGACACGCCGGGCGGCAGCTTCCCGGAGAAGGTCGCCAATTTTCTGTTTCGATCGGAGAACGCGCTCTACGCGCAGCTGGTCTTCTTCGGCGGCATCGGCACCGCGTTGTTCCGGCTGCTCCAGCTCGCCGGCCTCGCGGCCCTATTGAGGCGCCGCGCCAACCTTCCGGTCGCAGCGGTCCTGATCTGCTGGTGCGGCTACATCCTTGCGGTCAACGGCCCGATCGCATCGCCGAAATACCGGCTTCCGCTCGAGCCCGCGCTGGCGATCTTCGCCGGCGCCGCCGTCCTCGTCCGCCGGCGCCACGCCGCACCGGACCGCGCCGTTCTCGCCGAGCGGCCGGCCTCGGCCGCCACGCCGCCATGATCCTCGTACGCACACGATCGTCCTCGCATGTCGAAACCTGAGACCGTCTCGGAGCCCGCAGGGGCAACGGCCGGCGCCGGCCGCCGCGCGCTCGACCCTCAGCTGCGGGCGCTCGAGAGCGAAAGCATCCATATCCTGCGCGAAACCGTCGCCGAATTCCGCCGGCCCGTGTTGCTCTATTCGATCGGCAAGGATTCGTCGGTGCTCCTGCATCTCGCGCTCAAGGCCTTCTATCCGGCCAAGCCGCCGTTCCCGCTTCTGCATGTCGACACGGCCTGGAAATTCCGCGACATGATCCGGTTCCGCGACGCGACCGCGGCGCGGCTGGAACTCGATTTGATCGTCCACGTCAACGACGAGGGCGTCAAACGCGGCATCAGCCCGATCGCATCGGGCTCGGCACTGCACACGCAGGTGATGAAGACCGAGGCGCTGCGCCAGGCCCTGACGCTGCACGGATTCGACGCCGCCATCGGCGGGGCGCGCCGCGACGAGGAGCGCTCGCGCGCCAAAGAGCGCATCTTCTCCCACCGCAGCGCGGGCCACGGCTGGGATCCCAAGAACCAACGGCCCGAGATGTGGCAGCTCTACAACACGCGGCTGGCGCCGGGCGAAAGCATGCGTGTCTTCCCGCTCTCGAATTGGACCGAGCTGGATGTGTGGCGCTACATCCTGCTCGAGGGGATCCCGGTCGTGCCGCTCTATTTCGCGGCACCGCGCCCGGTCGTGCGCCGTAGCGGCACCTGGATCATGGTGGACGACGAGCGCCTGCCGCTCGAGCCCGGCGAAATGCCCGAGCCGCGCGCGGTGCGATTCCGCACGCTCGGCTGCTATCCGCTGACCGGCGCGATCGAATCGGCGGCGGCGTCGGTCGCCGAAATCGTTTCCGAGCTCGAGGCTTCGCGCACCTCGGAGCGCCAGGGCCGGCTCATCGACCACGACGGCGCCTCGATGGAGCGCAAGAAGCGCGAGGGCTACTTCTGATGGATACGGCGGCTCCCTCCGCGGCAACGGCAACGGCCGCCGGACGCACGCGGCTGCGCCTGCTCACGTGCGGCAGCGTCGATGACGGCAAGTCGACGCTCATCGGCCGCCTGCTCTACGACATCGGCTGCCTCGCCGACGACCATGCGGCCGCATTGGCCAAGGACAGCGCGCGCGGCAGCGCGGGTGGCGATCTCGATTTCGCGCTGCTGCTCGACGGTCTCGAAGCCGAGCGCGAGCAGGGCATCACGATCGACGTCGCCTACCGGCACTTCGCCTCGGCGCGCCGCGCGTTCATCGTCGCCGACGCGCCGGGGCACGAGCAATACACGCGCAACATGGCAACGGGGGCGTCGAATTCGGAGCTCGCGGTCATTCTCTGCGATGCGCGCAAGGGTGTGCTTCCGCAGACCCGACGCCACAGCTGCATCAACGCGCTCCTCGGCATCAAGCACGTCGTGCTCGTGGTCAACAAGATGGACCTCGTCGGCTACGATCAGGCCGTGTTCGAGCGCATTGCCGCCGACTATCGCCGCTTTGTCGACAAGCTGAAGTTCGCGAGCGTCGCGGCGATCCCGCTGTCCGCGCGCTTCGGCGACAATGTCGCCCGGCGCAGCGTCAACATGCCTTGGTACGAAGGGCCGGCGTTTCTCGAACTCCTGGAAACGCTCGAGGCCGACCCTCCGGCCGAAGGGCAGCCTTTCCGCATGCCCATTCAATGGGTGAACCGCCCGAACCAGGACTTTCGCGGCTATGCCGGCACGGTCGCCCGCGGCCGGGTGCGCCCCGGGGACCCCGTCGCCGTCGCGCATTCCGGCGTCCGGACCCGGATCGCGCGAATCGTCACCGCCGGCGGCGATCTCGCGGAGGCCCGCGCCGGGGATGCCGTCGTGCTCGTCCTCGAAAGCGAGATTGACGCAAGCCGGGGCGACATGCTCGCGGCAGCCGAGGCCCCGCCGCCCGTCACCGACCAATTTGCCGCCCACCTCATCTGGTTCGCGGACGAGCCGATGCTGGCGGGGCGCCGGTATATCATCAAAGCCGGCACGAAAACGGCCCTGGCCTCGATCACGTCGGTGAAGCACCGCCTCGACATCGAATCCCTGGGACACGCGGCGGCGCGCGAATTGCACAAGAACGACATCGGGCTCTGCAATATCTCCGTTTCCGAGCCGCTCGCCCTCGATCCGTACGACGAGAACCGGGCGACCGGCAGCTTTGTCTTGATCGATCGCTTCACGAATGCGACGGCCGGGGCGGGGATGGTCGAATTCCCGCTTCGCCGCGCGAGCAACATCCATCGCCAGGAAACCGATGTCGACAAGGCGGCGCGGGCCGCCTTGATGCATCAAAAGCCCGCCTGCCTGTGGTTCACGGGCCTCTCCGGGGCCGGCAAGTCGACGATCGCCAATCTGACCGAGCGCAAGCTACATGCGCTGGGCCGACACACCTACTTGCTGGATGGCGACAATCTTCGCCACGGGCTCAACCGCGACCTCGGCTTTCTCGCCACCGACCGCGTCGAAAACATGCGCCGCGCCGCCGAGGTCGCCAAGCTCATGATCGACGCCGGCCTGATCGTGCTCGTCGCCCTGATTTCGCCGTTCCGGGCGGAACGCCAGATGGCTCGGGAAACCATGGGTCCAGGCGAATTCGTCGAGATCCATGTCGATGCGCCGATCGAAATTTGCCGGCGCCGCGATCCAAAGGGACTTTACCGAAAGGCCGATGCGGGAGGGCTGGCGAACTTCACCGGCATCGACTCGCCCTACGAACCGCCGGAAGATCCGGAGGTCGTTCTGCGGTCGGCAGAACGGTCGGCCGACGATCTGTCCAACGACCTCGTCGCCCATCTCAGAGGGCGGGGCATCCTCTGACGAGAACCGGTCCGTTTCGGTGCAAGCCCTTTCAGATCTTTGCCGCGGCACGCGTGTTGCCGGCCGCTGCCGGGGACCCTCGCTCCGCACGGGCGCCCGCGGGCGCCCGCTCGTCTTGGGCGACGGTGCACCCGGTCAGCACGACGGACATCAGGACCACGAAGACGGACTGCCACCACCCTTGCCAAATCGAGAAATTGGCCAGCGCCGAAACGAAGAACGCCCCGGACAGACCCAGAGCCGCCCACCCGGCGCGCTGCCCGGATACGGCAGACCGAAACAGCGCACGCAGGAACAACAGAAGAGCAGCCGAGGCGGCCGCCAACCCTACGATACCCGACTCGCAAAAGAGCTGAAGCACCCAGTTGTGCGGATGGAGCGGCACGAAGGTTTGGCCGATCCCGGGAATCGCGTCGTTCGCACCGGGCACGAAATTGGACGTGCTGAGACCCCAGCCCAGCCACGGGCGCTCGAGTGCGCGATCGAGCACGAATCCCCAGATCACCTGCCGATGCGCGTCGACCAGCCAGGTTGGCAGTCGCATGGATTGGGCTCCCTCAAAGGGCATCGGCGGAAGGTGCGAAATCACCCAGAGGCCGACCGCGCCCGCCGCGGCGACAAATGCGAGCACGATCAGGATGCGGGAAATGGCCGATGCCTGCTTCAGCAGAACGGCCAGAAGAACGAAGCCAGCCGCTCCCGCGTAGCCGCCCAGCGCGGCACGATTGTTCGTGCCATAGACGACCATCGCGCCGAGAATGACGGCCACAATTGCGGTGCTCCTCCAAAACCCGCCAAGTCGAAACCCGGCCCAGAGCAAGACCGGGGCGAGGCAGGGCATGACGGCGCCATAGCTCTTGAGACGAAGCGCCGAGAAATAGGCGGTCGGCGTATCGACGGGGCGAACGTATCCGAGCAATGGCGGCCACATGAATATGGAAATGACGGCAATGGCCGTGCACACGACGGATGCCGTCACCAGGATCCGCAGCGTCCAAGGGAGGAGATCGGGGCCCTCGGCAAGGAAGTGCGGCAGGGATCCGGTGAGCAGCAGCAGTCCGGCGAGCTGGAGCCAGATCGTCAGCGAAAACCCCAGCTTGATCGAAAAGATTGCGCTTAACAGTTGCACGGACAACATCACGGCAATGGCCCAGCCGAGCGCGCTGCCTGGCCAAAGCCGGCGGCGCTGCTCGGGTTCCGCAAAGGCGATAAGAACCGCAACCATGCCGCCGATGATGGGAACGAGAATGGATGCGGCACCGCGGCCGATGACCAGGAGCGGTATGACGACACCGGTCAGAACCACGAGGACAAGCAAGAACAATCGTTGAGTGGCGTCGGAAACAGGGCCCGTGCCGATTCGATTTTTCATAAGATGAGATGGGTTTCGTCAGAGATGCGAGGGCAACTCGAAGCCTATAGGCAGGGAGTGGCCCTTATACAATGGCGGAAGTCTCGCCGCAGGAGCGCTCGGCCTGCGCGGCCGGATCGGCTCACGCTCGAAAGCCGGGGCACGCTCAGGTTTGAGCGCGGCGACACTCGACCCGTTCCGCCGCGTCGGTAGCCACCCGGGCGGGCGAAACGATCAATGGACCGATCCACGCGCAAGGGGCCGTCGCCACCTTGCCACCATCGCATGCGTCGACCAGCGGCCTCGCTCGCCGCCGCGGGTCGGCGATCAATCGAAGATCCGCGCGAAATCGAAAGAGCCTCGCCGTGACCGATTACTTCGTCCATCCGACCGCCGTCGTCGACGCCAACGCCGAGGTGGGCCAGGGCTGCAAGATTTGGCACTTCTGCCATGTCTCGGACGGGGCTCGGCTCGGTCCGCGCTGCGTTCTCGGCCAAAACGTGATGATCGGGCCGCGGGTCAAGATCGGCGCAGGCTGCAAGATTCAGAACAACGTTTCGATCTACGAAGCGGTCACGCTGGAGGATGAGGTCTTTTGCGGGCCTTCCTCCGTATTCACAAACGTCCTCACCCCTCGAGCGTTCGTCGAACGCAAATCGGAGTTCGCGCCGACCCTGGTCAAACGCGGAGCGACGATTGGAGCGAATGCGACGATCGTCTGCGGTGTCGTCGTCGGCCGCTACGCAATGATCGGCGCGGGCGCGGTGGTTACCAAGAACGTGCCGGATCACGCTCTCGTCGTCGGCAATCCGGCGCGCCAGCGCGGTTGGGTTAGCCGCACGGGCGAAGTCCTCGGCAGCGATCTCGTTTGTCCACGGACGGGCGAGCGCTATCGCGAACGAGGCGGCGCGCTCGAGCTGAAGTCCGATCCCCAATAACTCAGTTTCGGCAAGGCAGAATGGCAAGCATCCCCTTCATCGATCTCAAGACCCAGTACGGCTTGATCAAGGACAAGATCGACGCCGGCATCAAACGGGTGCTGGAGCACGGTCAATACATACTCGGTCCGGAGGTCGCCGATTGCGAAAAGCGATTGGCGCTCTTCGCCGGCAGCAAGCATTGCCTCACCGTCTCGAGCGGAACCGATGCGTTGGTGGCGCCGCTGATGGCGCTCGGGATCGGGCCCGGGGATGCCGTGTTTCTGCCCACCTTCACCTTCACGGCGACGGCAGAAGTTGTCGTGCTGGTGGGAGCGCGGCCGGTCTATGTGGACGTTCATCCCCGTCTCTTCAACATCGACGCCGACCATCTCGCAGCGCAGATTGCGGCGGTCAAGAGAGAAGGCACCCACCGTCCCCGCGCCGTCATCGCCGTCGATCTGTTCGGCCTTCCCGCCGACTACCCGGCCCTCAACAAGGTGTGCGAGGCCGAGGGGCTCGTCCTGATCGACGACGCGGCGCAGAGCTTCGGCGGGGCGCTCAACAACAAACGTGTCGGCACGTTGGCGCCGATCACCGCCACAAG
>DATBLL010000278.1:0-6472 GCA_036555425.1 Alphaproteobacteria bacterium | reverse complement strand
AGGAACTCCGCCACCTTCTCGTAGGCGCGGTTGTTGGTGAGGATGGCGCCCAGGAGCGCCATCTCGGCCTCGAAATTGTGCGGCGGCACGCGATAGAGCGCGCGCGACTCGCCCGGGGCAGCGGAGCCTTCCATCGTCGTTCCTCGACGCCTATGCGGGCAGACTAGAAGCGCGGCGGCGCCACTTCATCTGCCGAGTTGTTCTTTTTCGCTCCGTCCCGAATGCCCGGATTTAATTTGACTGCTTATCGACAGTCTTATGCACGAAATCTGTGGAAAATTCGAGCGCATCGCGCTCGCGCGCTCACGCCCCCATGTGCGCGCGCTCCCAATCGAGCATGTAGTCGCGCGTCAGCGGCAGCGCATCCTGGCGCTTCGCGAGCTGGATCTGGAACACCATCTGGTCGAGGCGGCGGAACGCGACCTCGCAGCCGGCGAGGTAGAATTCCCACATGCGGCAGAAGCGCTCGTCGTAGAGGCGCGCCACCTCGGCGCGGTTCTCCTGGAAGCGCCGCCGCCATTCCTTGAGCGTGTCGGCATAGTGGAGCCGCAGGATCTCGATGTCGGTGATCCAGAGGCCCTCCTGCTCGATCGCGGCGACGGTCTCGGAGAGGGCCGGCGTGTAGCCGCCCGGGAAGATGTATTTCCGGAGCCAGGGATTCGTGGTGCCGGGCGGCGACATGCGCCCGATGGAGTGGAGCACCGCGACGCCATCATCGGCCAAGAGCCCCTTGAGCTTCCTGAAGAAGGCGCGGTAGTGGCGCGCGCCGACATGCTCGAACATGCCGACCGACACGACGCGGTCGTAGCGGCCCTGTTCGTCGCGGTAGTCGCGGAGATGAAAACGCGCGCGCTCGCCGAGCCCCTCGGCCTTGGCGCGGTCGTTCGAGACCTTATGCTGCTCGCTCGAGAGCGTGATGCCGGTGACGTCGGCTTGGCCGACGCGGGCGAGATAGAGCCCAAGGCCGCCCCAGCCCGAGCCGATATCGAGGATTCTGGCGCCCGGCTTCAGCAGCAGCTTCGAGGCGAGGTGGCGTTTCTTGTCGTGCTGCGCCTCGTCGAGTGTCTTGTTGTTGTTGGTGAAATAGGCGCAGGAATATTGGCGGTCCTTGTCGAGGAAGAGGTCGTAGAGGCGTCCCGAGAGATCGTAGTGGTGCGCTACGTTGCGCCGGGCGCGGCGCAGGCCGTTGCTCTGCTGGCGGTGGCGCGTCCACATGCCGACGCGGCTGAGCGCGCGGGCCAGCGGCATCGTCTCGTAGCGCGCGATGTTGACGGCGAGGAGATCGAGCAAGTCGTAGATGCTGCCGTCTTCGACCGTGAGCTTGCCGTCCATATAGGACTCGCCGAAGGCGAGCTTCGGTTTGAGCGCGATGCGCCACGCGGTCGCGCGGTCGTGGAGGCGCATGGTCACGCGCGGGCCGTTGTTCGCGCCGAAGTTCTGCACCCGGCCAGCGGCATCGACCAGCGTCAGCCGGCCGGTCCGGACAATCGTGTTGAGTAGCCGCGCGAGCAGCATCGTCTCCAGCCCTCAGCATCCCGTTGCGCCTTCTCGAGAGGGGCGCGATTACGAGAAATCTAGGCGCAAGAGGACGAAACGGCAACACCGGGCCTTCGCCCGCCGAAGGGGCAACGAAGCATCATGCGCGCGGCTAGATGCTTCGGCCCGCAGGCGGGCTTTTTTTTCGGGGTTGCAAAGTTTTCGGGGCTGCCGGGCGGTTACTTGCCCTTCTTCTTCTCTTTCTTGCCCTTCTTGCCGCCCTCTTCGGGCTCCGCCGGCGCTGCTTGGGCCTTGGCCGCGGCCTTGGCCGCCTTGCCCTTGGCGGGCTCCTCGACTTCAGCCGCGGCCTTGGCTTTCTTGGCCTTGGCCGGCTTCTCTTCCTTCTCGGCCGCGGGGGCGGGCGCGGCGGTGAAGGCGGCGGCGGCCGCCGCGGCGGCGGCTTCGGCCGCCTCTACCTCGGTCTTGAGCACGACCGGGCTTTCCCCGCGGTCGAAGCGCTCGGCCTGGAGCTTCGCCTCGTCTTCCGACTGGCCCACATTGACCAGCACGTTGACGCTCACCTCGGGGTGCAGCACCACGCGCACGGTGTGGATGCCGATCATCTTGATCGGCCGGTCGATGACGACCTGGCGCTTCTCCACCTTGTAGCCGGCGGCGGTGAGGCCGTCCGAGATGTCGCGCGCCGCCACCGAGCCGTAGAGCTGGCCGCTCTCGCCCGCCTGGCGCACCACGACGATGCGCGCCTTGTCCATCTTGGCGGCGACCGCTTCGGCCTCGCCCTTCTTGGTGAGATTGTCGGCCTCGAGCTGCGCGCGCCGGCTTTCGAAGTAGCTCACGTTCTCCTTCGTCGCGCGGAGGGCCTTCTTCCCAGGGAGAAGGAAATTGCGGGCATAGCCCTGCTTCACCTTCACTACGTCGCCCATCTGCCCGAGATTCTCGACGCGCTCCAACAGGATCACTTGTATCTGTGCCATGGCGCGCCTCCTATTTCAGCACGTAGGGGAGAAGCGCCAGGTAGCGCGCGCGCTTGATCGCCTGGGCGAGGGCGCGCTGCTTCTTGGCCGAGACCGCGGTGATGCGGCTGGGCACGATCTTGCCGCGCTCCGAGACGAAGCGCTGCAAGAGCTTCACGTCCTTGAAGTCGATCTTGGGCGCGTCCTTGCGCGAAAACGGACAGCTCTTGCGCCGCCGAAAGAAAGGACGCCGCGCGCCGCCGCCGCCGGGGCGCCCGCCGCGATCGCCGCCGCCGGGGCGGCCGCCGAATCCACCGGGACCAGCCATTATTCGCCTCCCTTCTGCTTGTCGCCGCCCTCCGCGACCGGCGCGGGCCCGCGATCCTCATCGCGGCGGCGGGGCGGGCGATCGTCGTCGAAGCGGCGCGGACGGTCATCGTCGAAGCGCCGGCCGCGCCGGCTGCCCGCGGCCTCGGCCGCCGAGCGCTCGTCCCAGCCGGTGCGGCCCTCGCGGTCGCGGTCGCGCTCGCGCTCGCGGTCGCGCTGCAGGATCGGCGACTGGTTGGGGTCGAGCTCGTCGACCTTGACGGTCAGATAGCGCAGCACGTCCTCGTTGATGCGCATGTTGCGCTCCATCTCGGCGACCGCGGGCGCGGGCGCGTCGATGTTGAGGAGGACGTAGTGGCCCTTCCGGTTCTTCTTGATCCGGTAGGCGAGGTTGCGCAGGCCCCAATATTCGCGCTTGGTGACCTTGCCGTTCAGGCCTTCGATGATCTTGGTGAACTGCTCGCCGAGCGTGTCGACCTGGGTCGACGCAATGTCCTGGCGAGCGATGAACACGCTCTCGTACAGAGGCATAAGCACTCCCTTTGGCTGTTTCGCGAACCGGCGCTCGCCGTCGCTCGATCCAAGCGATCGAGCTTCGACACAAAGCCGCCCGGCTCTAGCCGAACCCCGCAGCGCCGAAGCGCATCTAAGAGCCGGCAAGGAGCTATGGAGGGCGCGGAATATGCACATTCCGCGCGGTGGCGCAACCGCCGCAAGCGCGGCGAAGCGCGCGGCCGGCGGCGGGGTGCCGTTCCTTTTTTGTTCTTGACGGGGCGGGCCGCCCGGGCTTTCGTTGCGGCCTTTCCCTCTTGCTTTCGGCCGTCGCCGCCCATGTCCCGCGAACGCATCCTTCGCATCATCGCCTACGCGCTCCGCTTCAAGGTGAGATATCCGGGCTGGCGCTGGCCGCGCGACAGCGAACCCGACAGCCAGCGCGCCGCCGAGGCGATCCTGGCGCAGATCGAGCTTTCCAATTGCAGGATCGAGGCCGGCGACGCGCCGAAGCCGCACAGCACCTTCGGCGGCGATGGGTGAGAGGCGCGCACGTCGCCGCGGAATCGCGCATCCGCGCGCTTGCGAAATCGCCGCGCGCCGCACCGGAATTAAGCTCTCTTTAACCACGAAAGTTCCTCCGCGGCTTCGCATTTGCGGGAACCATTTCCGCGGCGGGGCGTCATGGGTTCGCAACATTATGTACCGGAGGCATTTTCATGGCAGAGCGATTGACCGCGACGCGTGTCGCCCGCGTGATCGGACCGGAAGGCGAGCCCATCGGCCCCGAGGACTTGCCGGAACATGCCGACATTCGCTGGGTTCGCCGACGGAAAGCGCGCGTGGTCGCGGCGGTGCGCGGCGGGTTGCTGAGCCTGCACGAGGCGCTGCAGCGCTATAGCCTCTCGCTCGAGGAATTCATCGAATGGGAGCGCGAGGTCGGGCGCGAGGTCGCCGAGCGGCGGCGCAGCGGGCGCATGCGCGAGCTGAGCCTCGTCCGCAACGGGCGGAGCCGCAGGCGCTCGAACTGATCGATCGGCTGCGAAGGGCGCAGCGAAGCGCTCGCCGAGAGCACATGAAACGCCGGCGCGGGCAACGCGGCGGCGGCGTTGCCGCTTGCGGGCGCGCGATGGCGCTCCGGCGGAATATTCCACAGCAAAAAAGCGAAGTAAGCGCCACTTAACTACGAAAAATCGCGCTTTTTTCTTGGGCTTGATACACACTGCCCGACAGCAGAACGCGTCATCGAGGCGCGCGCGGGCACGGGGCTAGATGGCGTCAAGCCACTCCGGTCAGGGGATTGGGAATTGCGTGTCGGAGACGTGCGATGCTCGAACGGCTCAAAGTCGGCCGTCCGGCCCGAGTGATCGGCGCGGACGGTAGACCGCTCACCCTGCAGGACCTGCCCGCCAACGACGTGCGCTGGAGCAAGAAGCGCAAGGCGCAGGTCGTCGCTGCGGTGCGCGGCAATCTCATCTCTTTCGAGGACGCGGTGCGCCGCTACGGCCTCTCGCCCGGCGAATTCATCGCCTGGGAGAGCGAGGTGCTCGCGTCCTTGGCCGCGCGCCAGCGCGCGGTGGAGCGCCGCGACTTCCGCGTGCTCCGCCGCGAGGCGCGCGCCGGGGGGCTGATCCGCCTGCGCGCGGGCTAGGTCGCTCGCGCCACCGGCGCCGCCGGGAACGCGAGCTCGTGGCGCGCGCGCCACTCGGCGCCGACATAGTTCACGATCAGCGAGCGCCGGACGCCGCGGATGGCGCGCGGGCGGAAGCCGTGCCAGGTGTCCGGGCCCGGCACGAAGACGAGTCCGCGGTTGAAGCCGGCCGGCGCGCGGCCGACCCAATTGTGGCCGCCGTCGTAGAGATCGGTGCCCCAATCCGCGGCGTCGGCCCCTTGGGAAAGATAGATCAGCATCGTGAAGCGCTTGGCGCCGATGTCGGTGTGCGGCTCGAGCCAGAAACCGCCGGTGTCCTGGCAATATTCAATGCGGAGATAGCTGCCGCCGAGCGAGGCGGCGCAATGCGCCTCGAGCCGGCGCACCGTTTCGGGCGCCTGCAAGGCGAGCGCGAGCGCGCGGCAGACGGGCTCGCGCAGCATCGCGCCGGCGAGGAAGAGGCGCCGCTGGTTGAAGGTCTCGCGCTTGCCGTGGGTTTCGCCCGTGATGGGCGCGGGCAGGTGAAGATGCGCGATCCCCTCGGCCGCGTCCGGGGGCAGCACGTCGGCCAGCAGCCAGTGGGAGAAGGGGACAGTGCGCGCGCTGCTCTCGGCCAGGCAGCGGGCGAGGCTGCCGGCGACGGAAGCGGCCGCGGCGGCGATGCTCTCGGCCTCGGCGGAGCGGGTCATCGCGGGCTCGGGGCGTAGCGATGGAAGAGGCGCTTGGCGAAGGCGGAGAGGCGATGGCGCGCCACCTCGCGCAGCGCCGCGGCCGGGCGCGTCATCCAATTGAGCATCACGTAGCGCCGCTCGCCCTCGAAGGGGCGATGGCCGTGCCAGGAATTGCCGGTGCGCCGGAAGGCCACGAGCGTGCCGTCGAGCGGCGGCACCTCGGCGAAATAATCCTCGATGTCGCCGGGCCCGCGCAGCAGGCGCAGGCGCCCGCTGGCATCGTCCCAGCCGTCGTTGAAGTAGAGCAGCGCGGTCAGGATCTTGTCGGCGCTGTCGGTGTGGATCCGGCCGTCGCGCGCGCGGCAGCGGCCGCGCACCGTGATCATGAGCGGCCGGTGCGCGAGATCGAGGCCGAACTTCCCGCCAAACGCGCTCGCGACCGCGGGGCTCCGGATCTCCTCGACGAGGCGCCGGAACGTCGGCCCGGCCCGGACGTCGTCCACGGGAAAGAGGCCGGGCTGCGCCAAGCGCGGAAAGCCCGCGCGGATCGCCGCCCCGGCGCCCGGCGCCAGCGCGTTGGGCACGACCAAATGGTCGAACGGCGCCCGCGCCAGCGGCGCGCGGCTGAGCGCATCGAGATCGAGCAGCGGCACGGAATACCCCTCCACGGCGCCGACTGAAGCGGCCGCAGGCGAGGGATTCTTTGATCTGTGTCAAAGATTCGCGTATTCGTCCCCCTGCCGCAAAGCAGATTTTGCTTGTCACCGTGTCTGCCGAAGGAAACAAAATGACAAGGCGCTATCGCAGCCGTGCGCTGGCCGCGATCCACGAAACCGCAATGGGCCTGCGTGAAGCTGGCGTCATCAGCCGGCGGGCGATGA
>DATBLL010000235.1:0-4187 GCA_036555425.1 Alphaproteobacteria bacterium | reverse complement strand
GCGATCGGCCAGAGCTGGGACCAGCGGTCGGTCGCCCGTGCGCGCGAAAGCGCGATGTTCTACTGCGAGCGATTCCGGCGCGGCCGCGCCTGCGAATGCGTCATGGTCGACGTCAACGAGAAGAGCGTGTTTGAGCTGCCGCCGACTTTCGTGGCGCGGCACTTTCGCTAGAACGCCCCCACCAGGGCGAGGCCCCAGCGTTCGGCGCAAGGCCGCCGCAATCGCCGTCAGGCCCGCCCCGGCCGTTGCGCGAGGATGCGGTGGAGCCGCTCCCGCAGCGTCTCGTAGTCGTGCTCCAAGGCCTCGGCCGAGGCCGCGAGGTCCGGCGCCGCGGCCGCCTTGGCACGTTGCAGCGCCCTGTCGAACAGCCCCGCCTCGAATTCGTCCAGCGCCTGGCTGAACAGGCGCAATCTTTCGTTTCGCGACGCGGGCGCGCTCAGCGAAATGGCCGTGATCGACACGACGAGCGCGTAGCAGCACACGTCGTATTGGCTGAGGACGATTTCGACCCTGCCCACCACCTCGTCGTCGTCGGACATGTTCGCCACGGCTCGCGATCGGCCCATCCCACCATCGGCGGCAGTGAAGCAGGACGGGGGACGGGGGGCGTTGATCAGGATCAAGGCTTGGGCGCCGGCACGCGCTCGGCGCCGCGCCGTTAACCATCCGCGCTTGCTGCCACGGGAGACAGGATCACGAGCGCGTCGCGATTCGGGGCGTGAGGTCGAGCGCGCGGGCGAGCTCGTCGAGGCGCTTCGAGACACTTTCGCCGGCGAAGGCGCCATCGAGGCGGGGCACCGTGAGGATGAGCAGCTTCTCGCCCGCGCTGATGCTCGTCCTCAAGAGGACGTCGTCGCGGCCGGTGGCGATGGTGTAGCCGAGCCGGATCGCCTGGCCGATCGCGCGCGCGCGCGTCATGATTTCGGGCTCGAGCCCCAGCGCCCAGGCGGTCTTCCGCTGCTTGCTGCCGCTCTCGTTCTCGTGGCGGGCATGGAGCGCGTGGGCGAGGAAGGCGCGCCCGGGATGGTCGATGCCGGGCAGCGGCATGGTGAGCGCCCGCTCGAAGACGAGCTGGCCGCGGTAATCCGGGTGATCGACCCAGCCGATGTCGGAGAGGAGGCACGCGGCCTCGCGCAGGCGCTTCTCGGCGCGGCTTTCGCCGCGGAACAGCGTCTCGGTCCAGCGCGCGACGGTGGGGCCCATGCGGGCAAAGCGCCCGAAATGGCGCGCGATGTCGCCGGCGGCGGCCAGGAGCGGGTCTTCCTTGCGCTTCGCCTCGGGCAAATCCTCGAACAGGATGCCTTCGCGCAGGCCCTGCGCGCTGAACACGAGATGGCGCGGCCGGCCGATGTTGACGATGTGGCGCAGGATACGCGCGGCGGGCCGGAGCGTATCGAGGCGCTTGGCCGGCACGTCGGGCAGCTGCTTCAGCGCCGCGTCGGACATCTTGGCGACGAGGCGCAGGAAATCGCGGAAGCCGTCGGGCTCGACGCGGTAGCCGTCGATGACGCGCAGGCGATACTCGGTGTGCGCCTGGTGGATGCGGGCGAGCGCGCGCCAGGCGCCGCCGATGGCGTAGAAGGTACGCCCGGCGAGGCCCGGCAGCCAGCGCAGGCCCGCCAGCGTCTCCTTGACGACCGCGCCGATGTCCTCGCCCTCGCGCTCGGCTTCGTTCAAGCGCAGCGGGCCCAGTGGCAGCGTCGCCTGCGGCCCGAGCGCGCCCTTGTCGAGGCGCACGACCTCGAGGCTGCCGCCGCCCAAATCGCCCATCACGCCGTCGGCCTCGGGCAGCGCCGAGACGAGGCCGAGCGCCGAGAGCCGCGCTTCCAAATCGCCCGAGATCATCTCGATCTTCAAGCCCGCCACCTCCTTGACCCGGGCGATGAAGGCCGGCCCGTCGACGGCATCGCGGATCGCGGCGGTGCCGACCACGCGCAGCCGCTCGACGCCGAGCGATTCGGCGGCGGCGGCGAAGCGGGGAAGGTTGGCGAGCGCGAGCTCGACGCCGTCGGCATCGAGCTTGCCGGTCGAGTGCAGCCGGCGGCCCATGCCGCACAGCACCTTCTCGTTGAAGATCGGCAGCGGCGCGCGCGTGGCGCCCGCGAACACGACGAGGCGGATCGAATTCGAGCCGATGTCGATCACGCCCACGCGCCGGCGCTCGGCGGGCGCCTCGGCCGCGGGGACGGGAAGGTTTTGCGCCGCTAGGGCCATTCTCGCTCGTCGGATGGAGATCCTTCGCTTCGCTCAGGATGACGAGCCCATCAGGGCGCAATAAGGCCCGTCATGCTGAGCGAAGCGAAGCATCTCTCGAACCAGTGACGATGTTGTAGCCAACGCGCTGCATCGGATGCAACGCGACAAGGCGCGTCAATCGTCGGTCCACTGCAATTTGGTCTGCGGCTTGGATTTCTTCAACGCGCTGCCGCGGCCCGAGAGCGAGGGATTGGTCATGAAATAGTGGTGGCAGGCGAAGCCCTTGCCTTCGGGGCTCACGCGCTTGTAGGTCCCGTCGGCCGCGAGGTTCCAGCTCTGGGCCTCGTCCTTGAATTGCGCGACCATGATCTGGTCGAGCACCTGCTGGTGCACGGTCGGGTTCTCGATCGGCACCAGCGCTTCGACGCGGCGGTCGAGGTTGCGCGGCATCCAATCCGCCGAGGAGATGAAGACCTTGGCGTCGCGGCTCGGCAGCTTCTTGCCGTTGCCGAAGGCGACGATGCGGCCGTGTTCGAGGAAGCGGCCGATGATCGACTTCACGCGGATGTTCTCGGACAGGCCCGGCACGCCGGGGCGCAGGCAGCAGATGCCGCGCACGACCAGATCGACCTGCACGCCGGCCTGCGAGGCGCGGTACAGCGCGTCGATGATCTCGCTGTCGACCAGCGAGTTCAGCTTGGCCCAGATCTGCGCCGGCTTTCCCGCCTTGGCGAAAGCGATCTCGTCGGCGATGAGCTGGACGAGCGTCTCGCGGAGATCGAGCGGCGCCGCCGAAAGCTTCTGCATCGGCTCCGGCCGCGCGTAGCCGGTCATGTAGTTGAAGAGGTGCGCCGCGTCGCGGCAGAGCACCGGGTCGGTCGTGAAAAAGGAGAGGTCGGTGTAGATGCGCGCGGTGATCGGGTGATAGTTGCCGGTGCCGAAATGCGCGTAGGAGCGCAGCTCGCCCGCCTCGCGGCGGACGACGAGCGAGACCTTGGCATGGGTCTTCAAGTTGATGAAGCCGAAGACGACCTGGGCCCCCGCGCGCTCCAGGTCGCGCGCCCAGCGGATGTTCGCCTCCTCGTCGAAGCGCGCCTTCAACTCGACCATCGCGGTGACCGACTTGCCCGACTCGGCGGCGTCGATGAGGGCGCGGACGATCGGCGAATCCTGGCTCGTGCGGTAGAGCGTCTGCTTGATCGCGACCACGGCCGGATCGGCCGCGGCCTGGCGCAGGAACTGCACCACCACGTCGAAGCTCTCGAACGGGTGGTGGACGATGAAGTCCTTCTGGCGGATGGCCGCGAAGCAATCACCGCCGAACTCGCGCACGCGCTCGGGAAAGCGCGGATTGTAGGGCGGGAAGAGCAGCTCGGGGCGCTCGCTGGTGATGAGCCGCGCCACGTCGGAGAGGCCGAGCATGCCGTCGACCTCGATGACGTCCGAGGGCAGCACCTCGATCTCGCCGACGACGAAATCGCGCAGCGGCGCCGGCATGCGCGTCTCGACCGTCAAGCGAATCACGTTGCCGCGGCGCCGGCGCTTCAGCGCCGATTCGAACGTGCGCACGAGGTCTTCCGCCTCTTCGTCGATTTCCATTTCGCTGTCGCGGATGACGCGGAAGCAGCCATGCGCCAGCACTTTGCACTCGGGGAACAGGTGATTGATGCAGAGGATCACCAGCGCCTCGAGCGAGACGTAGCGGATCTCGGCGCCCTGCAGCCGGATGAAGCGCGAGAGCTGGTTGGGCAGGCGCACCAGCGCGCGCAGCTGCTCGCCGCCGCCGATCGGCGCCAGCTCGAGCGCGATCGTGAGGCCGAAGTTCGGGATGAACGGGAACGGGTGCGCCGGATCGATCGCCAGCGGGGTGAGGACGGGAAACACGTGGTGCAGGAAGTGATCCTCGAGCCAGGCGCGTTCCGGCTTGCCGAAATCGCTGCCGTCCACCAGCACGATGCCCTCGCCGGCGAGGTCCTGGCGCAGCTCGCGCC
>DATBLL010000232.1:0-13385 GCA_036555425.1 Alphaproteobacteria bacterium | reverse complement strand
TCCCCGGCGGCGCGTTTTCTTGCGTGCCGGCCGCGCCGCGCCCGGCGAGGGATGCGCGCGCTATTCGAATTTGGCCACGCCGGGCAGGCAGAAATGCGGGCCCGACTCGCGGCGGATGCCGATGACGCCGTTGGCACCGTGAAAGGTGAAGCGGCCCTCGTCGCGCCCCTCGGCGCTGAAGCGGACGCGCTGGAGCAGGAGCTGATCGGCCTCGATGCGCCAGATGCCGACATCGCGGTCGGCGGCATTGGGGCTTCCCGGATTGAAGCGCGGACAAGGCCGCCACAGCGCGCCTTCGCGAAGGTGAACTTCGCAGCGAATCAGCGCCGAGCCGTCGGCACGGAACTGAAAATGCAGCCGGATCGTGCGCGCGGCCGGTCCACTCTGCTTGCGCACGACCACGAGTGTCTTGGCGGCGATGGGGCCACTCAAGGCCTCGCCCTTCAACTGGTTCGCGGGCGCCGCCGCGAAGGGCGGTGCTTCCGGAATGCACGCCGCCTGCTGCTCCGCGCGGCCCGAACCCGCGCTCGCGGCGAGCACGGACATGGAACACAGAACGGCCGCCTTGCCGCGCATCGATCGACCCCTCCCCCGCAGCCGCGCGACTTTAGCGGCGTTCTCCGGCATCCGGTCAAGCGCGGCGGCGCTCAGCCGATTTCGAGGATGTCGCCGCGCGCCGCCGTGCCGCCGGAGCGGACCTCCGCGTATATGCCCATCTCGACATGGCCGAAGCGATCGGTGAGTTCGCGCAGCAGCGGAAGGCCGCGGGTGGCGGTCGCGGGGTCGACTTCGATGGCGGCGCAGCGCCGGATCGGCTCTGCGAATTCGAGGCGTGCGCCGCCGAGCGCCGCCTCGCGCCCGGCCCAGCTCCGTTCGGCCCAGGCCGGCGCGCCCGCGAAATAGAAATTCGCGCGGAAGCGCAAGGGATCGAGCTTCACGCCGAGCGCCGCGGCGAGCGCCGCGACGCTGGCGAGATTGACCAGCGAGACATAGGGCGCGTCGACGTCGGTGAGCATCGCGCCGGCGCCGGCGGCGGCCAGCGCCACGCCGCTTCCGACCTCGGCCGCGAGCTCGGTCGCCGCGGCCGCTTCGAGCTTCGCGCGGTCCGCCGGATTCTCGGGGCAACCTCGCGCGATCTCCCGCCCGCCGGCGCTGAGCGCGAGCATGCCGCTCGCATCGTCGTAGCGCGCGGCGAGGCGCGCCGGCGCCGTGTAGCGCACGAGGGCCACGCAGCGCGATTTCGGTCGCCAGCCCGGCGCGGGCGCCGGCGCGCCGGGTTGCGCCGGCACGAAGGCGTAGCGGCGGTCGTTGAGCAGCCCGCGGTCCGGCGCCAGTGCCACCGCGTCGAGGCCTTCGCCGGCGAGCGATTTCACCGGATAGCGGTGGATGCCGGCGATCTGCATCGGGCCGCTTAGATGCGTCCCTCCTCGACGCCGTGGCAGGCGACCTCGGCCCAGCCATGGCCAGCGCGCGCGCGCTTCAGCTCGGGGCGCTCCTTGCGGCAGCGTTCGTTGGCGAACGGGCAGCGCGGATTGAAGGCGCAGCCCGGCGGCGGATCGAGCGGGTTCGGCACCTCGCCCGCGAGCGGCTCGCGGTCGCGCTTGGGCTTCAAGGGATCGGGAATCGTCTCGAGCAGCAGCCGCGTATAGGGGTGGCGCGGCGCCGCGAACAGCGTTTCCGCCTCGGCCGTCTCGGCGATGCGCCCCAGATACATGACCGCGATGCGGTCGGCCATGTGCCGCACGACGGCGAGATTGTGGCTGATGAAGAGATAGGTGAGGCCCATCTCGCGCTGGAGGTCGCGCATGAGATTGAGGATCTGCGCCTGCACCGAGACGTCGAGCGCCGAAGTGGGCTCGTCGCACAGCAGGAGCCGTGGCCGGCTCGACAGCGCGCGCGCGATCGAGATGCGCTGGCGCTGGCCGCCCGAGAACTCGTGCGGGAATTTCTCGCCATCGATGGGTGCGAGGCCGACATGGGTCAAGAGCTCGGCCACCTGGCGCTCGATTTCGGCGCGGCTCTTGACGAGGCCGAAGGCGCGGATCGGCTCGGCGATGATGTCGCGCACGCGCCAGCGCGGGTTCAGGCTCGCCATCGGATCCTGGAAGATCATCTGGAGCTGGCGGCGGATGTGGCGGCGCTCGGTGGCGTTCTTCGCGTGCACCGCGTCGAGGCCGTCGATGCGGATCGTGCCCTGGGTCGGCCGATAGAGCCCGGCCACGAGCCGCGCCACGGTGGACTTGCCGCAACCCGACTCGCCGACGATGGCGAGCGTGCGCCCGGAGGGAATCGCGAAGCTCACGCCGTCGACCGCCTTCAGCAGCCTCGGGCGCTTGCCTTCGAGCAGGCGCTCGACCCAGGGCGCCATGACGCGGAAATAGCGCGCGAGGCTCTCGACCTCGAGCAGCGGGCGGCCGGCGCCGGCCGCGGGCTTTTCGGGCAGGCGGCTGGCTTCAGGCATGCGCCTTCTCCCAGCGCCGGTCGTATTGGAAGCAGGCGCTCTCGGTCTCGCCGGTGCGCATCAGCTCGGGGCGCTCGGCGCGGCAGAGATCGCGCGCATAGCCGCAGCGCGGCGCGAACGCGCAGCCATGCGGCAGCGCGCCGGGCCGCGGCATGGCGCCCTTGATCTGCGGCAGCTTGTCGAGGCGGCGCTCGACGGTCGGGATCGAGCCCATGAGGCCCGCCGAATAGGGATGCTTCGGCCGGTTCACGACCGTGCCGACCGGGCCAATCTCGGCGATGCGGCCCGCATACATGACCGCGACGCGGTCGGCCGTTTCGGCGATGACGCCCATGTCGTGGGTGATCAGCAGCACCGCGGTGCGGTGCTCGCGGCAAAGCCGCTTCAGGAGCGCAATGATCTGCGCCTGGATCGAGACATCAAGCGCCGTCGTGGGCTCGTCGGCGATGACCAGCACCGGCTCGGCGCAGAGCGCGAGCGAAATCACGACGCGCTGGCGCATGCCGCCCGAGAATTCGTGCGGATAGGCGTTGAGCCGGCTCTCCGCGGCCGGGATGCCGACCTGCTTCAGGAGATCGACCGCGCGCGCCTCGGCCTGGCGCGTGGTGAGCGTGGTGTGGGTCTGGATGGTTTCGACGAGCTGGCGGCCGATCGTGTAGAGCGGGTTCAGGGAGGTGAGCGGATCCTGGAAGATCGTGCCGATGCGCGCGCCGCGGATCCGGCGCATTTCCTCGCGCGGTAGGTTGTCGATGCGCCGCCCTTCGAGCGTGACCGTGCCGTCCGCAATGCGGGCCGGCGGCTCGAGCAGGCCGATGATGGCGAGGCCCGAGATCGACTTCCCCGCGCCCGACTCGCCGACGAGGCCCAGTACCTCGCCGGGTGCGATGTCGAACGAGACGCCGTCCAGGATCGTCAGCACCCCGCGCCGCGTCGGGATCTCCACCCGCAAATCGCGCACTTCGAGCAGAGCCATCGCGCTACCGGAGCTTGGGGTTGAGGGCGTCGCGCAGCCAATCGCCCAAGAGGTTGACGCCGAGGATCAGCACCGCGAGGGCGATGCCCGGCATGACCGTGATCCACCATTCGCCGGAGAAAAGATAGTCGTTGCCGACGCGGATGAGCGTGCCGAGCGAGGGCTGCGTCGGCGGCAGGCCCACGCCGAGGAACGACAGCGTGGCCTCGGTGATGATCGCCACCGCGAGATTGATGGTCGCGATCACCAGCACCGGCCCCAGCGTGTTGGGGAGGATGTGGCGCAGCATGATGCCGCCCGATGAAACGCCGATGATCCGCGCCGCCGCGACATAGTCCTTGGTGCGCTCGACCATGACCGAGCCGCGCACCGTGCGCGCGAACTGCACCCAGAGCGAGAGGCCGATCGAGAAGACGATGACGAAGAGCGCGATTTCCTCGTGGCGCTGGGTCGAGACGATGCCGCGCACGATGCCGTCGAGCGTGAGCGCGATGAGGATGGCGGGGAAGGTGAGCTGCACGTCGGCCACGCGCATCAGGAACGCGTCGGTCGGCCCGCCGGCATAGCCGCTCAAGAGGCCGAGCGCTATTCCGAGCAGCATCGCCAGCATGATCGAGGCGAAGCCCACGATCAGCGACAGCCGCGTGCCGTAGAGGATCGTCGACAGCATGTCGCGGCCCTGATCGTCGGTGCCGAGCGGGAACTGCCAGGAGGATTTCGGCTCCGCCTCGCACGCGCCGGCGTCGAGCTCGTAGCCGAACGGGCAGGCCCAGAAGCGGTACTCTTCGAACACCGGCGGCTTCATCGCCTCGCTCAGATTGAGGCTGGCGGGGTCGTAGGGATCCTGGGGCGCTATCCAGGGCGCCAAGAACGAGGCGAGGAAGATCATGCCGACGACGAAGCCGGCGGCCATCGTGGTCCTGGAGGAGCGGAAGCTCCACAACAGATCGCTTTGCACGACGCGGCCGAAAAAGCGGCCCAAGGCGGTGCGCGCCGCCACGCTAGCGGACCCTCATCGCGGACTGCACGCTGCGCAGGCGCGGATCGACCGCGTAGTAGAGCAGGTCGACGATGAGGTTGATGAGCACGAACAGGAACGCGATCAGCACGAGATAAGCCGACATCACCGGAATGTCGGCGAAGAAGACCGATTGCACGAAAAGCTGCCCCATGCCCGGCCAGCTGAAGACGGTTTCGGTGACGATCGCGAAGGCGATGATCGCGCCCAATTGGAGGCCGGTGACGGTGATGACGGGCACCAGCGTGTTCTTGAGCGCGTGCCCGAAATGGACCGCGCGGTTGCTCAAGCCCCGCGCGCGCGCGAACTTGATGTAGTCGGTGCGCATCACTTCGAGCATCTCCGAGCGCACGAGACGCATGATGAGCGTCAGCTGGAAGAGGCCGAGCGTGATCGAGGGCAGGATGAGCGCGCGCAGGCCGCTCAAGGTGAGAAAGCCCGTGGTCCAGCCGCCGAGATCGACCGTGTCGCCGCGGCCGAACGAAGGCAGCCAGCGCAGCGTGACCGCGAAGAAGAGGATGAGCAGGATGCCGATGAGGAAGGTCGGCAGCGAGATGCCGACCAGCGAGATTGCCTGCAGCAGGCGGCTGAACCAGTGGCGCGGATAGAGCCCGCTGTAGACGCCCATGGCGATACCGAAGACGAGCGCGAAGATGGCGGCCACGAAGGAGAGCTCGAGCGTCGCCGGCAGGCGCGCCAGGATCATGCGGCCGACATGCTCGGTGGTGCGGTAGGAGAGGCCGAACTCGCCCTGCGCCGCGTCGCCGACGAAGCGCACGAAGCGCGTCGAGATCGGGTCCTTGAGGCCCAATTGCTCACGCAGCGCCTCGCGGTCGGCGATCGACGTGTCCTGCCCGACCATGGCGTTGATCGGGTCGCCGACATAGTTGAACAGCACGAACGAGACGAACGAGACGACGAGCAGCACGACGACCGCCTGGATCATCCGCCGAAGGATGAAGCCGATCATCGCTCACGCGCCCGCGACAACTGCACTGCCCGACCCGTCCCGAAACGAAGCGGCGCCCATCCGGGGGATGGGCGCCGCCCGAGGGAGCTCTACTTCATCTTGACCCAGCGCCACTGGAAGATGTTGTCGGCCGACAGGACGAGGTCGACGTTCTTGCGCGTCGCCCAGATCACCGTCTGCTGGTGCAGCGGGATGTAGACCATGTCGGACATGTAGAGCCTGGTCGCCTCGGCGATCATCGTGTCGCGCTTCGCCTTGTCGACCTCGACCTGGATCTTGTCCGACAGTTCGTCGAGCTTGGGGTTCGAATAGCCGGCGACGTTGAACTGGCCCTTCTTGGTCTGCGCATTGCGCGTCTGCATCAGGTTGATGAGGGCGTCGTGCATGTCGTAGGTGACCGGCGTCCAGCCCAGCATGAAGAAGCTGGTTTCGAACCGCGGCGCCAGGATCTGCTCGAAGAACTTGCCCTTGGTCTGCGCGTGCAGGTTTACCTTCACGCCGATGCGGGCGAGCATGCCGACGACCGCCTGGCAGATCTTCTCGTCGTTGACGTAGCGGTCGTTCGGGCAGTCGAGCGTCACCTCGAAGCCATTGGGATAGCCGGCGTCGGCGAGCAGCTTCTTCGCCTCGGCGGGCTTCAGCAGCGCCGGGCGCTTGTCGAGCGCCTTGCTGTAGCCGTTGATGACCGTCCCCACCATCAGCGCGGTGGGAAAGGACTGGTTGCGCATGACCGTCTTCTTCATCGCCTCGACGTCGATCGAGCGGTAGATCGCCTCGCGCACCCGCTTGTCCTTGAACGGGTTCTTGCCCTTGACGTTTGAGAACTGCAGCTCGCTCCGGTCGACGTCCAGGCCGAGGTAGACGACGCGCGTCTCGGGCTTCTCGATGATCTTGGTGTTGGGATCCTTCGAGATCTTGTCGGTGTCCTGCGTCGGCACCGTGTAGATCATGTCGATCTCGCCCGAGAGCAGTGCCGCCACGCGCGTGGCCGCGTTCGGGATGCGCGAGAACACCACTTCGGTGACGTTGCCCTCGCGCTTGTCCCACCAGTTGGGATTGGCGGCCAGCACCGTCTTCACGTCGGGCTCCCGCGTCTTCAGCACGAAGGGCCCGGTGCCCATCGCGTTGCGGGTGGCGAAATTCTCTTCCTTCTTGGTGAGGTCGCCGACCGTCTCGGCCTTGTTCTTCTCGGCCCAGGCCTTCGACATCATCATGATCACCGCCCATTTGTCGGGCAGCAGCGGGTCGGGGATGTTGGTATCGACCTCGACGCGGGAATCGCTGACCTTGCGCACCCCCTTCACCGTGATGAAGTAGTTGCGCATGTTCGAGCCCTGGCCGTTGGCGCGGGCGAGCGAGAAGATCACGTCGTCGGCGGTAAAGGGCGTGCCGTCGTGGAACTTCACGCCCTGGCGGAGATCGAAGAACCACGTCGTCGGCGACACCAGGCCCCATTTGACGGCGAGGCCGGGCTCGAGCTTCAGGTCCTTGTCGCGGCGGATCAGCGGCTCGTAGATGTTGAGCAGGAAGCCCAAGCGGAACGATTCGTTGAGCGCGTAGGGATCGAGCGAGTTCGCGTCGCCGTCATTGGCCCAGCGGAACACCTTGCCCTGCGCGTCGGCCGGCGCCGCCGCGAACGGCGCCGCCAGGGCGAGCGCAAGCGCGGCGCCGCCCGCCAAGATCAATCGTCGGGTTTCGAACGACATTGAGTGCCTCCCAAGCAATGGGCGCCGGCACTATGCCGGCACCACCGGTCCGCCCCTGCGCCCTCGACGCATTCCCTTCGGCCGGACCCGATTGGCGCGAATTCAAGCCCGGCGCCTCTCCCGCGTCAACGGCAGAACGCCCTCCCTCCGTCAACGCAGCTTCGGATTGAGCGCATCGCGCAGCCAGTCACCCAGTAGATTTACAGCCAGCGATAGGATGATGAGGGCGAGGGCCGGAAACAGCGTGATCCACCACTCGCCCGAGAAGAGAAAATCGTTGCCGACCCGGATCAGGGTGCCGAGCGAGGGCGAGGTGGGCGGCAGGCCGACCCCCAGGAACGAGAGGGTCGCCTCGGCGATGATGGCCAGCGCCAGGCCGAGCGTGGCGATGACCAGTACCGGGCCCATGACGTTCGGCAGGATGTGCCGCAGCATGATGGTCAGCGAGGGCACGCCGATCACGCGCGCGGCGGCGACGTAGTCCTTCGATTTCTCGACCAGCGCGGCGCTGCGCACGACCCGGGCATATTGCGGCCAGCTGGCGAGGCCGATGGCGACGACGAGGACCAGGGAGGCGTAGTCCTCCTTGCTGTTGGGGGGCAGAATTGCGCGTACGACGCCGTCGATGAGGAGCGCCAGCAGGATGCCGGGGATCGTCAGCTGCACGTCGGCGACGCGCATGACGGCCGATTCGTACCAGCCGCCGACATAGCCGGCGGAGAGGCCGAGCAGGATGCCGAGAGACATCGCCAGCGCCACCGCGGCGAAGCCCACGATGATCGAGAGCCGGCCGCCATACATGATGGTCGAGAGCATGTCGCGGCCCTGATTGTCGGTGCCGAAGACGAAGCGCCAATCTCCGCCCTCGGCCCAGGCCGGCGGCTTGAATGCGTCGTTGATGTCGATCGAAGCGGGGACGAACGGCGTGTGCGGCGCGAGCAGCGGGGCGAAGACCGCGCCGACGACGAGGACGAATGTCACGACCGCGGCGGCCATCGTCGTCGGCGAGCGGCGGAAGCTGTAATAGAGATCGCTCGCGCGCAAGCGCGCCCAGCGGCGGCCCAAGCCCGCGCCGGCGAGGCGGTCGCGGAGCCGGTCGGCGTTCATGCGCGCCCCGCCGCCACGCGATCGGCGCGCAGCCGCGGGTCGATCGTGGCGTAGAGCACGTCGACCGTGAAGTTGATGACGACGAAGATGAGCGCCGCCATGACGAGATAGGCGGTCATGATCGGCACGTCGGCGAACTGCACCGACTGGATGAAGAGCAGGCCCATGCCCGGCCACTGGAACACGGTTTCGGTGATGGTCGAGAATGCAATCAGCGAGCCAATCTGGATGCCGGCGACGGTGATGACCGGGACGAGGGTGTTCTTGAGCGCGTGGCCGAAATGCACGGCGCGGTCGGTGAGGCCCCGGGCGCGCGCGAACTTGATATAGTCGGTGCGCAGCACTTCGAGCATCTCCGAGCGCACGAGGCGCAAGATGAGCGTGAGGTTGAAGAGGCTGAGCGTGACCCCTGGCAGGATCAGGTGGCGCCAGCCCTCGGCGGTGAAGAGCCCGCTCTGCCAGGCGCCGATGTCGACGGTCTCGCCGCGGCCGAAGGAGGGCAGCGAGATCATGGCGACGTCGGCGCAATCGAACAGCAGCGTGCCGAAGAGATGGACACCGTGGACGCAGCTCTTGGGCAGGACCGCGAAGCCGTAGATGAGCAGAATCCCGATGACAAAGGTGGGCAGCGACACGCCGACGAGCGAGATCGTCATGATCGCGCGGCTGCTCACCGCGTTGCGCCGGAGGCCGGTAAAGACGCCGCCGGTGATGCCGAGCACGAGCGCGATGATCGCGGCGACGAAGACGAGCTCGAGCGTCGCCGGCAGCCGCTCGATGATCAAGTGCGAGACCGGCCGCTTCATCTGGTAGGAGATGCCGAAATTGCCCCGGAGCGCCTCGCCGACGAAGCGGCCGAACTGCACCGGCGCCGGATCGTCGAGGCCGAGCTCCTGCCGGAGCCGGGCGCGGTCCTCGTGCGTCGCATCCTGCCCGAGCATGTTGTTGATCGGGTCGCCGACGTAGTTCGAGATGATGAAGGCGAACAGCGCCACGACGAGCATGACGCCGATCGCCTGCAGCAGCCGGTTGACGAGGTAGGCGAACATCGATTGCGGCAGGGCGTGCGGGGCGAGAAAAGGCGGCGGCGCGGACCGGTGGCCGCGCCGCCGGCGGAACCTAGTTCGTCTTCTTGCCGGGCGCCGCCTTGGCCGCGGGCCCCATCTTGGCCCAGCGGAAATGGGGCGCATCATCGACGACGATCGGAAGGTCGAGGGTCTTGACCATGCCCCAGTTGATCACCTGGTGATGGATCGGAATGTAGATCAGGTCGGCCTTCGCCAGCGCCCAGGCTTCCGCGATGAACGCATTGCGCTTCTTCACGTCGGTCTCGACCTCCATCTTGGCGATGAGATCGTCCATCTTCGGGCTGCTGTAGCCGGTGCCGTTCCAGCCGCCCTTGCCGCCCGAGCGGGTGGCGTAGAGGTAGTTGAAGACGTAGTGGCTGTCCTGCGTCGGCACGCCCCAGCCGAGGAGATAGAAGTCGCTCTCGTATTTCTGGATCTTCGGGAAGTGCAGCGTCTTCGACTGCGAGTCGAGCTGCACCTTGATGCCGATCTTGCCGAGCATGCCGACGGCGGCCTGGCAGATCTGCTCGTCGTTGGTGTAGCGGTCGTTCGGGCAGTCGAGCTTGACCGAAAAGCCGTTGGGATAGCCGGCCTGCTTCAGCAGCGTCTTGGCCTGATCGACATTGGCCGCGACCGGCTTGTCGATCGCGGGCGAGTAGCCGTCGACGCCGGGCGAAGTCACGATGCCCGCCGGCTGCGACATGCCGCGCATGGTGACGCGCTTGATCGCCTGCACGTCGATGGCGAGCTGGATCGCCTGGCGCACGCGCTTGTCGGCGAAGGGGTTCTTGCCCTTGACGTCGGAGCTGCGCAGCTCCTTCCGGCCGACGTCGAGACCGAAGAAGATGGTGCGGATCTGCGGTGTCGTCGAAATCTTGAGCTTCGCTTCGCGCCGGATTTTCTCGACGTCCTGCACCGGCGGATCGAGCACGAAGTCGATCTCGCCCGAGAGGAGGGCCGCCACGCGCGTCGCCGCGTTCTTGATCGGCTTGTAGATGATCTCGTCGACGTTGCCGCCGCCCTGCGGCGTCTTCCAGCCCCACCAATTGGGATTGCGCTCGAGCACGGTCTCGATGCCGGGATCGCGCTTCTTCAGCATGTAGGGGCCGGTGCCCATCGCGTTGCGGATGGCGTAGGTCTCTTCCTTGTTCTTGAAGTCCTGCGGCCGCTCGACCTTGTGCTTCTCGGCCCAGGCCTTGGACATGATGCTGATCTGCGTCACCTGGTTGGGCAGGATCGGGTTCGGGCCCTTGGTGATGAAGTGCACCGTGTAGGCGTCGATCTTCTTCACCTCGGTGACGCTGTCGAAATAGCTCTTGAAGTCGGAGGTCGGCGACTTGGCGCGCCCGATGCTGAAGACCACGTCGTCGGCGGTGAACGGCGTGCCGTCGTGGAACTTCACATTCTGGCGCAGCTTGAACTCCCAGGTCGTGGGATTGATCGACTTCCACGACAGGGCGAGCGAGGATTCGAGCTGGGACTTGGCGTTGCGCCGGATCAGCGGGTCGTAGATGTTGAGGCTGGCCGCGTTCGTCGGCCCCTCGTTCTGCGCGTGCGGATCGGCCGTGAGAGCGTCGCCCTGGCTCGACCAGCGCAACGTGTTCTTGGCTTCCGCGGCCGCCGTGCCCGCCGCCAGGGCGAGCGCCAGCGCCGTCGTCAGGATCCAACGGTTCATTGCTGTCCTCCGGAATCGGGCGGGGGCTCCCGTCCTCCCCCCGCGCGTGAAATGGCCGGCCGCGCCGGCCTTCGCCGAGTCTTAGTACAAGTCCCGGCACATGGCTATCCGTAGCGGGCCGGGAGAACAGGGATTACAGTTGCCTCCGCCGCAAAACCGCCGAGCCCCCTCCGAACATGTCCGTCGCCGCCTCGCCAAGCCTGAAGCGCAGCAACGTCGCCGCGGCCAAGACCGTGGCCGAAGCCCTGGCCGAGGCGAAGGCGGCCTTCATCGCCGCCAATCCCGAAAGCCGCGCGCGCTTCGAGGCCGCGGCGCGGGTCATGCCCGGCGGCAACACGCGGACCGTTCTCTTCTACGACCCCTTCCCGCTCTGCATCGCGCGCGGCGACGGCGCGCGGCTCTGGGACGTCGACGGGCATGAGTATCTGGACTTCCTCGGCGAATTCAGCGCCGGAATCTTCGGCCATTCGCACCCCGCGATCCGCACCGCGGTCGAGCGCGCGCTCGCGGGCGGCATCAATCTCTCCGGACACAACCGGCTCGAGGCCGAGCTGGCCGCGATCGTTTGCGCGCGCTTTCCGTCGCTCGAGCGCGTGCGCTTCACCAATTCGGGGACCGAGGCGAACCTGCTCGCGCTCTCGGCCGCCATCGCGCATACCGGGCGGCGCAAGGTCGTGGTCTTCCAGGGCGCCTATCACGGCGGCGTCCTCTCGTTCGGGGCGGGGCCGGCGCCGGTCAACGTGCCTCACGATTTCGTCATGGCCCCCTACAACGACCTCGCGCGCACGCTGGCGCTTGTCCGCGCGCATGGCGATGCGCTGGCGGCGATCCTGGTCGAGCCGATGCTGGGCGCCGGCGGCTGCGTTCCGGCGACGCGCGAATTCCTGGCCGGGCTGCGCGCGGCCGCGAGCCGCAGCGGCGCGGTCTTGATCTTCGACGAGGTGATGACCTCGCGCCTGGCCCCGGGCGGGCGCCAGGCCGAGCTCGGCATCGTCCCCGACATGACGACGCTCGGGAAATACATCGGCGGCGGTCTGTCGTTCGGCGCGTTCGGCGGCAGGGCGGAGATCATGCGCCGCTTCGATCCGCGCGCGCCGGACGCGCTCACGCATGCGGGCACCTTCAACAACAACGTCCTCTCCATGGCCGCCGGCATCGCCGGCATGACCGAGGTGCTGACACCCGCCGCCCTCGCGGGCTTGAACGCGCGCGGCACGCAATTGCGCGAAGCGCTCAACGCGCTGTTCCGGCGGCGCGGCGCGCGGCTGCAGGCGACCGGACTCGGCTCGATTCTCGGCCTGCATGCGACCGAGCGGCCGATCCGCAATCCCGACGACCTCGCCGGCGCCGATCCCGCGATCAAGGATCTCGTGTTCTTCGATCTCATCGCGCGCGGCTTCTATCTCGCGCGCCGCGGCTACATGGCGCTCTCGCTGCCGATCGGCGAGGCGGAGACGGCGGCGCTCGTCGCCGCGCTCGACGACATCATCGGCATGCGCGGCTCGCTGCTCGGCTGCGATTGACCGCCGCCGGTTCCTCCCCGATAAGAGGCATGGGGGAGGAGAAACCGATGAAGCTCGAAGAGTTCCGCCGCCGGTTTCGGCCGCGGCGCGTCCGCGCGGGCGGACAGGCTTGGGGCGTGATCGAAGCCAAGGCGCGCGCCACGGCGCCGGTCCTTGTCATGCTTCCCGGCACGCTCGGCACGGCCGAGATCTTTTGGAACCAGATCACGGCGCTCCGCGGGCGCGTGCGCATCGTCTCGGTCACCTATCCGCCGGTCGGCGATATCCGGAAACTCGCCGCGGGCCTCGCCGCGCTTTTCGACAAGCTCGGCATCGCGAAGGCGAGCGTGATCGGATCGTCGCTGGGCGGCTATCTCGGCCAGTGGTTCGCGGCGCGCTATCCTGCGCGCGTCGAGACGCTCTATATCGGCAATTCGCTGACCGACCCCAAAAAGGTGAACCCGGCGCGCAAGCCGCCCGCAGTGCTCAAGAAGGCGCCGGCCGCGGCGCATCGGGCGATCGTGCTCGGCTCGGTCGAGACCTGGCCGGAGCCGGAGCCGATCTTCCGCCGCTTGAAGGAGATCCTGCGCCACAGCGGCCGCAAGCTCATTCCGGGCGAGGCGCTGAAGGCGCGCGTGCTCGCGACCGCCACCGGCAAGGCGGTGCCGCCGCTGGCGCTGCCGTCGGCGCGCACCGTCATCATCGAATGCGCCGATGATCCGCTCATCCCGCGCGCGGCGCAGAAGGCGATGCGCCGGAAATATCCGCGCGCCAAGCTCTATCGCCTGCCGCGCGGCGGGCACTATCCCTACATCACGCGCCCCGCGGCCTACACCCGGATCCTGGCACGGCACCTCCCGCGCGCCTGAACCTCGCGGGCAAGTGCGCGCGCTATCCCGCGAGCCG
>DATBLL010000196.1:0-18674 GCA_036555425.1 Alphaproteobacteria bacterium | reverse complement strand
TCGGCACAGTGTTGACGGCGGAGACGACCCGTGCTTTCGGAATCCTCTTCGCGAGTTCCTCCGCCCCTGAAGACGTGTGGGCGATGACGAGATCGCTGTTGTCATCGTTCATCGGGAGGGAGCACGTTACAACCAGCTTGCCCGACAGATCGCCTGCCCGATTCAGCACGTCGTCTAATCGCGACCAGTGGACGGCCAGCAATACCGCGTCCGCTTGCTGCGCGGCCTCGCGCGGCGTGCCGGGCCGCGCCTTGCCCTTGGCCTCTCGGGCGAGCTTCTCGAGCTTCCGCTCGCTGCGGGCGTAGCTGAAGACCACCTCGTGTCCGGCGCGCGCGAAGATCGTTCCCAGCTTGCCGCCCATCAGGCCCGAACCCAGAATGCCAAGGCGCATGGTGGTCTTGTCTCCAAGCCCGGGGAAGCCCAGCGCAGTAGGGGAAAGCGAGGCGACCACGTTGTGGCCGAGACGCGGCCAGATCGCGCGGTCAGCGAATATTGACTCGGGCCAAGGCGGGGCCTTTGTTAGCGCCGCCTTGCGCAAGTCTTGCGCAGCGAGAAAGCCCCAGCGAGCTCCCCATGACCGACTACGCCGCCCCGCTCGACGAGATCCGCTTCGCGCTCCGCCATGCCGCCGGCTTCGACGACGTCGCGAAGCTGCCCGGCTACGAAGAGGCGACGCCCGACATCGTCGATCACATCCTGAACGAGGCGGGGAAATTTGCGGCCGAGATCGTGGGGCCGTTGAACCGCACCGGCGACCAGCAAGGTTCGCGGCTCGAGAACGGCGTCGTGCGTACGCCTGCGGGCTTCAAGGACGCGTACAGGCAGTTCGTTGCCGGCGGCTGGAACAGCGTCGCGATCCCCGCCGAGCACGGCGGCCAAGGGCTGCCCTGGGCGCTCAACGCCGCCGTGATGGAGATGTGGGACGCGGCCAACACCGCCTGGTCGCTCTGCCCGATGCTCACCGTCGGCGCCATCGAGGCCATCTCGGCGCACGGCACCGCCGAGCAGAAGAAGTTCTTCCTGCCGAAACTCGTCACCGGCGAATGGACCGGGACGATGAACCTGACCGAGCCCCAGGCCGGCTCCGACGTGGGCGCGCTGCGCTCGCGCGCCGTCAGGGAAGGGGACAAGTTCCGCATCTTCGGCCAGAAGATCTTCATCACCTATGGCGACCAGGACTACACCGACAACGTCGTCCACCTCGTGCTGGCGCGCATCGAGGGCGCGCCCCAGGGCGTCAAGGGCATCTCGCTGTTCCTGGTGCCGAAGGTGCTGGTGAACGCCGACGGCTCCTTGGGCCAGCGCAACGATCTCCGCGCGGTCTCGCTCGAGCACAAGCTCGGCATCCATGCCAGCCCCACCTGCGTCATGGCCTTCGGCGAGAACGAGGGCGCCTTGGGAACGCTGATCGGCCGCGAGAACGACGGCATGGCCTGCATGTTCACGATGATGAACAATGCGCGCTTCAACGTCGGAATGCTGGGCCTCTCCACGGCCGAGCGCGCCTGGCAGCAGGCCCGCGTCTACGCCAAGGAGCGCGTCCAGGGCCGCGACATCGCCACCGGCGAGAACAACGTCGCCATCATCCGCCACCCGGATGTGCGGCGCATGCTGCTGTCGATGAAATCCTCGACCGAGGCGATGCGGGCGCTGGCCTATTACCTCGCCTCGCGCCTCGACCACGCCAAGCGCAACCCCGATCCGGGCGCACGGAAACGCGCGCAATCCACCGTCGACCTGCTCACGCCGGTGATGAAGGCCTGGTGCACCGACACCGGCTGCGACGTCGCCCACACCGGCGTGCAGGTGCACGGCGGCATGGGCTTCATCGAGGAGACCGGCGCCGCCCAGCACATGCGCGACGCCCGCATCCACCCGATCTACGAGGGCACCAACGGCATCCAGGCCAACGATCTCATCGGCCGCAAGGTGCAGCGCGACGGCGGCGAAGCGGCCAAGGCCTTCATCGCCGAAATGCGCCCAGCCGCGGCCGCGCTCGCCGGTGCCGGGGACGGCGATCTCGCCGCGATCGGCAAGAAGCTCGGCCAAGGGCTCGACTGCCTCGGCAAGGCGACCGATTGGATCGTCGACGCGGGCAAACACGACATCGCGCGTTCGGCGGCGAGCGCAGTCCCATATCTTGCGTTATTCGGGAATGTGACGGCCGGCTGGCTCATGGGCCGCGCCGCGCTCGCCGCCAAAGATCTTAACGGCGCCCTCGACCCGCGCTTTGCCAGCGCCAAAATCAAGACCGCGCGTTTCTTCGCCGACCACGTGCTGGTGCGCTCGGAAGGCCTCCTCGCCACCGTCACCGACGGCGCCGACAGCGTCGTGGCCCTCGCCGAGGCCGATTTTTAGCGGCTTTCCCCCTCTCCCTGGCGAGAGGGGCAGGGGGCGAGGGGGCGACGGATTTCGACGCAGAGAGGGACGAGGCGCGCCGGATCGTATGCGTCGGAGTCGTGCCGTTGCGCCATGGCATCGCTTGCGGATGCTCATCGCGCTGGAGACGCGCGTCGCCCCCTCATCCCCGACCCCTTCTGCCCAGAGAGAAGGGGTTTTGACTCGGCGCGCGATTCGTTAAGAGCGCCGCTACGTCTTCACGATTTCGCGCCGCTCATCCCCGGCCTCGCGTCTGTTCGCGCGCGGCGAACGCGCGCTGCGCGCGCCGCGCGACATGCAGCAATGGCCGATTCCATAAGGCTCAAATGCATTGCGCGCCGCGCAACCGGAGCGCGGCGGCGCGAAATTCGTCCCGCGCCTGCCGCGCGCGCGGCGCGCGGCGGCGAAAAAATTTCCGCGCCGGCCCAAAAAAATCTTGCATTTTTTCACGATTGCTCCAGATAGTGCCCACGCGTCGACGACGGAGAGGAGATCTATCGCCGCGACGCTCCGGCAGATCACCGGAACTTCGACGAACTGCTTCTGATTGGGTGGACCAAAGGAATGCGTAAAGCTGCCCGGTTGGGGGGGTTCTCGAAAGAGAGGCTCACGCCCACTCGCGAGACGAACACCAACGTTACCTATCTCGCCCCGGCCGCACAGCGGCCGGTTGAAACCGCCCCGGATCACTACATCCGCAAGGACGGCGTCGAGTACGCCGGCACCCATCTGCTCGTCGAGCTGTGGGGCGCCGTCAATCTCGCCGACGTGGCCGCCATCGAAAACGCGCTGCTCGATGGCGCGCGCAAGGCGGGGGCCACCGTCCTGCACAGCTACATGCATCCCTTCGGGGAAGGCATGGGCGTGTCGGGCGTGGTGGTGCTGGCCGAGTCCCATATCTCGATCCACACCTGGCCCGAGCGCGGCTACGCGGCGATCGACATCTTCATGTGCGGAAAGTGCGACCCCTACAAGGCGATCCCCGCGCTGAAGGCCGCTTTCGCGCCCAACGGCGTCCAGGTCGCGGAAAGCAAGCGCGGACTCGTCGTTTAAGCTCAAGCAAGGAGGACGGCCGTGGAGTGGTTTCAGGAAACGCTCCACCCCGCGATCCGCCAGACGCTCAAGGTCGAAGAGGTCCTGCATCGCGAGCAAACCGCGCTGCAGGACCTCATCATTTTCCGCAATCCGACCTTCGGCCGCGTCATGGCGCTGGACGGCATCGTCCAGACGACCGAGGGTGACGAGTTCGTCTATCACGAGATGCTGGCCCATGTGCCCATCCTGGCGGTCAAGGCCGCCCGGGGGCGCGTGGACAAGGTGCTCATCGTGGGCGGCGGCGACGGCGGCTGCATCCGCGAGGTGCTGAAGCACCCGAAGCTCGTCTGCACCATGGTCGAGATCGACCCCGGCGTGATCGAGCTCTCGCGCAAGCATCTGCCCAACCACCACGCCGGCGCCTTCGACAACAAGCGCGCCAACATCGTGATCGCCGACGGCGCCAGGTTCGTCAAAGAAACGCCCGAGCGCTACGACGTCATCATCATCGATTCGACCGACCCGGTCGGCCCGGGCGCCGTGCTGTTCACCGAGGAGTTCTACGCCGACTGCAGGCGCTGCCTCGCCCCCGGCGGCGTGCTGGTGACGCAAAACGGCGTACCCTATCTCCAGGGCCCCGAGCTGCAGTCGTCCGTGCGCGCGTTCCGCAAGCTCTTCCGCGAGGGCGGCTGCTATCTGGCCGTCGTCCCCACCTACAACGGCGGCTTCATGGCGCTGGGCTGGGCGACCGACAATTTGAAGCTCCGCAAGATGCCGGTCGCCACGATCGCGCGCCTCGCCAAAGCCGCGAAGCTTACGACGCGCTACTTCACGCCCGAAATGTTCACCGGCGCGTTCTGCCTGCCGCAGTTCATCCACGCGCTGATCGACGGCATCCCCTACGCCAAGCGCGCCAAGGCGAAGAAGTAGCGGTAATTCCCCCTCGCCCTGGGGCGAGGGGGCAAGGGGGAGGACCTTCGCTCTTGGCCTCGGCGCCCGATCACCGCTCGAATCCTCTCGAGCGCCGTGCCGGTTTCTTGGATCGCGATAAGCTGCGGAATCCTGCACACGCGATACCCATGCGCACGCAGATAGCGGTCACGCTCCGCGTCAGCGGCGACGGCATCGTCCAAGCGATGCTGACCGCCATCGATCTCCACGACGAGATTGTATTGCTCGCAATAGAAATCCGCGGTGTAGGGGCCGACCGGCGTTCGCCTGCGAAACTTCAGGCCATCGAATTGCCGGTCACGCAGGCGCTCCCACATCTTGCGCTCTCCGAGGCTCGGATCACGGCGGAACCTTCGAGCGCGCCTAAACGCACCAACACGCCGGGCGTGTGCGATATCGCGTGCGACGATGGTGGCGGACGCCGTCGCAGTCGGTAAGGTCCTCCCCCTCACCCCCTTGCCCCCTCGCCCCAGGGCGAGGGGGCAGTGGGCCGAAATCCAAGCCGCGCGGAGAGCCGCGCCGCCGCCTGCTTCACCGCGAAGGCGTTGCGGCCTTCCCAATCCACCTCGAACGCGCCCTGCGGCCCCAACGCGGCGATCACGGCGACGATGGCGCCCGTATGGCCGAACACCGGCGCCGCGACCGAGGCGACGCCGCGCAGAAGATCGCCTTCGACGCGCGAGAGGCCGTGGGCGCGGATCTCGACGAGGCGCGCGGGATAGACCACCCGATCGCCGGGGCGCAGCGCAAGCTCGGCTTCGAGCAGCGGCGTGGTGACGGTCTCGGGCAGATAGGCGGCGAAGCAGCGCCCGGTCGCGGAATTGGCGAGCGGCATCACCCAGCCGGCGCGCACGTTGGTCGCGACCGGGTGGCTCGATTCCTCCCAGCGCGCCACCACCGGCCCCTTGTTGCCCCAGACCGCGAGCAGCACCGTCTCGTCGATCGCGGCACGAAGGTCGGCCAGGGCTTCGCCGCCGAATTTCAGCACGTCGAGCTGGCGCAGCGCCGCCAATCCGAAATCGAGCGCCAGCGGACCCAGGCGATAGCGCCCGCTCTCGCGGTCCTGCTCGGCGAGACCCGCGCGGATGAGGCTCACGAGATAGCGGTGCGCCTTGGCGGCCGGCATGCCGGCGCCGGCGGCAAGATCCTTGAGCGCCAAGGGCTGCGCCTTCTCGGTGAGAAGCCTCACCAGCCGCAAGCCCGTCTCGACCGAGCGAACGCCCTGCCTTTCACTCATGGAACCAGAGGCTTGATTCGGGGTTTCTTATATCATAACGTATTTCGCATAGCATAATATCCGCTGCCGCTCTCGCGAAGGCTGACGGGGCAAAGCCTTCCCCCGCTTGCGGGGGAAGGTTGGATGGGGGTCGAGCCGCGAACGCGGCGTTTGATTGCGTGGCACGGCGTCGAAACCGCGCTCTTCGCTGCACACGACATTCGGGCGTCCTCACCCCCATCCCGGCCTTCCCCCGCTTCGCGGGGGAAGGAGAAGGAAACGCGGAGGAACACGATGACCGCCATGCGCCACTCGGTCTTCTCGGTCAACGATCACCATCCGCGCCTCGCGCGCACCGTGCCCGAGCTCTACCGCCAGGTGATGCGCCAGGCGGAGCTGGCAGAGGCGCTCGGCTACGACACCTTCTTCTGCGCCGAGCACCATTTCCACGAATACGGCGTGGTGCCCGATCCGGCCGTGATGCTGGCGGCGCTGTCGCAGCGCACGAAGTCGATCCGCCTCGGCACCGCGATCTCGATCCTGACCTTCCACGATCCGCGCCGCGTCGCAGAAACCTATGCGATGCTCGACTTGATGAGCGGCGGACGACTTATCTTTGGCGTGGGCTCCGGCTATCTCGCGCACGAGTTCGCGGGCTACGACCGCGATCCCAAGGAAAAACGCGATCGCTTCAACGAGAACCTGGCGCTGGTGAAGCGCCTCATGGCCGGCGAGAACTTCGGCTATGTCGGCAAGTTCTCGAAGAGCGAGAAGGTGGTGTTGAACGTGCTGCCGCACGAAGGCCGCGTGCCGCCCATTTACGTCGCGATCCTCGCGCGCGAGGGCGCCTATCACGTCGGCAAGCAGGGCGACCGCATCTTCACCGTGCCCTACGCCTCGTGCAAAGACTTCGCCGACATCGGCACGATGTTCGCCGAATTCCGCCGCGGCCGCGCCGAGGAAGGGTTTGCACCCGAGGACGACGATCATGTGTTCGTCCTCCACACGCACGTCGCCGAGAGCGACGCGGCCTGCGCGGCCGAATGCAAGGCCGCCTACGATCTCTATGTCGACACGCGGCTCTACGCCAAGAAGCACGTCTACGAAGACATCCTGGCCAACGGCATCTGCCTCATGGGCTCGATCGCGACCGTGACGGAAAAGATGTGCCGCCTCCACGAGATGGGCATCCGCCACGTCGCGATCCTGAACAATTTCGGGGCGCTCGCGCCTGCGCTCGTCGAGCGCTCGATGACCCGCTTCGCGCGCGAGGTGATGCCGGCGGTGGCGCAGCGGCTCGGGATGAAGCGGGCGGCGGAATAGGCCGCTGCCCTCACTTCCCATTCGGCGCAATCGGCGAATGGGCCCCTTCTCTCCCGCTGGCGCGGGAGAGAAAAATCGGGGCCGCCGTGCACTCACTTCTCTCTCCCACGAAGTGGGAGAGAAGGGGCCCAGGCAATGCCGAAAGCAGTGCCTGGGAAGTGAGGGTCAGGCCGGCGGCGGTTTCCACCTTGACGATGTTCCTATTACGTTCTAGGGTGCGCGCCCTGCCCTTCGAGGCAGACAAGGCGGCGCGAGAACGGCGCCCATCGCTCTTTGGATTTGTGAATCACGATCGCTCGATGCGCCGCGCCGCGAGGGCTGGCGCGCGCCGCCGAACGGAAAAGCCAAGGGTTCTGAGAAACGCGCTTATTCGCGGCTCTCTCCCCGCCGCGCGCGCAGTCTTACCGGCGCGCCTCGACATCCGCCGCCCGCGGATGTCCACCTTTGTCCACCCGGAAAGGGGGAGGGGCCGCCTCAGTGCGTCCCCGGCACCTCGAAGCTCTTGGGCGCCTCGCCCACCACCTTCACTTCGTCGCGGCCGATCTCGACCACGGCCAGGCCGCGCTCGGAGAGGCCGTCGGGCGTGAAGCGGAAGATGCCGTCGATGCCGGCGAAGCCGGCGGGATCGGTCAGGGTCTGGGCGCTGTAGTCGAAGCCCTCTTGCTTCTTGGCGATGGTCGCGGCGAGCGCCACCGCATCGTAGGCGAGCGTCGCGATGCGCGGCGGCTCGTCGCCATGGGCGCCCTTGTATTTCTCGGCGAACTTCTCGAACGAGGCGGGATCGGGCGCCGCATACCAACCGCCGCGCAAGGAGAGCTCGCGGCGCAGCGACTTGTCGTCCCAGCGCCCGGTGCCGAGATAGCGGATCTTGTCGGGATCGACGTCGTAATAGGCGAGAAGACTCGCGACCATGCGCAGCTTGGTCCCGCCGTCGGCGATCAGCACCGCGTCGAAATCGAGCGGCGCCACGCGGCCGACCTTGCCCTTGCGGTCGACGCCGGTGGCGCCGGCGAAGGACTTGATGTCGTCGGTCACTTCCATCGTGTCGGGCTTGTAGGTGCCGGTGCGCGTCACCTCGGCGCCGTTCTTGCTCGCCACCTCCTTCGCCATCGCCGTCACCTGCTGGCCGTAGTCGTTGGCCGGCGCGATCACGCCGATGCGCTTGCGCCCGTTGCGCGCGGCATAGCCGATTACGTTCTCGACCTGCTGTTTGAGGCTGAACGAGAGGAGATAGACGCCGCTGCCGGCGACCGCGGCGTCGTTGGAGAAGGCGACGACGTTGACCTTGCCGGCGACGCGCTCTTTCACCACGCGCACCTCGCCGGCGAAGACGGGCCCCAAAATGAGCTTGGCATCCTGCTGCAGTGCCTGATCGGCGGCGGCGGCGGCACCTTCGGGCGTGCCGCGCGTGTCGAAGGTCAGAAGCTGCAGGTTGCGGGCACCCTGCTCGAGCACCGCCATCTCGGCCGCGCGCTGCATGCCGCGCCCCAGGCTCGCGCGGTCGCCCGAGAGCGGCAGCAGGATCGCAACCTTCACTTGCGCGCCGGCGGGAAGCCGCCCGGCCACCGGCGCCTGGGGGCGCGCCGCGGCGGGCCGCGGGCCGCTGTCGCCGGTCGTCTGGCACGCGGCGAGCGAAAGTCCGAACAAGGCGATACCGGCGCCGGCCAAAACGCGGCGACGCGAAGCAGACCGGGCGTGGTATGACGTCACGGCAATGACCCTCAGGGAGCCCAGGAATTGTTATGGGTGCTGTACGGTCCGATGAGACTATCCGTGCCTCCGGGCAAAGGCAATCGGGCGCGCCCGGCGGCCCGGAATCGTCGCTGGCGCCGGGCCTCTATCTCGTGGCGACGCCGATCGGCAACCTCGCCGACATCACCTTGCGCGCGCTCGACGTGCTGAAGCGCGCCGACCTCGTCGCCTGCGAGGACACACGCGTCACGCGCAAGCTGCTCGAGCATTTCGGCATCCGCGCCGATCTGTTCCGCTACAACGATCACAGCGGCGCCGCCGAACGCGAGGCGCTGCTGGCGCGCCTGCGCGCCGGCGGCAGCGTGGCGCTGGTCAGCGACGCGGGAACGCCGCTCGTCTCCGATCCCGGCTACAAGCTGCTGCGCGCGGCGGCGGCGGAAGGCATCGCGATCGTGCCGGTGCCCGGCGCTTCGGCGGTGCTCGCGGCGCTGCAGGTTTCGGCGCTGCCGCCCGACCGGTTCCTGTTCGGGGGCTTCCTGCCGTCGAAATCCGCGGCGCGGAAGAAGGCGATCGCGGCGCTGGCCGCGGTGCCGGCGACGCTCGTCTTCTACGAGACCGGCCCGCGCCTCGCCGACGCGCTCGCCGATCTCGCCGGCATGCTCGGCCCGCGACCGGCCGCCGTCGCACGCGAGCTCACCAAGCTCTTCGAAGAGGTGCGCCGCGGCACCCTGGCCGAATTGGCCGCGCAATATCGCGATGCGCCGCCGCCCAAGGGCGAGATCGCCGTCGTGGTCGGGCCGCCGGCCGCCGCGGCGGAGACCAGCGCCGCCGATGTCGATGCGATGCTTACGCGCGCGCTCGAAGTCATGTCGGTGCGCGATGCGGCGGCGTCCGTCGCCGAGGCGAGCGGCCGGCCGCGCAGAGAGGTCTATCGCCGCGCGCTCGCGCTCGGTGCCAAGGGACGCGCCGCGCGAGGGCGCGGGCGGTGAAGGCGGCGCCCAAGCTTCGCGCCCAGCGCTTCGGCCGCCGCGCCGAGTGGCTCGCGGCACTCTACATGCGCCTGAAAGGCTTCCGCGTGGTGGCGCGCGATCTCCGTCTTCCCGGCGGCGAGATCGATCTCGTGCTGCGGCGCGGCCGGCTCTTGGTGCTGCTCGAGATCAAGGCGCGCGCCGGCACAGACGGGCTCGAAGAGGCGATCGGCGATCGGCAGTGGCGGCGCATCGCGGCGGCGGCCGAGCAATTCTGCGCGCGCCGCCCCGGCTATGCGGAACTCGACCGCCGCTTCGATGCTCTATTCTTGGCGCGGGGCCGCTGGCCGCTGCACCGGCCCGACGCGTGGCGGCCCTAGGAGGGACGGGCGTGGACATCTCCGGCTGGACCGACAACGGCGCGATCGAAGCCTGGCTGCTCGAGCAGTCGCGCCGCCCCGACGACGCGCTCGATCTCGCGCAGATGGCGCTGGCCCTGGCGGCGCTCGGGCGCCCGGGCAGCGAGGCCGCGCCCTATGCCGCGCATCTCGACGCGCTCGCGCGCGAGGCCGAGGCGGTGGCCGAGCCGGGCATGGCGCCGGCCGAGCAGGTGGCGGCGCTGAACGCGGTGCTGTTCGACCGCGGCGGCTATCGCGGCGACAGCAAAACCTACGACGATCTCGCCAATGCCGATCTGATGCGCGTCATCGACCGCAAGAAGGGCCTGCCGATCGCGCTCTCGATCCTCTATCTGCACATGGCGCGCTTCCTCCGCTGGCCCGCTGGCGGCGTCAACTTCCCCGGCCATTTCCTGGTCCAGGTCGGCGCGGGCGAGGAGGGGCTGCTCGTCGATCCCTTCGAGCGCGGCGCGGTCCGGGCGCCGGCCGAGCTCGACCGTCTCGTCAAGCGCATGCAGGGGCCCGAGGCCGCGCTGGCACCTGAGCACCTGGTCTTGGCCGAGAACCGCGAAATCCTGTTGCGGCTCGAGAACAACATCAAGGTCCGCTGCCTCAAAGCCGGCGACGTGGCGGGCGGGCTCGGCGTTGTCGAGCGCATGGTGCTGGTGACACCCGCGCATCCCGGCCTTTGGTACGAGGCCGCGGCGCTCAATGCCGAGCTGGGGCAGCTGCGCCGCGCCCGCACCTGTCTCGAGGCGGTGATGCGCCTTGATCCCGAACGCCGTCTCGCGCCCCAGGTCGAGGAGCTGATGAGGCGCTTGAAATCGCGGCTCAATTGAGCATGGCCCCCTCACCGGGTATGGCGGGATCGCTGCCGCGCCACTTTCCATTCCTCGCCGGCCACGACCCCTTGCGCATGGGCGTCGCCGCCATCGAGGCGCGCCATTGGTTCGAGCTCGACGGCGACTACGCGGCGCAGATGGCCGAAAAGCAGCGCCTGCTCGCCGAGCGCCGCGGGGACGTGTTTCAAGTCCTGCCTCCGGCCGAAGCGCCGGCGCGCGAACTGCTCGAAGCGGTCGTGGCCTGGACGCTCGCGACCCATGCCGATCGTTTCGCGCGCGACAACGGCGCGCTCCGCTGCCCCGATGGCCGCCGCGTGGCGCTCGCCGAGCGTCATCCGCTCGAAGCCGCGGCGCTGCTGGTGCAGGAGGATCTCTGCATCCTCACGCAAGGCGGCGCCGGCGCGCTGATTCTCTCCGGCGCCTGTCTCTGCTTTCCCTCGCGCTGGCGCCTCGCCGAGAAGCTCGGCCATCCGATGCCGGCGGTGCACGCGCCCGTGCCCGGCCTCAACGCCAGGATCGGCGCCACCATCGACCGCTTTCTCGCCGGCTTGAAGGCCGGAAACATATACATGCGGACCAATTGGAGCCTCACCACCGATTCCGCGCTGTTCCAGCCGGTGGCGCTGGCGCACGCGGCCATCGCGGCCGCGGATGCGGGCGAGCGCGTCTTCTACCGCGTCGAGCGCCAGACCCTGCGCCTTCTGCCCAAAACCGGCGCGGTGCTGTTCGGCATCCGCATCCACCAGCACAAGCTCGCTTCCTTCGCCGCGCTGCCCGAGCAGCGCCACGCGCTCGCCGCCGCAGTGGCCGCGCTCGATCCCGGCCTCGTCGCCTACAAGTCGATGACGGCGATCAGGGACGCGGCGATCGCGTATCTGAACGCTTAGGGATGGCGCCTACTTCCGCGTCGGATCGGGGCGGATGCGGACGAGCTGCTTGCCGAAATTCTCGCCCTTGAACAGGCGCAAGAGCGCGCGCGGCGCGTTCTCGAGGCCGTCGACGATGTCCTCGCGGTATTTGAGCTTGCCGCTCCGGACCCAGCCCGCCATCTCGCCGAGCGCTTCGCCGTAGCGCTGGCGGAAGTTCAGCACGATGAAGCCCTCGACGCGCGCGCTGTTGACGAGCAGATGGCGCGTGATGCGCGGCGCCACTTCGGGCGTCACGAGATTGTATTCGGCGATCATGCCGCAGATCGCGACGCGCGCCTTGAAGCGCAGCAGCGGATAGACCGCGTCGGAGATCCAGCTTCCGACATTGTCGAAATAGACGTCGATGCCGTCGGGGCACGCGGCGCGCAAAGCCTGGATCAGCTTGCCGGTGTCGTGCCCCATCGCCTGGTAGTCGATGCAGGCGTCGTAGCCGAGCTCCTTGACGCAGTAGTCGCACTTGGCCTTGCCGCCGGCGATGCCGACGACGCGCTTCGCCCCCTTGATGCGCGCGATCTGGCCGACCGGGCCGCCGACGGCGCCCGCGGCGGCCGAGACCACGACGGTGTCGCCCGCCTTCATGGCCCCCACGTCGAGCAGGCCGAAATAGGCGGTGAGCCCCGGCATGCCGAGGATGCCGACCGCGGTCGAGATCGGCGCGAGGGCGGGGTCGATCTTCCGCATCCCCTTGCCGTTGCTGAGCCCGTATTCCTGCCAGCCCAGGCGCTCCTCGACGATGTCGCCGTTCTTGAAGGCGGGGTTCTTCGATTCGATCACCTCGCCGACGGTGCCGCCTTCCATCACCGCGCCGAGCTGCACCGGCGGCACGTAGCTCTTCACGTCGCGCATGCGCCCGCGCATATAGGGATCGAGCGAGAGCCAGATGTTGTGCACCAACACCTCGCCGTCCTTGGGCTCCGGCACCGGCGCCTGGTTGAACTTGAAGGCGCTCTCGTCGAACTCGCCGGGCGGGCGCGCGGCGAGCAGCCATTGGCGGTTCATGCGCTGCACCATGCCGAGTCCTCCGCCGCGTCAGCCGTTGCTCTTCCGGTGATCCGCCACGGCGCTGGTCGCGACCGTGCGCAGCATCGAGATGTCGGAGGCGTGGCAGATCATGCCGTAGCCCTTGTCGAACAATTGCTGGAAGCCCAGCCCGCTGTGCTGGATCGAGGCGAGCGTCTTGCCCGAGGCCTTGATCGCGTCCTCGGCCTTGGCGAGCAGCTTCTTGTAGGCTTCGGAGGGCTTCAGCGGATTCTCGCCCGAATTGCTGGCCAAATCGTTGGGGCCGATGAGGAAGGCGTCGACGCCGGGCACCTTGGCCATGGCCGGGATCGCCTCGATCGCCTTCGGCGTCTCGATCTGCAGCATCACGAACATTTCCGGGTTCGCCTTGGCCCAGGTGTCGGCGGCATCGGCGCCGTAGCCGGAATGGCGCGTCACGCCGAAGGCGAGGCCGCGATAGCCCTTGGGCGGATAGAGGCAGGCGCGCACCATGGCATCGGCCACGTCCGCGCTTTCGACGTTGGGCACCATGATGCCCTCGTTGCCGATGTCGAGCGCCCGCTTGATGTAGATGGGGTCGTGCCACGGGATGCGGATGATCGGCGAGGGCGCCGCCGAGCCGCCACCCGAGCGCAGCGCCTGCAGCTGGCCCATGGCGCCGACGAAATCGCCCGGCCCGTGCTCGTGGTCGATGATGATGAAATCGTAGCCAGCCTGGCCGAATACTTCGGCGATGATCGAATTGTTGGCGGCAAGCCAGGCGCCGAGGCATTTCTTGCCGGCCTTGAGGCGGGCCTTCAACGGATTGGTGCGCATTGCTTTGTTCTGGAAGGTTCGAGGGATGAAACCCGGCCCAAGGGCGGGTCCGCGGGGGCGCGGGCGGGCCATTATGCAGAGCCAGCGCCGCCCCGCCAGCGCGTTTCATCATACCGTCACCCGGCACGGCTAGGTTTCGGGCGCCCCAGTCATTGCCCAAGAGCCAGGAGACGTTGCGATGTCCGATCGGCATTTCATCGACGAGCCCGGCGGCCTCAGCGATTCGCGCAATCCGCATATTCAGGACGTGATCGCGCGCCGCGTCTCGCGCCGCTCGCTGCTCGCGAGCCTCGTCGCGGCCGGCGCGGTGGCGGGCCTCGGCACGGCTTTCCCGTTGCGCCAGGCGCTGGCGATGGGCGGCTCGACGCTCGCCTTCAAGAGCCTTGCGCTTACGATCGACGCCACCCATCACGTCGCCGAAGGTTACAAGGCCGATCTCGTGATTCGCTGGGGTGACCCGGTCGCCAAGGGCGCCAAACCGCTCGACCTCGCCAATCAGACGGCGGCGAGCCAGGCCGGGCAGTTCGGCTACAATTGCGATTTCATCGGCTACTTCCCGCTGCCGCATGGCTCGGAGAGTTCGGAGAGCGGAATCCTCTACGTCAACAACGAGTACACGAACGGCGAATTGATGCGGCCGGGCGTCAAGAACCGCGGCGAGAACGCCAAGGCCGCCGACAAGGCGTGGACCGAGGTCGAGATCGCGGCCCATGGCGGCTCGATCGTCGAGGTGCGCAAGGAAGGCGGCGCCTGGAAATACGTGGCCGACAGCCGCTTCAACCGCCGCATCACCGGCACAACCGAGATGACGATCTCCGGCCCGGTGGCCGGCCACGACCGCCTCAAGACCAGCGCCGATGCCTCCGGCAAGAAGATCCTCGGCACGCTCAACAATTGCGGCGGCGGGACGACGCCCTGGGGCACGATGCTCACCTGCGAGGAGAACTTCAACGGCTACTTCGGCGGCAACGCCGCCAGGGCCGGCAAGGAGGAGAAGAACCACAAGCGCTACGGCATCCCGACGATGGAGAAGTCCTGGTACGGCTGGGCGCGCAACCACGACCGCTTCAACATCGAGAAGGAGCCGAACGAGCCCAATCGCTTCGGTTGGATCGTCGAGATCGATCCCTACGATCCCGATTTCCAGCCGGTGAAGCGCACGGCGCTGGGCCGCATGAAGCACGAGGCGGCCACCTGCGTCGTCAACGGCGACGGCCGCGTGGCGGTCTATACCGGCGACGACGAGGCCGGCGACTACGTCTACAAGTTCGTGACGCGCGGCACGTACGACCCGGAGAGCCGCGCCGCCAATTTCGGCCTGCTCGACGAGGGCACGCTTTATGCAGCGAAGTTCGGCGACGACGGCACGGTCGAATGGATCGAGCTCGTGCACGGCAAGAACAAGCTTGTCGCCGAGAACGGCTTTGCGAGCCAGGCCGACGTGCTGATCGAAGCGCGCCGCGCCGCCGACATTGTCGGCGCCACGCGGATGGACCGGCCGGAAGACGTGGAGTTCAATCCGGAATCGGGCCGCGTCTACGTCGTGCTTACCAACAACACCGGGCGCGGCGACAAGGTTCCCGTCGACAAGGCCAATCCCCGCGCCAAGAACCTGTTCGGCCACATCATCGAAATCATTCCGCCGGCGGGCGAAGAGGGCGAGCCGGACCACGCCGCCGCGAAGGCCACGTGGGAGATTTTCGTCCTCGCGGGCAATCCGGCCGATCCGGCGCACGGGGCCGCCTATCACAAGAACCAGGCCGAAACCGGCATCTGGTTCGCGGCGCCCGACAATGTGGCCTTCGATCCGCAGGGGCGGATCTACGTGCTGACCGATCAGGGCTCCGCCCAGAAGCGCAATAAAATCCCGGATGGCCTCTACGCCGCCGACACCGAGGGGCCGGGACGCGGCCTGTTCAAGCTGCTGTTCGCTTGTCCGATCGATGCGGAGATGTGTGGAGGCGCCTTCACGCCCGACGGCAAGACACTGTTCCTCTCGGTCCAGCATCCCGCCGAGGGCACAAATTTCGACAAGCCCAACACGCGCTGGCCCGACTTCAAGGAGGGCATGCCGCCGCGGCCTTCCGTGGTCGCGGTGCATCGCCCAGACGGCAAGAAGATCGGCGCGTAAAGCCGCGGCGCCTAAGTCACGGAACTTAACCACTTTCTCCTTGCCCGCCGCCTGGGGCTGACTTAGCAAGGCCCAGCCGCGCGACTGTCACGCGCGCGGCCGGGTTTGCGGTTTCATGGCCCTGGACCTCCACCGGTTCTTCGACAGCGAGCTGGCCGAGCATGCCTCCGTCGCCGCCGCCACAAAGGCGGCGCTGCGCGAGCCTTTCGCGCGGCTCGTGGCCGTGTGCGCGCGCTCGCTCAAGAATGGCGGCAAGCTCTTGTTCTTCGGCAATGGCGGCAGCGCCGCCGACGCGCAGCACCTCGCGACCGAATTCGTCGTGCGCTACAAGATGAACCGCGCGCCCATCGCCGCCATCGCGCTCACCACCGACACTTCGGCGCTGACCGCCATCGGCAACGATCTCGGTTTCGACGAGTTGTTCGCGCGCCAGATCGCGGCGCTGGGGCGCGCCGGCGACGTCGCCGTTGGCATCAGCACTTCGGGCCAGAGCCCCAACGTGCTGAAGGGCCTTGAGCAGGCGCGTGCGATGGGCCTCACGGCGGCCGCGCTCGGCGGGCGCGGCGGCGGCAAGATGAAGGGCCTCGCCGATCCGCTGCTCGTCGTGCCCTCCGAAACCACGTCGCGCATCCAGGAAATGCACATCATGCTCGGCCAGATGCTCTGCGGCGCGCTCGAGCAGGAACTCGGGCTCGCCTGATGGCGGACCGCGCCCGGCTCGCGGATGCGCTGGACCGCCTCGCCGGCGCGCGCGTCGCCGTCGTCGGCGACATCATGCTCGACCGCTACGTCTACGGCGAAGCCGAGCGCCTCTCGCCCGAGGCGCCGGTGCCGGTGCTGCGCGTCGTCGAGGAGGTGGAAATGCTGGGCGGCGCCGGCAACGTGTTGCGCAATCTCGCGGCGCTCGGCGCCAAGGCCGCGTGCGTGGCCGCGGTCGGCGAAGATGCCGACGGCGAGCGCATCGGCGCGCTGATCGCGAAGGAAACCGGCGCCGCCGCGCATCTCGCGGTGCTGCGCGGCCGGCCGACGAGCCGCAAGACGCGCTTCGTCGCCGGCGGGCATCAGCTTTTGCGCGTCGACCGCGAGCGCGCCGAATCGCTCGGCGGCGCCGAAGAGGAAGCGATGATCGCGCGCGTAGCACCCGCGCTCGAAGGTGCGGGGGCCGTGATCCTCTCCGACTACGGCAAGGGCGCGTTGAGCGCGCGCGTCATCGCCGGCGTCGTCGCCGCGGCAGCGAAGGCGAAGATCCCGGTGCTGGCCGATCCCAAGGGGCGCGACTATTCGAGATACCGGGGCGCGCTGCTGGTAACGCCCAATCGCAAAGAGCTCGGCGAGGCCAGCGGGATGCCCACCGCCAGCGATGCCGACATGGAAGCGGCCGCGCGCGCCATCGGCGATCGCGCCGGCGTTTCCGCCGTGCTGGCAACGCGCGGTCCGCAAGGGATGACACTGCTCGACGAGCAGGGCGCGGTGCACCACATCGCCGCCGAGGCGCGCGAGGTGTTCGACGTCTCGGGCGCCGGCGACACGGTGATCGCCACGGTCGCCGCCGGTCTCGCGGCCGGCCTCGCGCTGCTGGATGCGGTGCGCATCGCCAATTGCGCGGCCGGCATCGTCGTCGGCAAGGCGGGCACGGCCGTGGCCTATCCGGGTGAAATCCGTGCGGCACTCGAGCGCCAGGAGCGCAGCGCCGCCGAAGGCAAGGTCGCGTCGCGCGCGGCGGCGATGGAGCGGGCGGCGCTCTGGCGGCGGCGCGGCCTGCGCGTCGGCTTCACCAATGGCTGCTTCGATCTCTTGCATCCCGGGCATCTGCACCTCTTGGCGCAGGCGCGCGCGGCCTGCGACCGGCTCGTCGTTGGCCTCAACAGCGATGCCTCGGTCAAGCGCCTCAAAGGAAACGGCCGCCCGGTGCAGAGCGAAGCGGCGCGCGCGGCGGTGCTGGCCGGCCTCGCCGACGTCGATCTCGTCACCGTCTTCGGCGAAGACACGCCCGAGGCGCTCATCGCCGCGCTGCGCCCCGACGTGCTCGTGAAAGGCGCCGACTACACGATGCAGACCGTCGTCGGCGCCGATCTCGTCAAGAGCTACGGCGGCCGCGTCGTGCTCGCCGAGCTGCTGCCCGGCCACAGCACGAGTGCCACAGTCGCCAAAATAAAGTAGGGGCGGGTCGGGGACCCGCCCCTACAAGACCCCTCCTCGCCTAATCCTCGCGCCAATCGCGATCGACCGGCGCGAAGCCGGTGGCGTAGGAGAGGCGGCCCGCCGCCACCAAGCCGAAGCGCAGGATCTGCGCGCGGCGGCGCGAGGCGAGCATCGGCCGGTGCGGCGCCTCGCGCAGGATCACGGCGTCGTGCTCGTCGGCGACGATGAGGCCGTGCTCCTCCGGCAGCAGCTCCTGCGGAAAGCCGTCGGCGACGGCGAAGTAGTAGCCGTCGCAATACGGGAGATACTCCGGCCATTTCGCATCGGCGCGGAAATCGGCGAGGCTGCTCTTGATCTCGACGATGACGAAGCGGCCGGCGGCATCGAGGGCGGCCACGTCGGCGCGCCGGCCGAGCCCGACGCGGAACTCGAGCAGGCTCTTGTAGCCGAGCTCGCCGAGCTTGCGGCAGACGCCGCGCGCGATGCGGTCGGCGGTCGACGGCTCGTAGGGCTCGGCAGGCTCGGCGAAGCCCAAGGGCAGCGTTTCCATGGCGTTTGCCCTCTCACCCGGCAGAAGGGCCGAAAACTCTAGCAGATCGGAACGCAGAGGGAACGGGAATCTCGCCGGCACTCGCATTGCCCGGCGGCTGCGCGATGCGGGCGGCGGAGCGCTCCGCAAATTGCCTGGGGTTTGCCGCACTTCGTGCCTATGTATCTGTTCAAGAAAAGGGATCCGGAATGCGCGCTGCCATTGCCACGCTCGCCCGCCGCGCCCGCGACGAGCATGACGATCTGTTCCGCGATTCGCTGCTCGAGGAGATCGCGAACGCGGTCACGCACGGCATCGGCACCG
>DATBLL010000189.1:0-32046 GCA_036555425.1 Alphaproteobacteria bacterium | reverse complement strand
GCTGCAGGAAACCTATCGCTGCGAGGTGGTGACCTTCACCGCCGATCTTGGCCAAGGCGAAGAGGTGGCACCGGCGCGCAAGAAGGCCGAGATGATGGGCGCCAAGCAGATCTACGTCGAGGACCTGCGCGAGGAGTTCGTACGCGACTTCGTGTTCCCGATGTTCCGCGCCAATGCGCTCTACGAAGACGTCTATCTGCTCGGCACTTCGATCGCGCGGCCGCTCATCGCCAAGCGCCAGATCGAGATCGCGCGGGAAACCAGGGCCAACGCCGTCGCCCACGGCGCCACCAGCAAGGGCAACGACCAGGTGCGCTTCGAGCTCACCTATTACGCGCTCGAGCCCAACATCAAGGTGATCGCACCCTGGCGCGAATGGGACTTGACCTCGCGCACCAAGCTCCTCGACTTCGCCGAGAAGCACCAGATCCCGATCGCCAAGGACAAGCGCGGCGAGGCGCCGTTCTCGGTCGACGCCAACCTCCTCCACTCCTCCTCCGAGGGAAAGGTGCTCGAGGACCCGTGGCACGAGCCCGAGGAGATGGTCTACCAGCGCACGATCGCGCCCGAGGCGGCGCCCGACAAGGCGCAATATGTCGAGATCGAATTCGAGAAGGGCGATCCCGTGGCCATCGACGGCAAGCGCATGCTGCCGGCGGCTCTGCTCACACGCCTGAACGAGCTCGGCAAGGCCAACGGCATCGGCCGCGTCGATCTTGTCGAGAACCGCTTCGTCGGCATGAAGTCGAGGGGCGTCTACGAGACGCCGGGCGGCACGATCCTCCACGTTGCACACCGCGCGATCGAATCGCTCACGCTCGACCGCGGCGCCGCCCATCTCAAAGACGAGATCATGCCGCGCTATGCCGAGCTCATCTATTACGGCTTCTGGTTCAGCCCCGAGCGCGAGATGCTGCAGGCCTTAATCGACAAGAGCCAGCTTCACGTCGAGGGCACGGTGCGCCTGAAGCTCTACAAAGGGAACGTCATCGTCTGCGGCCGCAAGTCGCCGAAGTCGCTCTACAGCCTCAAGCACGTCACCTTCGAGGAAGACGCCGGCGCCTACAACCAGCGCGACGCCGAAGGCTTCATCAAGCTGAACGCGTTGAGGCTGCGCTTGGCGAAGATGGGGCGGGGCTGAGTGCACGGGGGCGCAGCGCGCCCCTACGTGGTTGAGGCCTGAGCTAATCGTGCCTGGCGATGAACGCCGCCACCCGCGGCGCGATCGCTTCGCGCCAGCGGCGGCCGTTGAAGATGCCGTAGTGGCCGACCCCCTGCGCCAGCACGTGCTCGCGCTTGCGCGGCGGGATGCTGCGGCAGAGGTCTTGCGCCGCCAGCGTCTGGCCGGGCGCCGAGATGTCGTCGAGTTCGCCCTCGACGGTCATGAGGGCGGTGTCGCGGATGGCGGCGGGCTCGATGCGGGCGCCGCGCGAGACCCATTGGCCCCTGGGCAGGACGTGCTTCTGGAACACGAGCTCGACCGTCTGCAGATAGAACTCGGCGGTCAGGTCCATGACCGACATGTATTCGTCGTAGAATCGCCGGTGCTGCTCGGCGCTGTCGCCGTCGCCGCGGACGAGATGCTGGAACATGCGGAGATGCGCGCCCAGGTGCCGGTCGATGTTCATCGACATGAAGCCCGAGAGCTGCAGGAAGCCGGGATAGACGTCGCGCCCGTAGCCGGGAAAGCCGTAGGGCACGCGGCTCACCACCGTGTTCTTGAACCAGGAGAGCGGGTGGCGCATCGCGAAGGCGTTGACCTTGGTCGGGTTGATGCGCGTGTCGATGGGGCCGCCCATCAGCGTGAGCGAGCGCGGGCGGCAGCGGTCTTTCGCTGCCGCCATGAGCGCCGTCGCCGCCAAGACCGGCACCGAGGGCTGGCAGACGGCGATCACATGCGTGCCGGGCCCGAGCGCCTTCAAATACGAAATGAGCTGGTCGATGTAGTCGTCGAGGTCGAATTTCCCCTCGGCGACCGGGATCGCTTTCGCGTCGTGCCAATCGGTGATGTAGACGTCGTGGCCCGGCAGCAGCGCCGCGACCGTGCCGCGCAGCAAGGTCGAGTGATGGCCCGAGAGCGGCGCCACCAGCATCACGCGCGGGTGGCGCTCGGCGCCGGCGCGCTTGAAGCGGACGAGCGAGCCGAAGGTGTTGCCGGCGACGATCTCCTCGGTGACCGGAATGAACTCGCCCTTGATCGTGACCGTGTCGATGCCGAAGGGCGGCTTGCCGTAGGACCGCGTCGAGCGCTCGACCATCTCGCAGGCGGCGGCGATGGTGCGCGCGGTGCGCGTCTCGGCGAAGAGGAACGTCGAAGCGCTGAAGAAGTGCTGGCCCGTGACGGCGGCAAGCCTGAGCGGCGCCAAGGCCGTCTGCTGCCACGCATAGAGCGTGTAGAGCATGTCCGTCGCTAACCCCCGTCCTCTGTCTCCGGCGTTGCCCGGCCCGGCGTTTCTTTTCGTTTGTATGCAAACATAACGATCGGCGAATCGCGGCGTCCAGCCCTATTTGAGGCCCAGGCCGCTTGACAGAGGCTTAATGCGCGCGACGGCGGACGCCGCTAGAGCCGCTTCCCGAGGGCGTCGGCCAGGTCGTCGGGCGAGACGGCGGTGCGGAAATGGGTGAGGTATTTGCCGCCGGGGCCCATGAGATAGATGTAGGCCGAGTGGTCCACCGTGTATTCGCCCGGCTTCTCGAGCGGCCGCTTGGCGTAGTAGACGCGGTAGGCGCGCGCCACCGCCGCGATCTCGGCCGGCGTGCCGGTCAGCATCACGATGCGCTTGTCGAAATTCTGGGCGTAGTTCTTGAGCTGCTCGGGCGTGTCGCGCTCGGGATCGACGGAGATGAAGATCGGCGCGAGATTCGCGGCCTTGGGGCCGAGCTTCTCCAGCGCCTGGCTCATCGTCGAGAGCGCGGTCGGGCAGAAATCCGGGCAATTGGTGAAGCCGAAGAAGACCAGCATGTGCTTGCCGCGGAATTCGGCGTCGGTGCGGCGCTTGCCCTCGGCATCGGTGAGCGCGAAGGGCCCGCCCAGCAGGGTCTCGGCGGTGGTCTCGAGCTTGGTCTTGGGGTCGGGCGTGAACCACAGCGCCACCGCGGCCACGGCGGCGGCGAAGGCCACGAGCGCGATCAGCGCGAGGCGCAGGACCAGCGCGCGCGGCATCACGCCACCGGCAGAAGGTTGACGGCCACGATGCGCCAGGCCGGCGCCTTGCCTTCGTCCTCGATGTAGTCGAGGCGGGTCAGCGCGCAATTGCCGGTCTCGAAGGCGAGCGCGCGCGAAGGTGCCAAGCCGAGGGCGTGGCCGAGCGCCGCGCGGATCGTTCCGCCGTGTGCCACCGCGACGATGTCGCGGCCGCGATGGCGCCGCGTCCAGCGCTCGATGCCGGCGACGGCGCGCGCCATCATCTCGGCGAAGCTCTCGCCGCCGGGCGGGCGGAAATCGGCCGGGGCCAGCCAGAGTCCGTGATCGGCGCCGTGGAGCCGGAACACCTCGGCGCGGTCGCGGCCCTGCCACTCGCCGAAATGCTGCTCGGCGAAATCGCGCTCCTCGGCGGCCGCCTCGAAGGCCAGACCCGCCGCCGCGATCGCCGCCGCCGTCTGCTTGGTGCGCTGGAGGTGGCTCGTCACCCACACGGCGTCCCGCGGCAGCCGGCGCGCCAGCACCCGGAAGCAATCGGCATCGGAGACGTCGCAGGGCAGATCGATGTGGCCGTAGATGCAGCCATTGTCGACCGTGACCGGCGCGTGCCGCACCCACCACCAGCGCGTGACGCGCGCGGTCTTGGGCGTGTGGTGCGTCGGACGCGCGTTATGGGCAGCGCTGTCGTTCATCGCGACCTTATAGGCGAGCGCGGGCAGGCTCGGCAAAAGGCGTAAGGTCACAACTCCGCTATTCGCCAATCTGCAGGATCAAGCCGCGATGCCGCGCGGCGCGGAAGCAGTAGAGGAAGGCCACGACGCCGCCGGCGAAATAGAAGACGTTCAAGACCGCGGCGGTGACGAGATAATCGACGCGGAACGTGCGCTCGATCAGCACCGCGCGCATGCCCTCGAAAATGTAGGAGGCCGGGATGGCATAGGAGACGGCGCGCAGCCATTCGGGCAGCACCGCGAGCGGATAGTAGATGCCGCAGATGGGCGCCAGGATGAACAGCGCCATCCACGCCATGCTCTCGGCGCCGAGCCCGAAACGGAGGATGAGCCCGTTGATCGCGAGCCCGATCGCCCAGCCGAGCACCAAGAGGTTCACGAAGAACGCGAGCAGCGGCAGGCCGAGCGTGAAGATCGAATAGTCGTAGAGCCCCCAGGCGAGCAGCGCCGCGGGCCCGACGCCGATGAGGACGCGCATCAGCGCCACAACGAACAGCGCCGCGAGGTATTCGTAGGGCCGGATCGGGCTCACCAGGATGTGGCCGAGATTGCGCGACCACACTTCCTCCAGGAACGCGAGGCCGAGGCCGAGCTGGCTCCGGAACAGGACGTCCCAGAGCAGGATCGCCGCGAGCAAAAGGCCAGTAGCCTGCGCGAACAGCGAAGACTGGCCGACGAGGAACGTCGTCATGAAGCCCCAGAGCGTCATATTGATGATCGGCCAATAGGCCAGTTCCAAGACGCGCGCCCACGAGCTCCGGAGCAGGTAGTAGTGGCGCAGCACGATCGCGCCCATGCGCCGGAACGAGAAGCCCCATTCGCGCTCGTGGGCGAGTGCGAGGGTGCCTTGAGAAATGACGTCTGGCATTCGCGTTGACCTACGCCTTCAGAAAAACATTCACTTGTCGTCCCCGCGAAAGCGAGGACCCGTGCCGACGCCCAGAGACCTGTCCAATGCTCAGCACCGCGCCAACGCCGCGCGCTTGAAAGACCGCGATTTTCCGCCTGCATCGGTCGCTGGAGAAATGGGTCCCCGCTTTCACGCGGACGACAATGCTTGTCGGCGAGATAGAACCACCTTTCATCCGACCGTTTCCTCCACGCGGCGGCGGTCGCGGGCGATGTCGAGGAACACTTCCTCGAGGTTGCGCCGGCCGTATTTCTGCAACAGCTCGCGCGCGGTGCCGCGGTCGACGAGCTTGCCCGCCTTCATCATCAGCACCAGCGAGGCCATGCGCTCGACCTCGCTCATGTTGTGCGAGGCGAGCAGGATCGTGGCGTTGTTCTCGGCGACGTAGCGCTCGAGATAGGCGCGCACCCAATCGCCGGTGTCGGGATCGAGCGAGGCCGTGGGCTCGTCGAGCAGCAGCACCTCGGGCGTGTTGACGAGCGCCTTGGCGAGCGCCGCGCGCGTCTTCTGGCCTGCCGACAAGGTCCCGGTCGGCCGCCCGATGAACTCGCCCATCTGCAGGTTTTCGACCAGCGCGTCGATGCGCTGCCCGGGGTGGCGGACGCCGTAGAGCTGGGCGAAGACCATCAGGTTTTCGCGCACCGTGAGCCGCTTCGGCAGCTCGACATAGGGCGAGCCGAAATTCATGCGCGGCAGCGCGCGGTAGCGGTGCTTCAGGATATCGACGCCGAGCACCCGCGCCTCGCCCGCGGTCGGCAGCAGCACGCCCAGGAGGATCGCGAGCGTCGTCGTCTTGCCGGCGCCGTTGCCGCCCAGAAGCGCCGTGATCGAGCCCCGCGGCACGGCAAAGGAGAGGTCTTCGACCGCCGTCACCGCGCCGTAGCGCTTGACGAGGTGGCGGACCTCGATGGCGGGCCCGTCGTTCATGCCGGGTGCCCCGCCGCCGTCGACCCGGAGCGCCAGCCAGCCTGCGCGCTTGACGCGGGGGCGGCGGCGCCGCCGATCCGATATAGTCGCGGAGCAATTCGGGTGGAACGCGCGCCATGAACGGAGACCGCCGCAGCAGACGAACGCCCGGCCGCCTGCGCCTCCGGACGCTGATCTCGATCCGCTGGGCCGCCGTGCTCGGCCAATCGTCGGCGATCATGCTGGTGCATTACGGCCTCGGCTACTCTCTGCCGCTCGTCGAATGCGCCGCGGCGATCGGCGCCTCCGCGCTGCTGAACGTGGTTCTGACCCTGCGCGGCCAGCTCGGCCGCCCGCTTCCCGACTACCATGCCGTTCTCTACCTCGCCTACGACATCCTGCAGCTGACCGCCCTGCTCTATTACACGGGCGGGCTCAACAACCCGTTCGCGCTGCTGATATTGGCTCCCGTGATCGTCTCGGCCACCGCTCTCTCGCGGCTGGCGACGATCGGCTTGGGCGGCCTCGCGGTGGCCACCATCACCATCCTCGCCTTCTTCCACCAGCCGCTGCCCTGGCCCGGCGCGGGCTTCGCGCTGCCCGAATACTACATGCTCGGCGTCTGGCAGGCGCTCGTCATCGGCATCCTCTTCATCGCCGCCTGGGTCGGCAGCGTGTCCGAGGAGGCGCGCACCATGGGCGACGCGCTGGTGGCGACGCAGGTGGCGCTCTCGCGCGCGCAGCGCCTTTCGGAGCTGGGGGCGCTGGCCGCCGCCGCCGCGCACGAGCTCGGCAGCCCGCTCGCCACCATCGCCGTCGTGGCCAAGGAGATGGCGCGCGACGTGCCCAAGGACAGCCCCATGGCCGAGGATGTGGCGCTCCTCATCGAGCAGAGCGCCCGCTGCCGCGATATCCTGGCCCAGCTTTCGCGCCGGCCCGATCAGCCCCAGGCCTTCGAGCCGGGGCGCTTCATGCCGCTTTCGCAATTCCTCGATTTCGTGGCCGAGCCCTACCGCGCCGAGGGCAAGCCGATCTTTCTGCAGGCGGCGGCCGCGGACGAGGCCGCCGGCCCCGAGCCCGAGATCGAGCGCGTGCCCGAGGTGATCCACGCGCTCGGCACCCTCATCCAGAATGCCACCCAATTCGCCCGCAGCGTGGTGCGTATCGACGCGCAATGGGGCGCCGCTGAGATCAGGATCGAGATCAGCGACGACGGGCCCGGCTTCCCCCCGCTCTTGCTCGACCGCCTCGGAGAACCTTATGTTTCTTCGCGCAAAGACGAGGGCGGCCATATGGGCCTCGGCCTCTTCATCGCCCAGACTCTGCTGGGGCGCTATGGCGCCCGCCTCGCCTTCGCCAATCGCCGCGAGGGCGGCGCGCGCGTGAGCGTCATGTGGGATCGGGCCACCGCCGAGGGGATGGCCGGGGGAGGCGACGATGAGTGAACAAGCGGGAAAGCAGCGCGGGGCGGGCAAATCGCTCCTGCTGGTCGACGACGACAAGCCGCTGCGCGAGCGCCTGCGCGTCGCCATGGAGCGGCGCGGCTTCAAGGTGCTGGCCGCCGAGAGCGTGGCCGAGGGCATCAAGATCGCGCGCTCGGAGCCGCCCGATTTCGCGGTCATCGACTTGCGCCTCGCCGACGGCAGCGGCCTCGACGTGGTGGCGGCCCTGCGCGCGGCGCGGCCGGATACGCGCATCGTGATGCTGACCGGCTACGGCAATATCGCGACCGCGGTCGCCGCCGTGAAGGCCGGCGCGGTCGACTACCTGCCGAAGCCGGCCGATGCCGACCAGATCGAGGCGGCGCTGCTCAACCTCGAGCGCCCGCTGCCGAAGCCGCCCGAACACCCGATGTCGGCGGACCGCGTGCGCTGGGAGCACATCCAGCGCGTCTACGAGCAATGCGACCGCAACGTCTCGGAAACGGCGCGCCGCCTCAACATGCATCGCCGCACGCTGCAGCGCATCCTCTCGAAATACGCGCCGCGCGAAAACTGAACCCCTTCTCCCCCGGGGAGAAGGGGTTGGGGATGAGGGGGCGACGGATCTCAATTGGGAAAGGGCTCGCCGGCGGCGAGGATCTTGCGCTGAAGCAGCATGTCTGAAGCCGAGCGCGAGACGCACCTCGAGCCATTACGTCGGATAAATCCGTCGCCCCTCACCCCCTACCCCTCTCCCCTGGGAGAGGGGATTCATTGCAGCGTGATCGTGCCTTCGATGCAGAAGCTGCGATTGCCGGAGAGCTGGCGCGCGGCGAAGGCCTGCCCCTGGCGATAGATCGCGAAGCAGCCGGCCGAGCGCTGGCCGAACGAGGCGCTCTCGACGCAGAGCCCATTGTCCTTGACGCTCCAGACGCCGATGTCGCGCGCGCCGGCGACGTTGACCTTTTCCTCGCCGATCCGGCGGCAGGCGCCCCAGGGCCCCGATGGGCCGCGCCCGGCTTGGCAGGAATGGACCGCGGAGCCGTCGGCGCGGAACTCGCGCGTGAGGCTGAACCAGATGCCGCCGCCGCGCGTGGATTCGCGCACATAGCCGAGGGTCTTGCCCGAAAGCGCCTGTTGCAGCGCGGGCCCGGTCAGCCGATTGCCCTCGCTCGCCGCGAACGGCAGCGCGCCGTTTTTGCAGAACGACGTCGCCGCGTTCTGCGCATTCGCGAGGGCTGGCAGCGCCAGCGCTGCCAGGCCGAAAAGGAAGATTCGCTTCATGTGGTTCCTCCTGTGCTGTTCGGCTTCAATTCGTTCCGGACCGGCGGGGCCGTTCTCCGACGCTATCGCGCGATCACCACACGAGCCTGAGCGTCGCCGGGAGCGTGCGGCTGCGCGGCGCCGCGAATCGGGACGACGGCGCTATCCCGCCCGTGCACGTTGGCGGCAAAGCGGCCAAGCAGGCCGAGTTCGACGCGCATGGCCAAGGGGGCCCCGGATGGCGCTGCGTTAACCTCGTCCGGCCGCAACTCTACCGGGGATGGGCGGGCTGGGACAGGGGCCGGCGCGCCCATGGCCGAACTCGCGCTCGGCGACGCGCCCTGATCCGGGGCCGCGGACGCTATTGCGCGGCGGGGAGGAACATCTCCTCGATGCGCTCGCCCGGCGCGGGCTCGACAAACGGCGCGGGCGTTGTGGCGGGCTCGGTCTCGACGGCGACTGTGGGCTTGCTCGGTACCAGGGGCTTGCCCGGGGCCGGGCGCGGCGCCGTTTTCACGACTTCCACGACCCGACGCGCTTCGTGCTTCATGTGCGGCGAGCGCCAGGGATGCACGAGCTTCGCGTGATGCGCGGCCGCGCGCCGCCCCGGCCGCGCATGCGCGCGCGGGGCATGGCCCGGCTTGTGGCGCATCGTGAGCGAGCGCCATTCCGACGCTTTGGGCGCGGGCGCCGCGACTATGGGCTTCGCGACCGCCGCAGTGTCGGCGGCCCTGACCACGGCCGCGGCCGCCTCGCCGGGCGGCAGCGTCCGGTAGGACCACCAGCCGGCCTCGCTGATCGCGAAGATCGGCACGTAGCGCGCCACCGCGCGGTGATCGGTGATCTGGCTGATCTCGATGTCGAGGAGATACGCGTTGCCATCGCGATAGGCGATGAGCGCGGCGTGGACGAGATCGCGCGCATTGTCGTAGACGACGACGATGCGCAGGCGCTCGGCGGTCCAGCCGAGCGCGCGCAGCGAGAGGTACTTGGCGATCGCGTAATCCTCGCAATCGCCGCCCTTGGCGAAGAATTCGCGCGGCGTCGCCCAATAGTCCTCGACGCCGTAGTTCTCGAGATCGGTGCGGTAGGGGAGCCGGTTGAGATAGTCGTTGACGGCGCGCAGCTGCGCCATCTCGTCCTTGCCGGCGAGCGCGGCGAGGAACTCGCGCCAGCGCACGAGGGCGCAATCGCCCGCTTCGCAGAGCGCGCGCGCATCGCGCCGCTCGCGCTCGTAGCGGGCGATCGTCTCGGTCCATTTGGCGAAGTCGATGGCGGGTGGATGCGCGATCCCGCCGGCGCCGAAGAGATCGGTGGGGATATGGAGCGCGGTCCTGGGCTCGGGCGGCGCCACTTTCCGGCGCGCCAGCGCCGCGTCGCCCGCGGCGGCGAGACTGAGGGCGGCCAGCGCCGCCAATCCTGCGCGCAGCCAATGGCGGCGCGCTGACCCCGAGCTTGCCCCCGGCACGTCTGCCCCTTCCCCCTGCATCCTCTCTGTCTACGCAGGCGACATTATTCGCGTTGCCGGCGGCAACCAATTAGGCCGCACGGCGTAACGTGATTTTCCAGAATCTAAGATTCGCGCACGAAAAACCCGCGCGCCCTCGGAGGGAGCGCGCGGCCCTTGGCAGGGCGGCCGGGCTTGGGGCAGCCGGCCGCCAGTCGGACCGGCTCAGCGCACGGTTCCGGCGTTGGCGAAGAGTTCGGCGATGCTCTCGCTGCGGTTCGCGGCATAGGAGCGGGCGACGGGGCGGACGAGCGGCCGCTGATCGGTGTAGCGCGGATGCGCCGTGTCGATGGCGGGCGGCACCGGGCCGGCGATCTGGGTGCTCGACAGAATGCGGGTCTCCCCGCTCGGGGCGCGTTCCGGCATCGGGACCGGCGCCCGGGCGACCAGCATGACGCCGCCGGGGTTCCAATCGCGGTGATAGTGCCAGGCGGCCTCGTTGATCGAGAAGATCGGGCGGTAGTAGCGGATGGCGGCGTGCTCGCGGACGTCGGGAATGAGATTGTCGAGCACGTAGGCGGTGCCGTCGAGATAAGCGACCAGCACGGCGTGCAGCTCGTTGCGCACTTCGTGCTTCAGCACGACGATGCGCAGCTCGCCGGCCGACCAGCCGAGCTTCCGGAGCGAGAGATACTTGACGATCGCGTAATCCTCGCAATCGGCGGAGCGGCCGAGCGATTCGCGCGGCGTCGCCCAATAGTCGATGATGCCGTAGCGCGCCTGGTCGGGCATGTAGGGGATGCGGTTCGCGTAGGCATTGACCGCGTCGAGCTGGCGCCGGCGATCCTGGCCGTTCAGGCTCGTCACGAACGCCTTCCACTCCTGCAGCGCGCAGCGGCCGCCGGTGCAGGGCGCATTCTCGAGATGCTGCTCACGCGCATAGCGCGCCAGGACGTCCGTCCATTTCGGGAAGGGCGAGATATCGGCATTGGTGTTCTCGCCGCTGCCGAAGAGGCGGACCGCGGCCGGCGCCGCGACCGCCGCCGGAAGCGGCTCGGAGGCATCGGCGGGCGCGGCTGCGGCGGCACAACTGGCGAAGGCGAGAGCGGCGAAGGCGGCGAGAGACGTTCCCCACTTCTCTCCGCGCGCGAAACCGGCAAACATCGGATTGCTCCCCAACGACGAATTGCTTCGTGCTGGGTTTCGACTAGCAGCGGCGCCGTTAATGCCAGGTCAGAGGAAAGGGTTGCTCCGCGCTTGCCGTTCACGGTTAACGACGTCGGATTCAAGCGCCAATGCAGCATTCGTGGGCCTATTCTCAACAGGCCGCCCGGGCGGGGAATTGCGCATTGTCAGAGGTTTGGTTAATTCCGTTACAGCAAGGCCGCATCCCCGGGGGCGGTCCGCTTTGCTTCGCCCCGCGCGACCGGCGCCCGGGGGGCGACGCGTGCGACATTGCATATCGGTTGCTGGCCAGGACGGCGAAACCCTATTAAGAGCGCGTCATGCTCGAGGTCGAAACCGCGCTCGCGGTCAATGGAAGGATGCCGAAGGTCCCGGAAGGGACCCTCGTTTATGCCGTAGGCGACGTGCATGGCCGCGCCGACCTCCTCGAGAAGATGCATGCTGCGATCTTGAAGGATTCGCTCGACGTGCCGGCCGAGCGGAAAGTCGTCGTCTACCTCGGCGACTATGTCGACCGCGGCCCCGCCTCGAAGAAGGTGGTCGACATCCTCCTCGAGCGCCCGTTGCAGGGCTTCGAGCGCGTGCACTTGATGGGCAACCACGAGGCCTTCCTGATCGAGTTCCTGAACGACCTCGAGGCCGGCCCGGGCTGGTTCTTCAACGGCGGCCTCGCCACCCTCGCCTCCTACGGCGTCAAGATCGGCAAGCACGACGAGCTTTCCTACGAGGTGCTCGAGCGCGTGCAGGAGGAGTTCCGCAAGAAGATGCCGGAGAGCCACCTCGACTTCTACAAGACCCTCGAATTCTCGCGCACCGAGGGTGATTTCTTCTTCGTCCATGCCGGCATCCGGCCGGGCGTGCCGCTCGACAACCAGACCGACGAGGACATGCTCTGGATCCGCGAGGAGTTCCTGGGCTGCGAGGACGATTTCGGCAAGGTGATCGTGCACGGCCACACCATCACCTGGGAGCCCGAGGTCAAGCCCAATCGGATTGGCATCGACACCGGCGCCTTCGCCTCCGGCGTGCTCACCGCGCTGGTGCTCGAAGGCCGCGAGCAGGATTTCCTGACCGTGAGCGGGCCCGCTTAAGATTGGGAGCGCGCGCCGTTCACAGCGGAGATGGAATTTCCGTTCACGCTGCCGCTCGTGCGCGGCCTCAGCGAGCACAGGTTCGCGGCGCCGGCCACCTTCTTCGTCGGCGAGAACGGCGCGCGCGGGTGAGCCAGTTCATCATCGCCACCCACTCGCCGATCCTGATGGCGCTTCCCGGCGCCGCCATCTGACTGTTCGAAGGCGGCGCCATCCGCCCCATCGCCTGGGACGAGACGGAGCACGTGGCGCTGACGCGCGCCTTCCTCGCCAACCCGGAGCGGTTCTTGCGGAAGCTCTGAAGGGGGCCAACGTGATCCGCCTCACACAATCGGCGCTAGGCGCGTGATGCCCGGCACGCCGCAGCCGGGCGGGGCCTGATATTTCATCCCGCCGTTCGGCAGCTTGCGAGGCGGCGGCCATGTCGCGAATTCGACCGCAAGACGAAATCGAGGCGCGCGCCTTCGAGCCCGCCCCCGGCGGCGGCGGGCGCGGCGCGCGTTACATCGAGCATCTCGAGCGCTTTCCCGAGCGGGATTTCGAGCCGGGGGTCGTGCGCCGGGCGCGCGCGCTCGTCCGCGCCGTGCGCGGGCTCGGCTCGCGCTTCACCGGACGCGACGAAGGCGGCGGCCCGCGCAAGGGCGGCGGTTAGAGCACGGATTGCATCGGCGGAAAGATCCGCCGGGGTGCCAGCGCGATTGCGTCCATCCTTCGAGGCCCGCCCGAAGACGGGCGGGCCCCTCTGGATGAGGCTGATTTTGCTGAAACAAGCAACCTCATCCTGGGGTGCCGCCGCGCTTGCGGCGGCCTCGAAGGATCGACGCGAGTAAAGCGCCGGCGCCGCTCAGCGCCGCTTGTCAGCGGTCGACGAGCTGGAACGAGTTGATGAAGCGCTTGGCGTCGTCGCCGTCTTCGCTGCCCTTGGGGCCGACATAGACCGCTTGAAAGAGACGCGCCTCGACCACGACGATGCGCGAGACGATGACCTGGCCCTGCGCGGTGTCGATGACGATGTGACGCGCCGGGTGGCCGCTCATCGTGATCTTCTGCTCCGCGCGCAGCTTGTGGCTGCCGACCTGGCCGCTCCGGATGCCGTCCAGGAGCGCGTCGGGCGCTTTTCCCTTGATCGCATCGGGCGGATAATCGTTGTGGCTGATGATGAAGCCGATGGCCCCGCGATCGACCAGCGCCATCGTGGTCTTGATCGGGCCGACCGCCGTCGGCACGTCGCGCGACTGCACCTTCGGCGCCTCCGGCATTTCGATGCGGTACCCGATGCCGGCGGGCTTGTGCTCGACCCATTCGGCCAGAGCCTGGTTCCCCGCCGGAACCGCGGCGAAGGCGACGATGACGGCGAGGCGCGGAAGAAGGCGCATCATGAACCCCCATGGTTGAGAGGGGGCGAGAATAGCGCAGCGGCGGCCGCGGACCGAATGACAAATCCGTGGCCGGCCCTGGGCGACGCCCGGCGCCGCCGTCGATCTGGGCCGCGGCGGCGGCGGCGCTCCGACGCCCTTGATCTGCATCAACGCCGCCGCCGTCGAAGCCGCTTAATGAAGCCTGCCATGAAGGACCTTTCCGCCAGGACCGGTGTTTCGTTGCGCCTGCTGCGCGCGGCGGCCCGGCTCATCCTGTGTCTGGCGCTGGTCCTGCTTCCGGCCGCCGGCGCCAGCGCCGCGCATTTCGAGACCGGCATCAGCGCGGCCCACGGCCATGACGGCAACGCCGGCGCGCCTGCGACCGGCGATCATGCGCCGCTCTGTCATCAACTGGGCGCCTGCAACGCCTTCGTGGCTCCGAGCGTTCCCGATGTCGCGCGTGAGCACGCCCCGCCGGCGATGGCGATCGCGGCCGCCAGTGTGCCGGCAAACGCCGCCCAGCACCGCCTGTTCCGTCCGCCGATTGCCGGCGCCCGCGCCTAACGGCGCGCTCCTCCGCCAGGCCGCGCCGCGAGGCCGTCCGCATCGCACCCCGACTCGGGGCCGGTGCGCTTCCGCCGCATAGGCCGCAAAACCAGCGACGCCACAGCTCCGCTCCGGCTCCCTCGCGTGCCGTCGCCCCGTCGTCCAGGAGCAAAAACCATGGCCGCCCTCGCCACCTCTTCGCCCGCTTCCGCCCGCCAACACACCAACTCCCCATTGCGCTTCGATCCGCTCGGCATGAGCCTCGGGCTCTCGCTCGCGATCTTCTTCACGCTGTGCGTCGCGCTCGGCGCGCTCTGGCCGGATTTCGGCCTGCACAAGCCGTGGCTGCAGTTCTACCCTGGCTTCGAGTGGCTTACCTGGCGCGGCTTCTTCATCGGCCTCGCGGAAGCCTTCGCCTATGGCTGGTTCGCGGCGCTCGTCTTCACGCCGCTCTACAACTTCTTCAGCCGCGCGCAGGGGTGAGCGGGATGGACGCGATGCCCCGCACATCCGGCGCCGCCGCCGCCACCGATCCCGTCTGCGGGATGGCGGTGGACCCGGCGCGCGCACCGGCGCGCATCGAGTACGGCGGGTCGATCGTCTACTTCTGCTCCGAGCACTGCCGCGCCAAGTTTGCCGCGGCGCCCGAGGCGTATCGCGCCGCCGCGACGGCGGTCGGCACGGCGGCGCCGCGCCCGGCGCGCAGGGAGATGGCCAAGGACCCCATCTGCGGGATGATGGTCGACAAGGCGACGGCGCTCCGCACCGAGCGCGGCGGCCGCACCTACTACTTCTGCAGCCCGCAATGCCAGCGCACCTTCGCCGACCCCGAGCGCGAGCTGAAATCGATGCGCACGCGCGTGACCATCGCGCTCACCGGTGTGCTGGCGCTTGCCATCCTGCGCGCGGGCGCATTCCTCGCGCTCGCCGCCGGCGCCACCATCGTCACCTGGGCCCCGATCCCCGCCTTGCCTTGGTTCACCTGGGGCGTGTGGCTCTTCATCCTGGTGACGCCGGTGCAATTCATCGGCGGCTGGAGCTTCTACAAGGGCTCGTGGAACGCGATCCGCACGCGCACCATCAACATGGACTTCCTGATCGCGCTGGGAACGACGGTCGCCTATTTCTACAGCGTCGCCGTGATCTTCGCCCCCGAGGTACTGCCGGTCAAAGTCGAGGAGCGCGACGTCTACTTCGAGGTCTCGGCGGTCATCATCGCCTTCGTTCTCCTCGGCAAATACATGGAGGAGATCATCAAGAAGCGCTCCTCCGCCGCGGTGCGCAAGCTCATGGATCTCCGCCCTGCGGTGGCGCATGTCGTGCGCGACGGTGCCGAGACCGAGATCCCGGCCGAGCAGATCATGGAAGGCGAAACCGTCGTCGTGCGTCCGGGCGAGCGCATCGCGACCGACGGCGAGGTGATCGACGGCGCTTCCTCGGTCGACGAATCGATGCTGACCGGCGAATCGATGCCGGTCGAAAAGCGCCCGGGCACGGCCGTGATCGGCGGCACGTTGAATCGCAGCGGCCTCTTGCGCTTCCGCGCGACGCGCGTCGGCAAGGACACGGCCCTGGCGCAGATCATCAAGCTCGTCGAGGAGGCGCAAGCGAGCACCGCGCAGATCCAGCGCATCGCCGATCAGGTGACCGGCTATTTCGTGCCGGCCGTGGTCGGCGTCGCCCTGCTCGCCCTGTTCGGCTGGTGGCTGGCCGGGAGCTTTCCGCAAGGACTGCTCGCCTTCATCGCCGTGCTCATCATCTCCTGCCCCTGCGCGCTCGGCGTCGCCACGCCGGCGGCGCTCATGGTCGGCGTGGGCAAGGGCGCCGAGGCCGGCATCCTCATCCGCGGCGCCGAGGTGCTCGAGCGCGCGCGGAAGCTCAACGCGGTGGTCTTCGACAAGACCGGGACGCTGACGCGCGGCGAGCCCAACGTCACCGACATCGTGCCGCTCGCCGGCGCGAACGAGGCCGAGGTGCTGCGGCTCGCCGCTGCGGTCGAGATCGGTTCCGAGCACCCGCTCGGCGAAGCCATCGTGCGCGCGGCCAAGCATCGCGATATCGCGCTGCCGGAGGCCGGCAAGTTCGAGGCCATCGCCGGCCACGGCATTCGCGGCGTGGTGGAGGGCGAGGACGCGCTGCTCGGCAATCGCCGGCTGATGAAGCGCGAGAACATCGATCCGGCGCCCGCGGAAGCGGCGATGGCGCGGCTCGAGGCCGAGGGCAAGACCGCGATGCTGGTCGCCAAATCCGGTGCGCTCCTCGGCATCGTCGCCGTCGCCGACACGTTGAAGCCCGAGGCGAAGGAGGCCATCGCCGCGCTCCGGCGCGAGAACGTCGAGGTCGTCATGCTGACCGGCGACAACCGGCGCACGGCCGAGGCTATCGGCCGCGAGCTCGCCATCGACCGCGTCATCGCCGAGGTGCTGCCCGGCGACAAGGCCAAGGTCATCAAGGAGCTGCAGGGCCAGGGCAAGATGGTCGCCATGGTCGGCGACGGCGTCAACGACGCGCCGGCACTGGCGACGGCGGACATCGGGATCGCCATCGGCTCGGGCTCGGACGTCGCCAAGGAAACCGGCGGCATCATCCTCATCAAGGACGACGTGCGCGAGGTTGTGCTGGCGATCCGGCTCTCGCGCGCGACGCTCAGGAAGATCAAACAGAACCTGTTCTGGGCCTTCGCCTACAACACGATCGGCATCCCGATCGCGGCGCTGGGCCTGCTCAATCCCATCATCGCCGCGGCCGCCATGGCGTTGAGCTCGCTCTCGGTGGTCGCCAATTCGGCGCTCCTCAAACGCACGAGGCTGTCGGCGCTATGAATAGAAAATCCGCGCCCTTCAGCGCCGCGCCGGCGCAAGATGCTGCGGCGCCGGCCACCGCCGGCGTCCTCATCGAATGGATGGTGCCGTTCTACGATGCGCTCTGCCGCCTCGTCGGGCTGGGGCGCGCGTTTCGCCGGCATACGCTGTCGCTTGCGGAAGTCGGGCCGGGGGCGCGCGTGCTCGACGCGGGCTGCGGCACCGGCGTGCTCACGCGGCTCGCCGCCGCGCTGGTCGGGCCCTCGGGCGCCGCCATCGGCATCGATCCCGGCCCCAAGATGATCCGGCGGGCGCGCCGAGACGCGACGCGGACCCGAAGCGCGGCGCGGTTCGAATTGGCGGCGGTCGAGCGCCTGCCATTTCCCGATGCCAGCTTCGACGCGGTCTTCTTGAGCGCGGTGCTGCACCATCTCACGCCCGACCTCAAGCGCACCGGGCTCGCCGAGATCCTGCGCGTGCTGAGGCCCGGAGGCCGGCTCGTCGTGGCCGACATCGACCGGCCGGTCGGAATTCTCGGCGTTCTTTTCAGGCTGTTCCGCCACCACCCGACTATCGGGCCGCAGGTGCGCGAAGGAATCTCCGCGCTGCTCGCCAGCGCCGGGTTTGCGCCGGTCGCCGCCGCCGGGCGCTGGAACAGCGCCTTGGCCTTCTGGGTCGCGACCAAGCCGGCCGGAGCACGTCCATGACCCTTGCCGATCCTCTCACACGCATAGGTGTCGCCATGACGAGCAAGACCGAACTCTCTCCCGATCGCGCGGTCGGAGTGCTCGGCGCCTGTCTCGGCATCGGTGTGGTGCTCGCCCTGCTCGCGTTGCTGCTGCTCGGCATCACGGTGTGGACGGCGGTGCTGGCGGCGCTGCTCTTGGTCTGCCCGCTGATCATCGGCTGGGGATTGTTCATCGCCATGCGCCGGCGCCCGCGGATGCAAGCGGCCGGCGACAAATCGTCGGCGCGCGGAGTGCGGCCATGAACGAGACGGCCTCGCGCTCGCTGCTCCCCGCCGCCTTTTGCGCCTGGCTTGCGCTCGTACCTGCCACGGCCGCGAACGCCCAGCAGTATCGCGCCGTCGGCGGCCTCGCCGTGTATCTCGGCGTGATTCCGGCGCAGGTGCTGCGCGGCCATACGCCCGGCCGGCTGCCACAACCGCCGCCGCACGGACGCGCGCCACGCGGCGTGCACCAGTATCACCTCACGGCAGCCCTATTCGATGAAAAGACCGGCGAACGCGTTTCGGATGCCCGGGTCTCGGCCACGATTGCGGGCCTCGGCTTGGCCGGCAGCCGGATCGAGCTCAAAGCGATGCAGATCGAAGGGACGGTCACCTATGGCGGCTATTTCAATCTGCCGGGCGAGGACCGCTACACGATCCGGATCGAAATGCGCCGGCCCAATCGGCCGGCGGTGACGGCGGTTTTCACCTACGAGCACCGGCTGCGTTAGCGACGCGAGCGCGACACAGGGGAATGCCAATGCACGAGAACCAACATCACGACGCGAACGGGGACGAACGCAAATCATTCTGGAGGACGCCGCTCGGCTGGGCGTTCCTCGGCTTCGCCGCGATCGCGGCGTTCTTCCTCGTCACCGAGCACACCGCGCACGTCTTCGGCGTGCTGCCGTGGTTGCTTATCCTCGCCTGCCCGCTCATGCACATCTTCATGCATCGCGGCCATGGCCATGGCGGCCACGATCATGGCGGAGCCAAGAATGCCGGCGAGCGCGACGCCACGCCCGCGCAACGGGGCAAATAGGAGCGCCCGCCATGCCGCAGCAAACCGCCTCCGCCTACGGCCTCTGGGCGCTCGTTGTCATCAACTCGGCCGTCTTCATCTTCTTCGCCTTCAGCTTCTTCAAGCCCCGGACCAAGCGCGACTGGCGTTCGTTCGGGGCCTTCAGCGCCTTTCTCGTCGCCCTCTTCACCGAGATGTACGGCTTCCCGCTGACGCTCTATTTCCTCTCGGGCTGGCTGCAGACCCGCTTTCCCGGCATCGACTGGTTCTCGCACGACGCCGGGCACCTGTTCGAAATGCTGTTCGGCTGGAAGACCAACCCGCATTTCGGGCCGTTCCACATCTTGAGCTTCGTCTTCATCGCGGCCGGCTTCCTGCTCACCGCGGCGGCCTGGCGCGTGCTCTACGCGGCGCAGCGGGCGAAGGCGCTCGCCACGACCGGGCCCTACGCGCATCTCCGCCATCCCCAGTATCTTGGATTCATCCTGATCATGCTCGGATTCCTGCTGCAGTGGCCGACGCTGCTGACGCTGGCGATGTTTCCGGTCTTGGTCTGGATGTATGCGCGCCTCGCCCGCGGCGAGGAGCGCGAAGCGCTCGCCCAATTCGGCGAGGCCTATGCCGCCTACGCCGCGCGCACGCCCGGCTTCATCCCGCGCCTCTCCAGCCTTCGCAGCCTCGTCAGCTCGTAGCTCAACCACTCTCGCCAATCCGCCCAGCAACCCCAACCTTCCCGCAAACAAGGAGTCACCCATGTCTCGCTCGCTCGCTCGCCTCGCAATCCTTCCGGCGCTGTTCGCCGCCGCGCTCGCTCTCCCCGCCGCCGCCGAAGACGCGCATCATCCGCCGGCCGACACGGCCAAGCCGCCCGCGACCGGGCCCGCGCAACCCCGCGCCGGCGAGCCCGGCATGCAAGGCCCCGGCGGCATGATGATGGGCAATATGATGCAGATGATGCATCAGATGATGTCCGGCATGATGCAGGACCAGGGCGCCATGCACCGCATGCGCATGATGGGCATGGGCGGCACCGGCATGATGGCCCAGATGCGGGATCGCATGGCCGGCCGTGCGATCGATCGCGTCGAAGGCCACATCGCGTTCTTGAAGGCCGAGCTCAAGATCGCGCCGGCGCAGGAAAAGGCGTGGGGCGATTATGCCGAAGCGCTCCGCGCCAACGCCAAGCAGCTCAACGCGCTGGCCGCCGAGCTGGCCAAGGCGCCGGCGGCGGCGACGCCGGTCGATCGCATCGCCGCGGAGGAGAAGTCGCTGGCGGCGCGGCTCGAGATCGCGCGGCGCACCAAGCCGGCGCTCGCCGCGCTCTATGCGGCGCTGGCCGACGATCAGAAGAAGACGTTCGGCGAGCTGTCGTCGCCGCGCCGGGGCATGCACTGATCCCAACGGCGCCGCGCGCCGGCCACCACGCGGGCATAGGGAGCCTTCGATGTCCGACACCGAATCCGGGCGGAAGCCCGCGCTGACCAGCCGCCGCAGCTTCGTCGTCGGCGCCAGTCTCGGCATCCTCAGCGTCTACGGCGTGTGGGCGGCCTACGATGCGGCGCCGCTCGACTTCAGCGGCGGAAAACCCGCCGGGCACGACGATCCGCATGCCGGGCACGCACGGCCCGCACCGGCGCAACCCGATCCGGCGCATGCCGGGCACGGCGCGCCGGCCGGCGGACGGAGCGACGCGATCGCGAAATTCCGCGGCGAGGCGGAGGCGTTCTTCGCGCGCCACCGGCAAGGCGACGGATCGGTCGCGGTCCTCCCGCCGCCCGCGGCGCCGGGCCACGAGGGCCACGCGACGGGCGGCGCGCTCGACGTCTATCTGCTCGCGCAGCGCTGGTCGTTCGAGCCGGGGACGCTGAAGCTCGCGCGCGGCCGGCGCTATCGCTTCCGCATGATGGCGGTGGACGTGGCGCACGGCGCTTCGATCCAGGCCGGGGCCGGCAGCGTGATCGTGCGCTTGCGGCCGGGCGTGGCCGTGGAGCGCGAGATCGAGTTCCGCCGCGCCGGCCGCTACCTCGTCTATTGCACGACCTATTGCGGTCCGCCCCACGACCGCATGTCCGCCACGATCGAGATTGCGTGAGGCGCGCGATGGAACACCTGGAAATCTCCGCCGCTCTTGCCCGCGCGCCGGCGCGGGACAAGGCCCTGCTCAAATCGCTGTTCGCCGCCGCGCTGGCGACGCTGGCCGCGGGCGTCGTCGCCGGCGCGCTCGTGGCGCTCACGCGCGGCGGCGCGACGGCGCCGGCGCCGGAGAACGGCTATCGCCTGCTCACCAGCCACGGCGTCTCCGCCTTCTTCTTCTGGCTCTACTTCGCGCAGGCGGCGCTGCTGCTGGCGCTCGTCATGGCCCATGGCCGCGCGCGCCCCGCGCTGGCGCTGCGCGCATTTGCGTGGCTCGGCGGCGCGCTGATGCTGGCCGGCTTCGCCGCAACCCAGGCCGGCACCTGGCTCGGCGCGCCGCTGCTCTACGACGGCGAGCCCGATCTGGCGCAAGACGACCGCGACCATGCCCTCCTCTTCTATGCCGGCTATCTCGGCCTGGCGCTCGGCCTCGCCTGCATCGCGCTCTCGGCGATCGCGACCGCGATCGCCGGCAAGGCGGAGCGCGGCGGCGCGCCCTGGAGCGCGGTCACATTCGGCGCCGTCGCGTGGGCGGGCCTCATCCTGGTCAGCGGCGTCGCGATGCTCAACACGTTCCTTCCCGCGGTGCTGTGGGCCGCGGGCGCCGGCGCGCCGCCCACCGATCACAGCACCGGCTGGCACATCCTGTTCCACAATCTCCACTATCTGCCGCTGATGGGCACGGTCCTCGTGTGGTATGCGCTTGCGCGCGACTACGTCGGGGCCGGCTCGCTGTTCGGCGAGCGCTTTTCGAAGCTCGTCTTCGCGCTCTACCTCATCTTCGTGCCGCCCACGTCGCTCTATCACATGTTCCTCGAGCCCGGCCTCGCGCCGCTGGTGCGCGCGCTCGGCTCCGTCCTCTCGCTCTTCGTCGGCGTGCCGACGATCGCGGCGTTCCTCGTGATCGTAATCTCGCTGGAGGCGCGGGCGCGCGCCGCCGGAAGGCGCGGCGCCTTCGGCTGGGCGCGGGCGCTGCCCTGGGGCCAGCCCGCGGCCGACGCGCTCGCCATCGCGGTTCTCTCGCTGGCGCTGGGCGGCACTTTCTCGTTCGTGCTGATCCAGGAGAAGCTCGCCGGCCTCTTGAGCGACACCTTCTTCGTGCCCGCCTATTTCCACTTCCTGACGGTGGGCACGGTCTCCCTGACGCTGCTGGCCGGTATCGCGCATGCGATGCCTGGCCTCGGCGGCCACGCGCCGCCGCTGCGCCGGCTGCTGCGGGCACTGCCCTACGCGATCGGTGCGGCGCTGCTCGTCTTCGCCCTGGCGGGCGTCGTGGGCGGCCTCACCGGCTTGCCGCGGCGCGCGCTCGACGTGAGCTACGACGGGCAGGCGCCGGCGCTCTGGCGCACGATCTCGATCGTGGTCGGCGCAGCCGGGGCCGTCATGGCCACCGCGGTGCTCGCCTACGCGCTGATCCTGCTCGGCGGGCTCGCCCGGCTCGGGGCGCGTGCCGCAGCGCCGCCGGCGCGCGCCATCGCCCCGCCGCCCGAGCGCGCGGTGGTGCGCTATTCGGCGTGGTCGGCCCCGGCTTCGGTGGCGGTGCTGATCCTGGCGATCTACGCCGCGACCGCACTTGCCTTCGAACTGATGCACGCGCTGCCGGTGCTCGCCTCCGGCAGCGGCCATTGAAGGAGATCGACGATGGATGAGGACGTTCTGGCGCTGGCGATCGTGTTCGCCGTCTGGGCTCTGCTCGCCGCCGCCTATGCGCTGGTCCCGATGTTCGACATGCCGGCCGCCGCGCGCGTTTGGGGAGCCGGCGCCGCGGTGTTCCTTGCGCTCGCCTTGTGGGTGCTTGTCTCGATTGGGAAGGCCGCGCGCGGTCGGCGCGGGGCGCGTGCGCCGCGCTGAGTTCCAAGCCGAGCCACACCCATTTTGATCTCGATCAAGGCGCGGGCGGCATCACGCCGCTATACGGTCAACTCGCCATCGCTCCCGAAACGGAAATTCCGTCGGGTCGTGGCGCTCTTGAGAAGCAAACGGGGAACGCCGCCGCGGCCGGGTTTGGGCGCGGCGCAAGGACCTTCCCCGAGCCGGTGGAGGAAATGATGCAAGTGCGCGAAATCATGACCGCGTTCGCGGGTTTCGTCGGCCCCGAATGCCCGCTCCGCGACGTCGCCGACACGATGCGAAAGACCGGGCTCGACTGCCTCGCGGTCGTCGAGCGCGATCACACGATCGGAATGATCACGGAACACGACATGACCTGCCGCGGGCTGGCCGAGGCCGAAAATCCCGGTGCGGTGGAGGTGCGCCGGATCATGTCGGACCCGCCATGCTGCTGCTTCGAAGACGATGAGATCGAAGCGGCGTGGCACAAGATGGAATCGCTCCACACCCGCCGCCTCGTCGTGGTCAACCACGAAGCGTATCCGGTGGGCGTGGTGCGCAGGGGCGACTTTGCGCGCGGCGATGCCCCGCTGCCGGTCCAGGCGTTCGTCGAGGCCTATCTCGATTTTCACCGCTAGGCGCGGCAGCGCGCCGGGGCCAATCCTACCGCGTCGGGACGGGCTTCTCGCCGGTGTAGTCGTAGAAGCCGCGCTTGGCCTTGCGGCCGAGCCAGCCGGCCTCGACGTATTTCACGAGCAGCGGACAGGGGCGGTACTTGCTGTCGGCGAGGCCGTCGTAGAGCACCTGCATCACGGCGAGGCAGACGTCGAGGCCGATGAAATCGGCGAGCTCGAGCGGGCCCATCGGATGGTGGGCGCCGAGCCGCATCGCGGTGTCGATCGCCTCGACCGTGCCGACGCCCTCGTAGAGCGTGTACACGGCTTCGTTGATCATCGGCAGCAGGATGCGGTTGACGATGAAGGCCGGGAAATCCTCGGCCATGGCCACGGTCTTGCCGAGGCGCTGGCTCATCGTCTTCACCACCTGGAAGGTCGCCTCGTCGGTGGCGAGCCCGCGGATGAGCTCGATCAGCTCCATCATCGGCACCGGATTCATGAAGTGCATGCCGATGAATTTCTCGGGCCGGTCGGTGGAGGCGGCGAGGCGCGTGATCGAGATCGAGGAGGTGTTGGTGGCGATGATCGCGCCCTTCTTGAGCTGCCCCGAGAGCCCTTTCAGGATCTCGCGCTTCACCTGCTCGTTCTCGGTGGCGGCCTCGATGACGATGTCGCAATCCTTGACGTCGGCGACGTTGACGCTGGTCTTGATGCGCCCGAGCGCCGCGTCGCGCTCCGCTTCGGAGAGCACGGAGCGCTTCACCTGGCGCTCCATGTTCTTGTTGATCGTGTCGAGCGCCTTCTTCAAGGCCTCGGGCTTCACGTCGGTGAGCACCACGTCGTAGCCCGCGAGCGAGCAGACATGGGCGATGCCGTTGCCCATCTGTCCGGCCCCGATCACGCCGACGCGGCGGATGTCGGTGACGGCGGCGGTTTCGGCGCTCATGAGATTTCCATCCATCGGATCATTTCCGGATTTCGATTTTGCCGAGGGCCTCGGCGAATTCGGGCACGGCCTTGAAGAGATCGGCGACGAGGCCGTAATCGGCCACCTGGAAGATCGGGGCCTCTTCGTCCTTGTTGATGGCGACGATGACCTTCGAATCCTTCATGCCGGCCAAGTGCTGGATGGCGCCCGAGATGCCGACCGCGATGTAGAGCTCCGGCGCCACCACCTTGCCGGTCTGCCCCACCTGGTAGTCGTTGGGCACGAAGCCGGCATCGACTGCGGCGCGCGAGGCGCCGACGGCGGCGCCGAGCTTGTCGGCCACGGCCTCGAGCAGCTTGAAATTGTCGCCCGACTGCATGCCGCGCCCGCCCGAGACGACGATGCGCGCGGCGGTGAGCTCGGGGCGCTCGGTTTTGGTGAGCTCCTGCCCGGCGAAGTTCGAAAGGCCGGGATCGGGCGCCGCCGCGACGGTCTCGATGGCGGCGCTGGCGCCGGCGGCGGACGCGGCATCGAACGCGGTCTGGCGCACGGTGATGACCTTCTTCGCGTCCTTGCTCTGCACCGTGGCCATCGCGTTGCCGGCATAGATCGGGCGCACGAAGGTGTCGGGGCTTTCGATGCCGGCGATATCGGAGATCTGCGCCACGTCGAGGAGGGCGGCCGCGCGGGGCAGCGCGTTCTTGCCCGTGGTCGTGGCGGCGGCGAGGATGTGCGAATAATTGGGTGCCAACTGCACGAGCAGCGCCGCGAGCGGCTCGGCCAGCGCATGCTCGAGCGCCGGCGCCTCGGCGAGCAGAACCTTCGTCACACCCTGCACACTGGCCGCGGCCTCGGCGACGGCGCGGCAGCCCTGGCCGGCCACGAGCAAGGTCACATCCGCGTCGATCTCCTTCGCGGCGGTGACGGCGTGGAGCGTCGCCGATTTCAGCGCCTTGTTGTCGTGCTCGGCCAGAACCAGAACGCCCACGTTTCCGCTCTCCTCAGATCACTTTCGCTTCGTTCTTGAGCTTGTCGACGAGCTCCTGAACCGTCTTCACCTTGACGCCGCCCTGGCGCTTGGCGGGCTCGACGACCTTGAGCGTGACGAGCCGCGGCGCCGGATCGACGCCGAGCTGATCGGGCTTCAGCTGCTCGATCGGCTTCTTCTTCGCCTTCATGATGTTGGGCAGCGAGGCGTAGCGCGGCTCGTTCAAGCGCAGATCGGTCGTGACCACGGCCGGCAGCTTGATCTTGATCGTCTCGAGGCCGCCATCGACCTCGCGCGTGACCGTGAGCCCGCCATCGGCCACGGCGATCTTCGAGGCGAAGGTCGCCTGCGAAACGCCCAAGAGCGCCGCGAGCATTTGGCCGGTCTGGTTGCTGTCGTCGTCGATCGCCTGCTTGCCGAGGATGACGAGGTCGGGCTTCTCCTTGTCGGCGATCGCTTTCAGGAGCTTGGCCACGGCGAGCGGCTGCAGCTCGCCCTCGTGGAGCACGTGGATGCCGCGGTCGGCGCCCATGGCCAGCGCGGTGCGGATCGTCTCCTGGCACTGGGCCGGGCCCATCGAGACCGCGACGACCTCCTTGGCCTTGCCCTGCTCCTTCATCCGGACCGCCTCTTCGACGGCGATTTCGTCGAAGGGATTCATCGACATCTTGACGTTGGCGGTCTCGACGCCGGTCCCGTCGGCCTTGACCCGGACCTTAACGTTGTAGTCGACCACGCGCTTGACGGCGACCAAGAGCTTCATCGGTTAACGCTTCGAACTGGAATGAGGGCGGTATGCCAGACGGCGCCGGCGCCGAGGGGCACAAGGCCCTTCTCACGCCGGCCGTTCGGGCCGCGAGGGCTTATTTCGCAGCGCACAATAAGAAGATGACGGCAGCGAGTCAATCGGATGACCGCCCTATTGCATGTGCGTAAGGCGCATTGCCCATAGAACGGGCGTGGGACGGCGCCCCCTGAGGCAAGTTCGCCGCCCGGGGGAGCCGGTCTCGCGCCGCGCCGGTTGAGAGTCGAGCCCGAGTGATATATTGGTCGTGAGCAGCCCGCTCGCAAAAGCGAAGGACCACATTATGAAGAGCATCTCCTGGCTGAACCTGATCGGCGGGCTCATCGCGGTGACGGCAGCAATCGCCCATTTCGGCGGCCTCGCCTATCTCATCAAGGCGGTGCCGCTCTATTTCGTGATGGGCATCGGCATCGTGCTGATGGTGTGGGACCTCGTCGTCTCGACACGCGAGGCGGCCGAGAAGCGCGAGGCCTCCGAGGGGCGCGAGCTCGCGGCGCAGCGCTGAATTCATTCAACGGAATCGCGTAGCGGCGGGTTCCCGACCCGCCCCTACGAAAGGGCGGACACAAGCCACCTTGCCGTCCGCAGCAGGCGCGCATCGTCGCCGCGGCGGGAGACGAGCTGAACGCCCATCGGCAACCCGTTCGCGTCGGCGAGAAGGGGCAGCGAAACCGCGGGCACGCCGGTGAGCGTCCAGAGCGTCGAGAACGCCGGATTGCCGGTGGCTTGACCCACGGGCGCCGGGCCCGGCGCGGCCGGCGTCAGGATCGCGTCGTAGGCGAAGGTGATGTCCTCGATCTCGGCGGCAAGATCGCGCGCGAGCGCCAGCGCCGCGAGATAATCCTTGGCCGTGATCGCGCGCCCGCGCTCAATGGCCTGCTGCGTCGCCGGCGAGAGCTTCTCGCGGCCCCGCTCGAATTCGCGGCGAAGATTGTGCGCCATGTCGGCTTCCATGATCGTCTTCTGCGCGGGCCAGGCCTCGGCGAAGAACTCGGGCAGCGCGACCGGCTCAGCCTTGGCGCCGAGCACCTCGGCCAGCTCGGCAAAGGCATCCTTCGCAACGGCTTCGGCCTGATCCCAGGCGGGCGTCTCGACGAAGGCGAGTTTGGGCTCGACCGGCGGCTCCTCGGCCAGCACGCGCACGAGCGGCGGCGGCGCCGCGGGGCGCGTGTCCGGGTCTTCCTCGTCGAAGCGCATCAGCGCCTCGCCGGCGATCGCGATGTCCTCGAGCGTGCGCGCGAAGAGCCCAACATGATCGAGCGTGCGCGAGAGCCTGAGGCAATGCCGGCGCGAGACGAGGCCGTGCGTGGGCTTGTAGCCGTAGACGCCGCAGAACGAAGCAGGGCGGATGGTGGAGCCGTTGGTTTGCGTCCCGAGTGCCAACGGCACCATGCCGGCAGCGACGGCCGCCGCCGAGCCGCTCGAGGAGCCGCCCGGCGTGCGTTGCGGATCGTGTGGATTGCGCGTCTTGCCCGGCGTGTAATAGGCGAGCTCGGCCGTGACGGTCTTGCCGAGGATGATGGCCCCGGCCTCGCGCAAGAGAGCGACCGCGGCCGCGTCGTGGCGCGGCGTGCGGCCCGCATGGAGCGCGCAGCCGTTCTCGGTCGGCATATCGCGCGTGTCGAACACGTCCTTGACGCCGACCGGCACGCCGTGGAGCGGGCCGTGGGGCTTGCCGGCCTTGTGGGCCGCGTCGGCCGTCTCGGCCTGCTCAAGCGCATATCTGCGGTCGAGATAGTGCCAGGCCTGCACCTCGGGTTCGTGCGCATCGATTTGCGCCAGGCACGCTTCCACTAGCTCCTTCGAGGTGACGCGGCCCTCGCGGATGAGCCGCGCGGCTTCGCTCGCGGTCAGGAGATGCAGGTCATCCATTCGTTGGGTGTGCCGGCGCTATCTTACGTCGTAGAGATAGGACGGCAGCCACGTCGCAAGGCCGGGGAAGATGTACAGCAGCAACATGGCGAAGAAGATCATGTACATGAAGGGCATCGCGCCGGCGAAGATCGTGTTGATCGTGACTTGTTTCCCGGCCACGCCCTTCAAGTAAAAGCAGGCCATCGCGACGGGCGGCGAAAGAAATGCAGTTTGGATGTTGAGCGCCACCATGATGCCGAACAACATCGGATCGATGTTGTATATCTTCAGCAGCGGCAGGAAAATCGGCACGAAGATGATGAGGATCTCGGTCCACTCGAGCGGCCAGCCGAGGAGGAAGATGATGACCTGGCTGACCAGCATGAATTGCCAGGGCGAGAGATCGAGGCCCTTGAAGAAGCCGGCGATGAGCTGATCGCCGCCGTAATCGCCCAAGACCGAGGCGAAGGTCGACGAGCCGATGAACAGCCAGCACACCATGGCTGTGGTCCGCGCCGTGAGGTAGACGGCCTCGCGCAGGCGCTGGAAGTTCAGCGACCCGTATCCGGCGGCTAGCACCATCGCGCCGAGCGCGCCGACCGCCGCCGCCTCGGACGGCGTCGCCCAGCCGAACATGATCGCGCCGAGGACCAGGAGAATCAGCATGGCTAGCGGGAAGAAGGACGTGAGCAACTCATAGAGGATTTGCCCGAGCGGAACCTCGGTTTCGGATTTGGGCAGCTTCGGCGCGAGGCTGGGGTTCAAGACCACGCGGCTGATGACATAGACGACATAAAGTCCGGCCAGCATGAAGCCGGGGATGAACGCGCCGGCATAAAGGCGGACGGCCGAGATTCCCGCGAGCGCCGCGTACAAGATCAGGAGAACGCTGGGTGGGATGAGAATGCCGAGGCATCCCCCGGCGCAGATCACCCCCGAGGCAAGTTTCTGGTCGTAACCGACCCTCAACATTGCCGGGAAGGCGAGCAGACCCATCAGCGTCACCACCGCGCCGACGATGCCGGTCGCGGTCGCGAACAGCGAGCAGGTGATCAGCGTGGCGACGGCGAGCGAGCCGGGCACGTTGCGCGCGGCGATTTGAAGCGAATGGAATAATCGGTCGAGGATATTCGCTCGTTCGACGATATAGCCCATGAACAGGAAGAGCGGCACGGCCACGAGCACGTCGTTGGTGGTGATCTCGTAGGCCTTGATGATGACCTGATTGAAGATGATGTCGCCCTTGAGCGCGTAGCCGAAGCCGAAACCCAAGGCCAGCAAGGTGAAGGCAATGGGGAAGCCCAAGAAGATGCTGGCCACGAAGATGGCCAGCATGAGGATGCCGATTTCCGCCGTATCCATCGTTCAATTTCCCCCCAGGACGCCCCGAGTCTTACTTCTTGGCTTCGATCTCCTGCAGGCGCTGCTGCTCGTGCAGGATCGCGGTTTCGAGCTCTTCGATGTCGGCCAGGCGCTGCGGCCAAGCCCCGGTCTTGAGGCAGATGACGCAGCGGATCATCTCGGCGATGCCCTGGACGAGCATCAGCGTGGCGGCGATCGGGATCAGCGTCTTCAGCGTGTAGACCGGCACGCCGGCCGGGCTGAAGATGCTCTTCTCCTTGAATTGCCAGGAATAAACCGCAAACTGATAGCCCGCATAGATCAGCGCCAGGATCGCGGGCAGGAAGCCCACGATGTAGATCGTGAGATCCATGCCCGCCTGAAAGCGCGGGCGCCAATTTCGGTAGAGGAAGTCGCCGCGCACATGGCCGTTGCGCGAGAGCGTGTAGGCGCCCGTCATCAAGAGCAGGGTGCCGTACATGATGTAGCTGAAATCGTAGCCCCAGGTGGTCGGCAGCGAACCGGTGATGGCGCGGACCGGTCCCGACGAGACGATCACTTCGTAGGACGCGCCAAGCGTGAGGATGATGATCGTCCAACCGAAGGTCTTGCCGATACCGGCGCTGATCTTGTCGACGGTGATCAAGAAAGCGTTCATGGTCGTGCTCCGCTGCGCCGTTCGAGCGCCCGCCCCGAATCCAGGCGCCGGGGCGGATGATGCCCGCGCTTGGCCCTCAAATCAAAGCCGGGGCGGCGCTGGATGGCGCCGCCCCGTGTCGAGAGTGCCGGCATCGTCCGGATCGAGCTTAGAGCGCCAGCTTTCCGAAATGATGCTCGTAGGCGCCGCGGTAGTCGGTCGCGTTGAAGAGACTGTAGTACACCACCCGCTTCACCCACGCCTTCTGCGAGTCCATCACCTTCTTCATGAAGGGGTCCTGGGCGAGGCCGGCGATGAGGCCGTCCCAGGCCTTGATCTGCGCATCGAACACGTCCTTCGGCGTGCGGAAGACCTGGACCTTGTCCTTCTCACGGAGCTCCACGAGGTCCTTCGAGTAATAGTCGTACGCCTTCCACTCGTTGGCAGAGGAGACGGCCTCGGCGCCGTATTGCAGGATCGCCTGCTGCTCCTTGGGCAGGGCGTTGAACTTGGTCCGGTTGAACATGATCTCGAAGTACTCGGTGGCCTGGTGGTGGCTGCCCATCATGTAGATCTTGGCCACGTCCTGGGCGCCGAAGCGGCGGTCCGAGGTCGGATTGTTGAACTCGAACCCGTCGATGCGGCCGCGCTCCATCGCCGGCACGATCTCGCCGCCCGGCAGCTGCGAGACGGCCGCGCCCAGGGCCTGGAACAGGTCGGCGGCCAGGCCAACGGTGCGGTATTTGAGGCCTTTGAGATCGGCCGCGCTCTTGATCTGCTTCTTGAACCAGCCGAGCGGCTGGGTCGGCATCGGCATCGCGAAGAAGCTCTTGATGTTGACCTTCATGATCTGGGTCTGGAGCTCTTCGAACAGCTCCTTGCCGCCGCCGTTGTGGATCCAGCCGAGACCCTCATTGGCGTTGAAGCCGAACACCGGGCCGGTGCCGAACAGCGACGCCGCCTTATGCTTGCCGTACCAATAGACGGTGACCGTATGCGCGCCGTCGAGCACGCCCTGGTGGACCGCGTCGAACACGCTGAAAGGATGCACGACCGCGCCGCCGAGCAGGTAGTCGATCTTGAGCCGGCCGCCGGCCATCGTGTTGACGCGCTCGATGTAGTCTTGCGCCATCTCGTTGAAGACGTCCTTGGCGCCCCACGAGCCCTGCATCTTCAGGGTCGTAGTCTGGGCGCGCGAGATATTTGGCATCGCCAGCGCTGCTCCGGCAACGGCCGCAGCCGTGCCGGCCTTGAGGAAACCGCGGCGGCTCTTGCGCGCGGCAACGAGCTTCTCGTCTTGGGTGGTCATTGGCTTTCCTCCCGGGAAAAATGCCGATTGTTGCGGACGCTTGCTCGTGGTCGACCGGCTTCCGTGTCCGCGCGGGTCCGGAGTGTAGGCGAGGCATGCGTCTGGCACAATAATCGCCTGGTATGCCATCCGGCAACCGGAACCGGCGGCGCGGAACGCCTTCTGTTCTGAACACGCAAGAGCGCGCCCTAATTCGGGTGGGCAGCGGTTTCTTTGCAGATACTCGTTGCGCGGGTGCGTTCCCGCGCGGCGGCATCTCCGCCCAGCCGCTACCGGTTCTTTCCCGGCACCCAGAGCACGTCGCCGGCGCCGTTGGCGTTGAGCCGGCGCGCCATGACAAAGAGATGATCCGACAGCCGGTTGATGTATTTGACCGCCTCGGGGCTGATCGGCTGAACCTCGGCCAGCGCCGTAATCTCGCGCTCGGCGCGGCGCGCGACGGTGCGCGCCAAATGCAGCCACGCCGCCGCCTCCGACCCGCCCGGCAGGACAAAGGATTTGAGCGGCGGGATCTTCTCGTTCATCGCGTCGATCTCGCGCTCGAGCCGCTCGGTCTGCGCGGCGACGATGCGCAGCGGCGGCCATTTCGGATTCTCCTGCTCGGGCGTGCAGAGATCGGCGCCCAAATCGAAGAGATCGTTCTGGATGCGCCCCAGCATCGCATCGGCCTCGGCGTCGCCGGCCATGTGGAGGCGCGCAAGGCCGAGGATGCTGTTGCACTCGTCGACGGTGCCGTAGGCGTCGACGCGCGGATCGTGCTTGGCGACGCGCGTGCCGTCGCCGAGCGAGGTCTGCCCCTTGTCGCCGCCGCGCGTGTAGATCTTGTCGAGCTTCACCATGGCGCCGAAGCTTATGGCTTCAGCGAGAGCCAGTACAAGAAGAGCAGCGCCACAGCCGCGAACTGGAAGCCGACGCGCGCGCGCATCAGCTTGTTGCCGTACTTGCTGTTGAACTCGCGGCCGGACATGCCGATGACGCCGGTCAGCAGCGACGCCACGGCGCCGAGCGCGCACACGATGGCCGCGATGAGAAGGAAGGTGGACATGGGCTGA